>JAGXTB010000077.1 GCA_018334165.1 Sphingomonadales bacterium | reverse complement strand
TGGCGCGCTCAAGCACTCGAAGAAGCATTTTGAGGCCTGGAGTCGCAACGAAAAGCGCAAACCGATGTTCCCGCTTAATCTGCTCGGCGCAAAGGCCGAAGTGGTCTGGCAGCCCAAGGGCGTGGTCGGGGTGATCGCGCCGTGGAACTTCCCGGTCGGCATGGTGATGGTGCCGATGGCCGGGATCCTGGCAGCTGGCAACCGTGCAATGATCAAGCCGAGCGAGTTCACCGAGCGCGTCGCGGAGGTCTTTGCCGAGGTTGTCCCGCAGTACTTCGCCGAAGAAGAAATGGCGGTTTTCACCGGCGGGGTCGAAGTCGGCACGGCTTTCAGCAAGCTCGCCTTCGACCATATGATCTTCACTGGCGCGACCAGCGTGGGCAAACACATCATGCGCGCCGCAGCGGACAATCTGGTGCCGGTGACGCTGGAACTGGGCGGCAAGAGCCCGACCTTTATCGGCCGCAGCGCCGACAAGACCAAGGCCGGATCGCGGATCGCGATGGGCAAGATGATGAACGCCGGGCAGATCTGTCTCGCGCCCGATTACCTGCTGGTTGCCAAGGACCAGGAAGGCGAGGTGATCGAAAGCGTCAAAAGCGGCGTGGCCGAGATGTACCCGACGCTGCTCGCCAATGACGACTACACCTCGGTGGTCAACGGCCGTAACTTCGAACGCCTGCAAGGCTATCTCAAGGACGCGCAGGACAAGGGCGCCGAGCTGATCGAGGTCAATCCCGCGGGCGAGGACTTCAAGGCTTCAAACGGCAACAAGATGCCGCTGACCATCGTGCGCAATGTCACCGACGACATGAAGGTCATGCAGGAGGAAATCTTCGGCCCGATCCTGCCGGTGATGACCTATGACTCGATCGATCAGGCGATCGATTACGTCAACGCGCATGACCGTCCGCTTGGCCTCTATTACTTCGGCAGCGACAAGGTCGAGGAGCGACACGTGCTCAGCCGCACGATCTCGGGCGGGGTTACGGTCAACGACGTGCTGTTCCACAATGCGATGGAAGATCTGCCGTTCGGCGGGGTCGGGCCTTCGGGAATGGGCAATTACCATGGGCTGGACGGGTTCAAGACCTTCAGCCACGGCCGCGCGGTCTATCGCCAGCCGGGGCTCGATGTCGGCAAGCTCTCGGGCTTCAAGCCGCCCTATGGCAAGACCACCCAGTCCACCCTGGCGCGTGAGCTGAAGAAGTAAGGTTCCCCTCCCGCTTGCGGGAGGGGCTAGGGGTGGGCAAGTGAATCAAATCGCAAGGTTCCGGGTGGCCGACTGACCCACCCCCGACCCCTCCCGCAAGCGGGAGGGGGGAATCGCGGACATCGGATCGTATTTTGTGTTTCGGCGTGGAAATTTGAGCAATTCTAAGGGCAGTCCCCCTTGCGCGGGGGGCTGGCCGGGACTAGGGCGCGGGCTATCTGAAAGCTAGGTGAGTCCGCGCCTTGGTAGACCTGTCGCAATACCTGCCGATCCTGATCTTCCTGGGAATCGCCTTCGGGCTTTCGGCCTTGTTCGTGTTCGCGCCGATGGGCGTTGCCCGGCTGACCGGCACGCACCAGCCGAATGACGAGAAGAACAGCGAGTACGAATGCGGCTTTCCCGCCTTCGAGGAACCGCGCAGCCAGTTCGACGTGCGCTTCTATCTGGTCGCGATTCTGTTCATCATCTTCGATCTTGAAGCCGCGTTTCTGTTCCCCTGGGCAGTGACCTTCCTGGACCTGGGCTGGGCGGCGTGGATTGCGATGATGGTGTTTATTGCCGAACTGGTGTTGGGTCTGGTCTATGCCTGGAAAATGGGGGCTTTGGATTGGGAATGAGTGTTCCGGTTGATGCCCTTGGCCGCCCGCTGTGGAACGGCCCGGTTACCGCGCCTGACGCGGCGTTCTTCAATGACCTCAATGGTGAGTTGGGTGACAAGGGCTTCCTGGTCACCAACACCGAGGACCTGTTCCAGTGGGCCCGCACCGGCTCGCTGTGGTGGATGACCTTTGGCCTCGCCTGCTGCGCGGTCGAGATGATCCATGTCAACATGCCGCGCTACGATATGGAACGCTTCGGCTTCGCCCCGCGCGCGTCCCCACGCCAATCGGACGTGATGATCGTCGCGGGCACGCTGTGCAACAAGATGGCCCCGGCGCTGCGCAAGGTTTACGACCAGATGTCGGAGCCGAAATACGTCATCTCGATGGGCAGCTGCGCCAATGGCGGCGGCTATTACCACTACAGCTATTCGGTGGTGCGCGGGTGTGACCGGATCGTTCCGGTCGATATCTACGTCCCCGGCTGCCCGCCGACTGCCGAGGCGCTGATGTATGGCGTGATGCAGCTCCAGCGCAAGATCCGCCGGGTCGGGACGGTCGAGCGATGAGCTGCGAACTGATCCACAAACCACACCCGTTCGTGTCGAGCGAAGTCGAGACACTGTGCGCGGCATCTCGACTTCGCTCGATGCGAACGGAGGTAGGTATCTAATGGCCGTAGTCCACTCCGCCCCGCGCACCGCCTCGAACGAAGGCGTTGTCGCTGCGCTCAGCAAGGCGCTCGGCAAGTCGTTGATCTCCGCGCAAGAAGCCCACGGCGAAGTGGTGCTGACCGTCGCGCGCGATGCCATCGTGGGTGCGCTGCGCACCTTGCGCGACGAGCACCAATACCAGCAGCTGATGGAAATGGCCGGGGTCGATTACCCCGACCGGGCCGAACGCTTCGAAGTGGTTTACATGCTGCTCAGCGTGACGAAGAACCATCGCCTGCTGGTCAAGGTCAATGCCGCCGAGGATAGTCCGGTGCCCAGCGTGACTAGCCTGTGGCCCAACGCCGGCTGGCTCGAACGCGAGGTGTTCGACATGTATGGGGTGATCTTCGACGGCAACCCGGACCTGCGCCGGATCCTCACCGACTATGGCTTTGAAGGCCACCCATTCCGCAAGGACTTCCCGCTGACCGGCTATGTCGAGCTGCGCTACAGCCCCGAGGAAGCGCGCGTGGTCTATGAACCGGTCAAGCTGGCGCAAGACCTGCGCCAGTTCGATTTCATGAGCCCGTGGGAAGGCGCCGAATACGTGCTGCCTGGGGATGAGAAGGCGGAGGGAGGAGCATGACCCGGTTCCTCACGCGGAGACGCGGAGACGCGGAGAATTTGTGGTGAGAGATTTGGAAGAAATCTCTGGCGACGTGCTTGACTGCGCGGTTCAGCTGCATCGGGATTTGGGTCCTGGGCTGCTTGAGAATGTCTATGAGCTCATTCTTGCAGCTATGCTGCAAGAGCGTGGCTATAGCGTAGAGACTCAGCGCAAGGTTGAGATCAGATACAAACACCACGTGATCCAGTCTGTAATGCGGATTGATATGCTCGTGGATTCGCTTTTGCTGGTTGAATTGAAGTCGGTTGAGAAATTGCTTCCCGTCCACGGGAAGCAGGTAAACACCTATCTTCGGCTGATGGATTTGACCTGTGGGCTGTTGATTAACTTCGGCGGGGCAACCATCAAGGGTAACGTGCAGCGCATCGTGAACGGTTATACCCCCTCCGCGTCTCCGCGTCTCCGCGTGAACCAATCTTCGACGGGAGCAGTGCAATGACCTTCCAGCTCGAAGAATCGCCCACCACTGGCGATGAAGTCATCACCAATTACACGATCAATTTCGGCCCCCAGCACCCGGCCGCGCACGGTGTGCTGCGGATGGTGCTGGAGCTCGATGGCGAGAATATCGAACGCGTCGATTGCCACGTAGGCCTCCTCCACCGCGGCACCGAAAAGCTGATCGAGCACAAGACCTACCTGCAGGCGCTGCCGTACTTCGACCGGCTCGACTATTGCTCGCCGCTGGCGATGGAGCACTCCTATGTGCTGGCGATCGAAAAGCTGCTCAACTTGGAAGTGCCGCTGCGCGGGCAATACCTGCGCGTGCTGTTCGCCGAGCTGACCCGGATCTGCAACCACATGCTCAACATGGGGTCGCACATGATGGACGTCGGCGCGATGACGCCGAACCTGTGGCTGTTCGAAATCCGCGAGGATTGCCTCAACTTCTTCGAGCGCGCTTCGGGCGCCCGCATGCACTCGGCCTGGTTCCGCCCCGGCGGGGTCCACCAGGACGTGCCGCAAGCCTTGCTCGACGATTTGGGCGTCTGGCTCGACGACCGCCTGCCGCGCCTGTTCGAAGACGCGATGAGCCTGGTGGTCGACAACCGCATCTTCAAGCAGCGCAATGTCGATATCGCGCTGGTCTCCAAGGAAGACGCGCTGGCCTGGGGCTTCTCCGGCCCGATGATCCGCGCTGCCGGTATTCCGTGGGATCTGCGCAAGAGCCAGCCCTACGACGTATACGACCGCGTGGAATTCGATATTCCGGTCGGCACCCGCTCGGACTGCTATGACCGCTTCATGGTCCGCGTCGAGGAAGTGCGCCAGTCGGCCCGGATCATGAAGCAGTGCCTGCGCGACATGCCCACAGGGCCAGTCGCCAGCACCGACGGCAAGGTCTCCCCCCCCAAGCGGGCCGAGATGAAGCAGTCGATGGAATCACTGATCCACCACTTCAAGCTCTACACCGAAGGCTTCCACGTCCCCGCCGGTGAAGTTTACGTCGCGACCGAAAGCCCCAAGGGTGAATTCGGGGTTTATCTGGTCTCCGACGGCACCAACAAGCCCTATCGCTGCAAGATACGTCCGACCGCTTTCAGCCACCTTCAGGCGATGGACTTCATGTGCAAGGGCCACATGCTGCCCGATGCGACCGCCATTCTGGGCGCGATCGATGTGGTGTTTGGGGAGTGTGACCGGTGAGACGACCTATTGGTGTTGCTGCTCTTACCTTGGCTGCGGTCGGCGCACACGCTGGGCCTGTGAATCAAAGTGTCAACGGCTGGAACATTGTTGCACTTAATGTTGTAAATCGACTTAACTTTAGCGCGCTCAACGGCGATGAAGTCAGATTTAATAACGTGATTGCCGAAGGTGCTACAGTTCAAGGACTAGAAGATCTCGATGAAGGGCCGAAGGTCCGTGGCCTCACTGTCAAGAGTACACAATTGTTTTTGAGCAAGTGTCAGATCTCGGGAATTGACAACGTTTCTTCCGACAGAGTCACAATGCGCATGCGTTGCGTCGGTGGCAAAGAAGCTGGTGTAGATTATTTGCTTGTCGAAGGCGATTCCGCTCGGATTTCGAAGATCGACTTCCGGTTGGGCGCACCGCCACGCATAAACATCAATCAGGTGGTGAAAGACGACTAATGGCTGACCGTCATCTCGAACCCGATACCCCCGAACTGCGCGCACGGTGGGGTGCTTTTGCGTGGTCCAAGGACAACGCCAAGCAGGCCAAGGCGATTGTCGCACGCTATCCGGCCGGGCGTCAGCGCTCGGCGGTGATGCCGCTGCTCGATCTGGCCCAGCGCCAGGTTGGGGCGGAAACGCAGACGCAGGGCTGGTTGCCGATCCCGGTGATGGAATTTGTCGCGGCGCAGCTCGACATGCCGGTGATCCGCGTGGTCGAGGTCGCGAGCTTTTATACCATGTACAATCTGGTTCCGGTGGGCAGGTTCCACGTCCAGGTCTGCGGCACCACGCCGTGCATGCTGCGCGGGTCTGACGACATCATGGCCGCCTGTAAGAAGCGCGGCATGGCCAAGGGGCATACCTCCGCCGACGGGATGTGGACGCTGACCGAGGTCGAATGCATGGGCAACTGCGCCTCGGCCCCGATGGTCCAGATCAACGACGACAACTACGAAGACCTGACCGCCGACCGGCTCGATACCGTGCTCGACGCGCTGGCCTCGGGCAAGAGCCCCAAGGCCGGGACGCAGGAGCCGGGTCGCCACACGGTCGAGCCGCTGGGCGGGCCCAGCACGCTCAAAGAGATGGTCAAGGCCAACCACGATTACCGGGGGGACTGGTGATGGGTTTCGCCATTGATTTCTCACGCGGAGGCGCGGAGACGCGGAGGAGTAGCGCGCGCGGCGAAGCCGCCCTGTTCCTGCAACGCATGTTCAAACTGGAGACTTGCGCAGATTTGAATGGCCTGCGGCCAGCACAACTCCTCCGCGTCTCCGCGTCTCCGCGTGAATCAATGGGAGGCGCAGCATGAGCCTTCAAGATAAAGACCGCATCTTCACCAACCTCTACGGCTACCAGCCGTGGCAGCTCGCGGCTGCCCGCAAGCGTGGCGATTGGGACAATACCAAGGCGATCCTGGCCAAGGGCCGCGATGCCATCGTCGAGGAAATCAAGGCCAGCGGCCTGCGCGGGCGCGGCGGGGCGGGGTTCCCGACGGGCCTCAAGTGGTCGTTCATGCCCAAGGAGCCGAACCCGGCACGGCCCAGCTTCCTGGTGATCAACGCCGACGAATCCGAACCCGGCAGCTGCAAGGACCGCGAGATCATCCGCCACGATCCGCACAAGCTGATCGAAGGCGCGCTGGTCGCCGGTTTCGCGATGGGTGCGCGCGCCGCCTATATCTACATCCGCGGCGAGTACATTCGCGAGGCCGAGACGATGTTCGCGGCCGTGCAGGAAGCCTATGATGCCGGGCTGATCGGCAAGAACGCCTGCAAGAGCGGTTACGATTTCGACGTCTTCGTCCACCGCGGCGCGGGCGCCTATATCTGCGGCGAAGAAACCGCGATGATCGAAAGCCTGGAAGGCAAGAAGGGCCAGCCGCGGCTCAAGCCGCCGTTCCCGGCCGGCGCCGGGCTCTATGGCTGCCCGACCACGGTCAACAACGTTGAATCGATTGCCGTCGCCCCCACGATCATGCGGCGCGGGGCCGGGTGGTTCAGCTCGTTCGGGCGCGACAACAACAAGGGCACCAAGCTGTTCCAGATCAGCGGGCACGTCGAAAAGCCCTGCGTGGTCGAGGAAGCGATGAGCATCCCGTTCCGCGAACTGATCGAAAAGCACTGCGGCGGCATTCGCGGCGGGTGGGACAACCTGCTGGCGGTGATTCCGGGTGGCAGCTCGGTGCCGCTGGTCCCCGGATCGATGTGCCCCGATATGCCGATGGACTTCGATGGCTGCAAGGAAGCCGGATCGGGCCTGGGCACTGCCGCCGTCATCGTGATGGACAAGAGCACCGACATCGTCCGCGCGATCAGCCGCCTGTCCTACTTCTACAAGCACGAAAGCTGCGGCCAGTGCACCCCCTGCCGCGAAGGCACCGGATGGATGTGGCGCGTGATGGAACGCCTGCGCACCGGCGATGCCGACGTGGAAGAGATCGACATGCTGTGGAACGTCACCAAGCAAGTCGAAGGCCACACCATCTGCGCGCTGGGCGACGCTGCCGCCTGGCCAATCCAGGGCCTGATCCGCCACTTCCGCCCCGAGCTGGAAAAGCGGATCGCCGAGAATGTGCGGGAGGCGGCGGAGTGAGGCTGCTTCTCAGCATTCTCGCTATTGGCGCTGGGTTACTGTCCGCTTCCCAGACAGAGGCAGGCTTGTCCGGCAGCAGACTGGCCGAGTATCGCGAAGACGTGCGTTCTTACGCGACCTGCACGGTGCGCAACCACCATGACCGCGCGCGCGAACTGGTTTTGGCCAACGTTGACAACCACACCATGGAACGCAAGTTCGCTGACATCTACACTTCCAAAAAGCTGGCATTCATTTTTGGATGCAAAGAACTGATGTTGCGTGGAGATCAGGGTATCGTCGTTGATCCCGATCTCTACAGGGCTTCGCTTGCGGACGTGCTGGTCAACAAGGACCTTAAGGTTGTTGAGGTCGGCAGCTTCGACAGCGTTGGTCCGCTAACCCATCTCGCCCCGCAATCGGCCAGCGATTTTGAGGCAGCCTATGCCAAAGCCCGCTCGAACGCCGCCAAGGAGACGGTGAAGAAGGCACGGGACGCCAGTGTCGCCAAAGCCTGGCTCTCACAGTTTGGGGAATGCGTGGTTCGTCGCGATCAAGCTACAGCGAAAGAGTGGCTGCTGACCAAACCCGAAAGCGCAGAAGAAGCTAGCGCAATTGGTAAGGCAACTCCTGCTCTGGGCGCTTGCCTTGTGGCCGGGGAAAAGCTGACTTTTGACAAGCACGTGCTGCGTGGAACAGTTGCCATCAATTACTACCGATTGGCCATGGCCAAGAGCCAGGCTGGAGTGTCACGCTGATGCCTAAAGTCACCGTAGATGGCCTCGAACTCGAAGTCCCGCAGGGCGCTACCGTGCTGCAGGCGTGCGAGCTGGCTGGCAAGGAAATCCCGCGTTTCTGCTATCATGAGCGGCTCAGCATCGCCGGCAATTGCCGGATGTGTCTGGTCGAAGTGAAGCCCGGGCCGCCCAAGCCGCAGGCGAGCTGCGCGCTGCCGGCCGCCGAGGGTCAGGAAATCCGCACCGACAGCGAAATGGTCAAGAAGGCGCGCGAAGGGGTGATGGAGTTCCTGCTCATCAACCACCCGCTCGATTGCCCGATCTGCGACCAGGGCGGCGAGTGCGATCTGCAGGACCAGTCGGTTGCCTATGGCCGGGGCGCGAGCCGCTATCACGAGCCCAAGCGCGCGGTGACCGAGAAGTACATGGGCCCGCTGATCAAGACCGTGATGACCCGCTGCATTCAGTGCACCCGCTGCGTGCGCTTCAGCGAGGAAGTGGCGGGCGTGGACGAAATCGGCGCGCTCTATCGCGGCGAGAACATGCAGATCACGACCTATCTCGAAAAGGCGTCGAGCCACGAGATGAGCGCCAATGTGATCGACCTCTGCCCGGTCGGCGCGCTGACTTCGCGGCCCTATGCTTTCGAGGCGCGGCCGTGGGAGCTCAAGAAGACGCTGTCGATCGACGTGTCGGACGCTTGCGGGGCCAACATCCGCCTCGACAGCCGCGGGCGCGAAGTGCTGCGGATCCTGCCGCGCGTCAACGATGACGTGAACGAGGAGTGGATCTCTGACAAGGCGCGCTACCAGGTCGATGGCCTGACCCGCCGCCGGCTCGACAAGCCCTGGCTACGCCGTGACGGCAAGCTGGTTGCGGCGACCTGGGAAGAAGCCTTTGCCGCTGTCGCCAAGATCAACCCCGGCAAGTCGGTTGCGGTGGTCGCGGGCGACATGGTTGATTGCGAAACCATGTTTGCGGCTAAGGCCTTGGCCGGGGCGCTCGGTTCGGACTTGCTTGAAGGCCGCCAGACCGGGCTGGACTACGATTGCTCGAACCTCGCTGCGGTGAACTTCAATTCTGGCCTTGCGGGCATCGAAGAGGCTGACGCGATCCTGATCGTCGGCAGCCATGTTCGCTGGGAAGCCCCCTTGGTGCAGAGCCGCTTGCGCAAGGCGGCCAAGCGCGGGGCCAAACTGTTCGTGGTCGGGCCGGAGTGGGAAACCACCGTGCCGACGACCTTCCTCGGTACCGACCTGTCGGTGATCGACAAGCTTCCGGCCGAAGCCGAAGCCGCGCTCAAGGGCGCGGCGCGGCCTGCGCTGATCCTTGGCGGGGCAGGGCTGGGCAAGGGCGCGCTGGATGCCTGCCTGGCGCTGGCGACCAAGTACAAGCTGGTCCGTGATGGCTGGAACGGCTTCAACGTGCTCCACATGGCGGCGAGCCGCATGGGCGGGCTGATGCTGGGCTATGCTCAGAAGGGCGGCATTGCCGATCTGGTCAAGGCCAAGCCCAAGATGCTGATTTCGCTGGGCGCGGACGAGGTGGATTACACCAAGTTCGCAGGTTCAATGATCGTCTACATCAGCCACCACGGTGACAAGGGCGCGCATGCCGCCGATGTGATCCTGCCCGCCGCCGCTTTCAGCGAGAAGCCGGGCACTTACGTCAACACCGAAGGCCGGGTGCAGTGGGCCGACAAAGCCGTCTTTGCTCCCGGCGACGCGCGCGAGGACTGGACGATCCTGCGCGCCATGGCCGATGCGCTGGGCGTTTCGGTCGGGTTCGACAGCTTCGATGCGCTGCGCACCGCGATGGCCAAGGCCGTCCCGGCGCTGGGCCGCGAGGGTCTTGCGGATTGCGGTGCGCTGCCGAAAGGCAAGGCCGGGGCCAAGGGCACGATCGAAGCCTATCCGATCAAGGACTTCTACCTCACCAACCCGATCGCCCGCGCCAGCGAGACTATGCAGCGCTGCTCGGCCGAGCTGCTGCACGGCGAGACTTTCGCGGAGGCGGCGGAATGACGGGTCTCGGTGATCTGGTGAGGCGTTTGCCGCGGGTATTCTATATCGCTGCCGCAGTGATGTTCGTCTGGAGCCTGGGCAATGCCTTTGTCGAGATGGGTATTCTGTACCAAACCTCCGGGTTGGATGAAACGACTGGGGCAATGCCGCAGGTCACCAAATCCAAAGCGCTCTACTACGCGCTGACGGAGGCGCTGTACCTCGTTGCCAATGGGGCAGTTATCCAGGTTCTGATCGCCATTCATGACCGGGTGGGCAAAGAATGACCGAGTTTTTCCAACAATGGCTGCCCTACGAATGGTCGTGGTTCATCGCCACGATCTCCGGCATCCTGCTCATCGCCCTGCCGCTGATGCTCAGCGTGGCGATGATCATTTACGTCGACCGCAAGATCTGGGCGGCGATGGCGCTGCGCCGGGGGCCGAATGTGGTGGGGCCGTGGGGGCTGCTCCAGTCCTTCGCAGACGGCCTGAAGGTATTCCTGCAGGAAACCATCGTCCCCAGCGCGTCGAACAAAGTGTTGTTCCTGCTTGCGCCGATTATCACCTTTACCGTCGCACTGATGGCCTGGGCGGTGATCCCGTTCAACGGCCGGGCGATCCTGGCCGATATCAATGTCGGGCTGCTCTATATCCTCGCGATCTCGTCGCTGGGGGTTTACGGCACGATCATCGCGGGCTGGTCGTCGAATTCGAAGTACCCGTTCTTCTCGGCAATGCGCGCCAGCGCGCAGATGATTTCCTATGAAGTGTCCATCGGGTTCATCCTGATCTGCGTGGTGATGTACGCCGGCACCTTCAACATGAACGGCATCGTGCTGGGCCAGCGCGAGCATATGTTCGGCCTGCTCAACGGCTATGGCTTCAACCCGCTGCTGTTCCCGATGGCGGTGATGTTCCTGATCAGCGGCATGGCTGAAACCCAGCGCGCGCCGTTCGACCTGACCGAGGCCGAAAGCGAGCTCGTCGCCGGGTACCAGACCGAATATAGCTCGATGAGCTTCGCGCTCTACTGGCTGGGCGAATATGCCAACGTCCTGCTGATGTGCGCGCTCAACGCGACGCTGTTCTGGGGCGGATGGCTACCCCCAATCGAGTGGGCGCCGCTTTACTGGATCCCGGGCTGGCTGTGGCTGTTCGCCAAGATCTTCCTGTTCTTCTTCATCTTCTCATGGGTCAAAGCGACCGTCCCGCGCTATCGTTATGACCAGCTGATGCGCCTGGGCTGGAAGGTGTTCCTGCCGGTGAGCCTGCTGTTCGTCTGCGTGGTGAGCGGTTGGCTGATGTGGAGGCAGGGGGCATGATTCGTCCTGCAATCGCTGCATTGGCCTTCTGCCTCGTTGGCGCTCCTGCATCGGCAGCAGTGCCAGATGCGGCCTATTACTGCTTCAATCCAAAGACCAAATTGGGGTTTTCTCTAACGTACCAGGTTCACGGAAAGAGCATTTCAAACGTGAGCATTCACGCATTTGGCACACCGCGACCTGGGCCGGATATTGACACACACTGGAAAGGCATAGCCGCTGGAGATGCCGTCGAATTTTCATACTCAGAAGTATGGCGTGGGCTCAACGTCTTTGGCACGATGACTTTGAAACCTGCAGTTGAGCCGCGCAGCTTCAAGCTTAATTGGCAGACGAAATACTCCACGGGCAGAACCGAGTTTGGAGATGAATCAGGTCAAGCAGACTGCGTAAAGCAAGACACAAGCACCGGAGGGGCAAAGCCTCAATGACCGCCGCCCAACTCATCAAATCGTTCACCCTGTGGGAGTTCGTGAAAGCGCACCTCCTGACCCTGCGGTATTTCTTCAGGCCCAAGGCGACGATCAACTATCCGTTTGAGAAGAACCCGCTGTCGCCGCGCTTTCGCGGCGAGCATGCGCTGCGGCGCTATGCCAATGGCGAGGAGCGCTGCATTGCCTGCAAGCTGTGCGAAGCGGTCTGCCCGGCGCAGGCGATCACCATCGAAGCCGAACCGCGCGACGACGGCAGCCGCCGCACCACGCGCTATGACATCGACATGACCAAATGCATCTTCTGCGGCTTCTGCCAGGAAGCCTGCCCGGTTGATGCGATCGTCGAAGGGCCGAACTTCGAATACGCCACCGAAACGCGCGAAGAGCTGCTCTACGACAAGGCCAAACTGCTGGCGAACGGGGACAAGTGGGAGCGGGCCATCGCCGCGAACCTTGAAGCCGATGCGCCGTATCGATAGGGGCCGCGTGATGACTGGACGGGGTTCTTTGAGAGAATTTGGCTCACGCGGATGCGCATTCTCACGCGGAGACGCGGAGACGCGGAGGACTTGCGCCGGCCGCGGGCCTGTTTCTGTCACGCGACTGTTCGGCAAAAGGCAGCGTCCTTTGATCATCACGGCTGCGCCGTTGACACCACCCCTCCGCGTCTCCGCGCCTCCGCGTGAACCAATCCAAACCGCAGGTGCCGCATGATCACCGCCCTGTCCTTCTATCTCTTCGCGGCTCTGACGATCCTGTCGGGCGGAATGGTCATTTCGGCCCGCAATCCGGTGCATTCGGTGCTGTGGCTGATCATGGCCTTCTTCAACGCTGCCGGGCTGATGGTGCTGCTGGGCGCCGAATTCATCGCGATGTTGCTGGTGATCGTTTACGTCGGCGCGGTGGCGGTGCTGTTCCTGTTCGTGGTGATGATGCTCAACATCGATTTCAGCGAGCTTCGGGCAGGCTTCATCAAGCACTTCCCGCTGGGGCTGCTGCTGGCGGCAGTGCTGCTGGCCGAAGTGTTGATCGGGTTGGGCGCGATTGGCCAAGGCGGGATCAAGCTGGGCGTGGCCGATGGCAGCGCCGCGGTTCCTGCGGACACGAGCAATATCGAGGCCGTGGGACTGCTGCTCTACAGCAAGTACCTGTTCCTGTTCGAAGTCGCCGGGTTCCTGCTGCTGGTTGCCATGGTCGGCGCAATCGTGCTGACCCACCGCAAGCGCGGCGGCGTGCGCGGGCAGGTGATCAGCCGCCAGAACGCCCGCCGCCCGGATGAGGCGACGGTCAATGTTTCGCCGGAAGTGGGCGCTGGGGTGAAGTTATGAGGGGAGTAAAGCTGTGACCATCGGCATCGAACACTATGTCACGGTCAGCTCGATCCTGTTCGTGCTGGGCGTGCTGGGGATCTTCCTCAACCGCAAGAACGTAATCACGATCCTGATGTCGATCGAACTGATCCTGCTGGCGGTGAACATCAACCTGGTCGCCTTCAGCGCCTTCCTGGGTGATCTGACCGGACAGGTCTTCGCGATGTTCGTGCTGACCGTTGCTGCTGGCGAAGCGGCGATCGGCCTTGCGATCCTGGTGCTCTATTTCCGCGACCGCGGGACAATCGCGGTTGACGATGTCAGCCACATGAAGGGGTAAGACCAAGTGGATCCGATCCTCCTCATCGTTTTCCTGCCGCTGCTGGCCGCGATCATCGGCGGGCTGGGCAACCGTGCGCTGGGCAACACCGCGGTCAAGGTGCTGACCACCGGCGCGCTGTTCATCGCCTGTGCGCTCAGCTGGCCGATCTTCCTGGGCTTTGTCAGCGGGCAAAGCCACGAGCACACCGTCTCGGTGCTGCAATGGGTGCAGTCGGGTTCGCTCAAGTTCGACTGGGCCTTCCGCGTCGATACGCTGACCGCAATCATGCTGGTGGTGGTGACCACCGTTTCGGCGCTGGTCCACCTCTATAGTTGGGGCTACATGGACGAAGACCCGGATCAGCCGCGGTTCTTCGCCTATCTCAGCCTGTTCACTTTCGCCATGCTGATGCTGGTGACCGCCGACAACCTGGTCCAGATGTTCTTTGGCTGGGAAGGGGTGGGGCTCGCCTCGTACCTGCTGATCGGGTTCTGGTTCAAGAAACCTTCGGCCAGCGCTGCCGCGATCAAGGCCTTCGTGGTCAACCGCGTCGGCGATCTGGGCTTCATGCTGGGGATCTTCGGGACCTTCCTGGTGTTCAACACCGTCTCGATCCCTGAAATTCTGGTCCGCGCGCCGGCGATGGCCGGATCGACGATCCACTTCCTGGGCGGCGAATGGGACACGATGACGATCCTGTCCATCCTCCTGTTCATCGGCGCGATGGGCAAGTCGGCGCAGCTGGGGCTGCACACCTGGCTTCCCGACGCGATGGAAGGCCCGACCCCGGTTTCCGCGCTGATCCACGCCGCGACCATGGTGACCGCGGGCGTATTCATGGTCTGCCGCCTTTCGCCGATGTTCCAGACCAGCCCGGTGGCGATGGACGTGGTGACCTATGTTGGTGCGGCAACGCTGTTGTTCGCGGCGACGATCGGCACGACGCAGTGGGATATCAAGCGGGTGATCGCTTACTCAACCTGCTCGCAGCTGGGTTACATGTTCGTCGCCGCGGGCGTTGGCGCGCCGGGCGCGGCGATGTTCCATCTGTTCACCCACGCCTTTTTCAAGGCGCTGCTGTTCCTGGGCGCGGGCAGCGTGATCCACGCGATGCACCACGAGCAGGACATGCGTTTCTATGGCGGCCTCAGGAAGCACATCCCGCTGACCTTCTGGGCGATGATGGCCGGGACCCTGGCCATCACCGGGGTTGGGATTGTCGATGTGGTGGGCTTGGCGGGGTTCTATTCGAAGGATTCGATCCTTGAGGCGGCCTATGCCAGCCATTCAGTGGCGGGCAGTTTCGGCTTTTGGATGGGGATCATCGCGGCGCTGCTGACCAGCTTCTATTCGTGGCGGCTGATGTTCCTGACCTTCTGGGGCAAGCCGCGCTGGGACCAGTCGGAGCATGTGCAGCATGCGGTCCACGACGACCACCACGGGCATGGCCATGCCAAGCATGATGACGGCACCGCCGGTTATCATCCGCACGAAAGCCCGCTGTCGATGTTGATCCCGCTGGGTCTGCTCAGCCTTGGCGCGGTGATTGCCGGGTTGCTGTTCCACCACGAATTCATCAGCGCGGGCACCGGCCATTTCTGGCAAGGCAGCGTAACCTTCAGCGAAGAGCTGATCCACCGCATGCACGGAGTGCCGACCTGGGTGAAGTGGGCACCGTTCGGCGTGATGATCACCGGTCTGGGAATCGCCTGGTACGGCTATATCGCCAACCCCGGCTTCCCCGCGAAGTTCGCGGGCGCGATCAAGCCGATCTACACCTTCGTTTACAACAAGTGGTTCTTCGACGAGCTCTATGACCGGATCTTCGTGCGTCCCGCCTTCTGGCTGGGCGACAAGTTCTGGAAGCTGGGCGATATCGGCGTGATCGACCGCTTTGGCCCCAACGGTTCGGCCTGGGTGGTTGCCCAGGGCAGCCGCCTCGCCAGCAAGCTCCAGACGGGCTTCCTCTATTCCTACGCATTGGTCATGCTGCTGGGCCTGACCGCCGCGATCACCTGGGTTCTGGTGCACTGATATGCTGGGCTTTCCCATCCTTTCGCTGATGCTGGCCGTGCCACTGGTGGCCGCCTTCATCTGCCTGTTTGTCAATGCCCCAATGGCGCGCACCGTGGCCTTGGCCGCGACGCTGGCCAATCTGGCGCTGGGCGTGGTGCTGTGGTGCCAGTTCGATGTCGGCGGCGCGCAGTGGCAGTTTCAGGAGAGCAAGGAGCTGTTCTCAGGCTTTGCCTGGAAACTGGGGATCGACGGAATCGCGCTGCTGCTGATCATGCTGTCGGTGTTCCTGATGCCGATCTGCGTGCTCGCCAGCCAGTCGATCGAAAAGCGCGTCGGCGAATATATGGCCGCCTTCCTGGTGATGGAAACGCTGATGATCGGCGTCTTCGCGGCGCAGGACCTGTTCCTGTTCTACATCTTCTTCGAAGCCGGTCTGATCCCGATGTACCTGATCATCGGCGTCTGGGGCGGGGCTGAGCGGATCTACGCCAGCTACAAGTTCTTCCTCTACACCCTGCTCGGCTCGGTGCTGATGCTGATCGCAATGATCTGGATGGTGCAGGAAGCTGGCACCACTTACGTCCCGACGCTGATGGCCTATGACTTCGCGGTGGACGCCCAGAAGTGGCTGTGGCTGGCCTTCTTCGCCAGCTTCGCGGTGAAGATGCCGATGTGGCCGGTCCACACCTGGCTGCCCGATGCCCACGTGCAGGCACCCACCGCCGGGTCAGTGATCCTGGCCGGCGTGCTGCTCAAGATGGGCGGCTACGGCTTCATCCGCTTCTCGCTGCCGATGTTCCCGCAGGCCAGCGCCGATTTCGTCTGGCTGGTTTATTGGCTGTCGATGATCGCGGTGGTGGTCACTTCGCTGATCGCGCTGGTCCAGCACGATATGAAGAAGCTGATCGCCTATTCCTCGGTCGCGCACATGGCGATTGTTACGGTCGGGCTGTTTTCGTTCAACACCCAGGGCCTTGAAGGCGCGATGGTGGTAATGCTCAGCCACGGGCTGGTCTCGGGCGCGCTGTTCCTGTGCGTCGGCGTGATTTACGACCGGCTGCATACGCGTGAGATCGATCGCTACGGCGGCCTCTCGATCAACATGCCAAAGTACGCGCTGTTCTTCATGCTGTTCACCATGGCCTCGATCGGCCTGCCCGCAACCAGCGGCTTTGTGGGTGAATTCCTGGCGCTGGCGGGGATCTACCAGCAGTCCAGCCTGGTCGCCTTCGTGGCCGCGACCGGGATCATCCTGGGGGCGGGCTACATGCTCTACCTCTACCGCCGGATCTGCTTCGGCGACCACAAGAACGCCGATGCCGCCGCCATGCCTGACCTCAATTTGCGCGAATGGGCCATGCTTGCCCCGATCGCAGCCGCAGTGCTGTGGATGGGCGTCTATCCGGAGAGCTTCCTGGCCCCGATGCGTAACGATATCCGCTATGTCGAGACCCGGCTCGCCGCCGGCAAACCGGTCGGCGATGCCCAGCTGACCGCAGGAAAGCCCGCTGCCCACGCGGACCATGTCGAACACGGGGGGGCGCACTGATGGACCTGCTTCAGTCACTGCGCATCGCTGCGCCCGAACAATTGCTGAGCATCTCGGCAATCGTCCTCCTGGTCGCCTCGGCCTGGGGCCAGACCCGCCGCGATGCGCGCGCGGTCACCTGGCTGGCGGTGCTGACACTGTTCGTCGCCGCGGTGATGACTGCGCCGGTGCTGTTCCAGGGCCTGCGCGGCGAAGCGGCCTCGGCCTTTGGCGGGCTGTTCAGCGGCGATGCCTTTGCGGCCTTTGCCAAGCTGCTGATCTATGCCGCAGCCGGTGCATCGCTGCTGGTCGCGCCCGCCTTCTTTGAAAAGCACCGCGCCTATCGCCCTGAGTATCCCGTGCTGGTGCTGTTCGCGGTGCTGGGCATGGGGATCATGGTCTCCGCGCAAGACCTGCTGACGCTGTACATGGGGCTCGAGCTCAACTCGCTCGCCGCCTATGTCCTCGCCGCGTTCCTCAAGCCGGATCAGCGCTCGGCCGAAGCGGGGCTCAAGTATTTTGTGCTGGGCGCGCTCGCCAGCGGGATCCTGCTGTTCGGGATGAGCCTGACCTATGGCTTTACCGGCACCACCAGCTACGCCGGGATCGCCGCTGCGCTGTCTGAAGGCACGGTGTCCAAAGGCGCACTGTTCGGGATCACATTCGTGCTCGCAGGCCTGGCCTTCAAGGTCAGCGCCGTACCGTTCCACATGTGGACCCCGGACGTGTACGAAGGCGCACCCACCCCGGTCACCACTTTCTTCGCCACGGCACCCAAAGTTGCGGCCCTGGCGCTGACCATGCGCGTGTCGCTGGAGGCCTTCGGGCCGCAGTCCGCCGCCTGGCAGCAGATCGTGATCTTCGCGGCGATTGCCTCGATCGTGGTCGGCGCGCTGGGGGCGATCGGGCAGGGCAATATCAAGCGCCTGCTGGCCTATTCGTCGATCAACAACGTCGGCTTCATCCTGCTCGGCCTGGCCGCCGCAACGCCTGCGGGCGCATCGGCGATGCTGTTCTACCTTGCGGTCTATGTCGCGATGACGATTGGCGGGTTCGTGGCCGTGCTGATGCTCAAGGATGCCAAGGGCAACTACGTCGAGGCAATCGCTGACATCGCCGGCCTGTCGCGCACCCGCCCGCTGCTGGCGCTGGGGCTTGCGACGGTGATGTTCAGCCTGGCGGGGATCCCGCCGCTGCTGGGATTCTGGGGCAAGCTGGTGGTGTTCCAGGCGGTGGTCGAGGCCGGGATGGTCCCGCTCGCCGCGCTTGGTATCGCCGCCAGCGTGATCGGGGCCTTCTACTACCTCAAGGTCGTCAAGATCATGTATTTTGACGAGCCCGCGGGCAAGGTCACCGGCAAGAGCGACATGGTCCACGAATGGCTGCTGGCCATTTGCGCGCTGTTCATCTCGCCGCTGGGCTATCTGATCACCAAGTGCCTGATCGCGCTGGCGACAGTGTCGGCAGGCGTGCTGTTCGTCGCGGCTTGATCCGCACTGTTCCAGAAACCGGTTCGACCAACGCCGACCTCGCGGCGCGGATCGCTGCGCACGAGCGCGTGGCCGATGGTGAATGGCTGATCGCCGACCGGCAGAACGCAGGCCGCGGCCGGCAAGGCCGCGCCTGGTTCGACGGCGCGGGCAATTTCATGGGTTCCACCGTGGTCTGGCCGGGGCAGGGCGACCCGCCGCTGGGAACGCTGGCGCTGGTCACCGGGCTGGCCTTGCTGGAAGCCGTCGCACCGCTGATCCCGCCGCCCAATCAGGCCCAGCTCAAGTGGCCCAATGACCTGCTGATCGGCGCGGCCAAGCTTTCCGGCATCCTGCTCGAACGCGCAGGCAAGGCGGTGATTGTCGGCATCGGAGTCAACCTCGGCCAAGCACCGGCCGTAGAAGGGCGGGAGACGATAGCCCTCTCGGCATTCGGCCCCGCGCCCGACCGCGATCTGTTCGCCGCCAGCCTGGCCCGGCATTTTGACGCCGAGCTGGAACGCTGGCGCAGCTATGGGCTTGAGCCGCTGATCCGCCGCTGGCAGGCCGCCGCGCACCCGCTTGGGACTTCGCTGGCGGTGGGTGAACCCGGCGAAACGCCGCTTCAGGGCACATTTGCAGGGCTCGCCAGCGATGGAGCCTTGCAACTGCGGCTCGCAGACGGCACCACGCGCACAATTCACGCGGGCGAAGTCCGCCTGGCATAAGGAGACCGCCATGTTGCTGGCGATCGACAACGGCAATACCAATGTGAAGTTCGCGCTGGTCGGCAATGACGGCGCGATCGTGCAACGCTGGCGGCTTGCCACAGACGTCAAACGCACGGCCGACGAATACGCGGTCTGGCTCGATCAGCTGCTGCGAATGGAGGGCTTTGCACGCGCCGATGTCAGTGCGGTAGTGATCGCCTCGGTCGTCCCGCGCGCGTTGCACAACCTGCAGGAACTCGCGCAGAAGTATTTCGGGATCGAGGCCCTGATTGGCGGACGCGCGCCGGTCGAATGGGGCATCGCGCTGAAGGTCGATGAGCCCAAGGCGCTGGGGGCCGACCGCGCCGTCAACGCCATTGCCGCGCAGGCGCTGGAGGCCGGCGACAAGATCGTCATCAGCTTTGGCACCGCCACCACTTTCGATCACATCGGCGCCGACGGGGCCTATATGGGCGGCAGCATCGCCACCGGCGTCGCGCTTTCGCTCGATGCGCTTTACAACGCCGCCGCGATGCTGCCGCGGATCGCGATTGAACCGCCACCGGGGCAAAGCGTGATCGGCCGCGACACCGTGGGGCAGATGCAGATCGGGATCTACTGGGGCTATGTCAGCATGATCGAAGGCATGATCGCGCGGATGAAGGCCGAGATCGGCCGCCCGGTCAAAGTCATCGCCACTGGCGGGCTCGCCCCGCTGTTCCAGTCCCACGCCGATTTGTTTGACAGGGTCGAACCTGACCTGACCTTGAGAGGAATTGCCTTGTTATACGCCAATCGGGACGGAGCATCGTGAAGCCAGGCAAGGAACTGCTGTTCTGCGCGCTCGGCGGCTCGGGCGAGATTGGCATGAACGTCAATCTCTATGGCTGCGAGGGCAAGTGGCTGATGGTCGATCTGGGGATGACCTTCGGCGCCAACGAATACCCCGGCACCGAACTGGTCTTCGCCGACCTCGATTTCATCGAGGAACGCCGCAAGGACCTGATCGGGATCGTGCTTACTCACGCGCACGAGGATCACATCGGCGCGGTGCCCTATTTCGCACAGGAACTGGGCGTGCCGCTCTATGCCACGCCGTTCACTGCCAAGCTGGTCAACGAGAAGCTGGAGGAAGCCGGGAACGCCAAGGAGATCACGCTCAACGTGATCGATCACCTCGACCGGTTCGAATTGGGCCCGTTCGGCATCCGCTATGTCCCGCTGGCGCACTCGATTGCCGAGGGCAACGCGCTGCTGATCGATACGCCGTATGGGAATATCTTCCACACTGGTGACTGGAAGCTCGATGACGAGCCGCTGATCGGTACCCCGGCCACCCAGCAGGAACTGACCGCGATTGGCGACGCGGGCGTGCTGGCCTTGGTCTGCGATTCGACCAATGTGTTCAATCCCAAGGCCTCTGGCTCTGAAGGCGCGGTGCGTGCGGCTCTGCTGGATGAAGTCAAGCGTCATCACGGCAAGCGGGTGGTGGTCACCACTTTCGCCTCCAACGTCGCCCGGCTGCAGACGCTGGGCGAGGTGGCCAAAGCGACCAACCGCAAGCTGTGTGTGGCCGGGCGCTCGCTCGACCGGATCATCCGCACCGGGCAAGCCTGCGGCTATCTGCTCGATCTGCCCGAGCGGGTTGATTTCGATACGGCCATGTCCTTGCCGCGCGGCGAAGTGCTGATCCTTGCGACCGGAGGGCAGGGCGAGGCCCGCGCCGCGCTGGCCCGGATCGCCGAGGATAGCCACCCGATCGCCCTGGAAGCGGGCGACGTAGTGCTGTTCTCCAGCCGCCAGATCCCCGGCAACGAGCTGGCAATCGGACGCATCCAGAACCGCCTCGCTGCGCGCGACGTTGTGATGGTGACGGATCGCCAGAGCGAAATCCACGTCTCCGGTCACCCCGGGCGACCTGAGCTGGAGGCGCTCTACAGCTGGATCCGCCCGCAGATACTGGTGCCGGTCCACGGCGAAGTGCGGCACATGAAAGAGCAGGGGCGGCTCGGCAAAAGCTGCGGGATCAAGCAGATTGTGGTCCAGGAGAACGGCGATCTGGTCCGCCTCGCCCCCGGGAAGCCCGGCAAGTTCGACGAAGTCCGCGCAGGCCGCCTGATCCTTGACGGCGATATCATCAGCCCGGCCGATGGCGAGGCGATGGTGATGCGCCGCCGTCTGGCCCAGAATGGGCTGGCGATCGTGGTGCTTGATGGCAAGGGCCGTGTCCATGTTGAAGCTATCGGACTGCCACTCGATGAAGACTATGATGACTTCGTTGAGGAAGCGCAGCAGGACGTGAAAGTCGCGCTGGCCAAGCTGAAGGGCGGGCAGCGACACGACCGCGAAGTGGTGGTCGAAGCCGCCCGGTTAGCCGCGCGCCGCGCCGCCTCGCGCTGGTCGGGCAAAAAGCCGCAAGTGCGGGTCATTCTGGCGGATCACTGAAATGAAGCTCACGTCGATCCTGGCGATCTATTTCCTGTTCTGGATCATGAGCGCCTTCCTGGTGATGCCCTTCGGCATCCGCAGCCACGATGATGACCAGGCCGAAATGATCCCCGGCCAGGTCAGCAGTGCGCCGGTAAACTTCAGCGCCAAACGCGTGGCCAAGCGCGCGACCGTGCTGTCGGTGGTGCTGTTCGGGCTTTACTACCTGAACTACGTCAACGGCTGGATCGGCGTCGACGATATCGACATCACCAACTACTTTTGAGCTGACTTCGACTAGGCGAATTCAGGGCAAACCAAGTCCGTTCGCCCCGAGCGAAGTCGAGGGGTCGCGTATGGGGCTGTCCCTCGACTTCGCTCGGGACGAACGGGGAAAGGGAGCCTTGCTTCCTAATTCCGCAGCCGTTCTATGGCCTGGGCCAGCGCGACATAGAGCTTGCCCATGTCCGAGGACAGCAGCGTAACCCCCAGTGCGTGACCATCGCGTGTTGACAGCAGCTGGCGCAACATCGCTTCGAAATCGTGGATGTAGCGGCTGACGTGATCGCGGAACTCGCGGTCGCTCTCATAGAGCTGGGCTACTGCGCGGGCTTCGGGCGTATCGAGCAGCTTGACCGCGCGGCGAGTGAAGATCCCGCGGTCGCCCTTGAGATACGCAGCCCAGGCCGTATCGGTAACTTCGGTATCGAGCGCGCGGGCAATATCGATTGCGTTCGAATTGAGTCCCTCTGTGATCAGCGCAACGCGGCGTGCGAAGTCGTTGTCGACTTGCTCTTCGGCCCGGTTGCGAGCGTGGGCAACGCGTTGTTCCAGTGCGCCGGTCAATTCGTTGACTTTGGCTAGCTGATCGCGCAGCGCCACGGCCGCCTCACGGCTTGCCCCGGCCGCCTTGGCAGTTGCCTGTTCAAGCTGCCCGGCGACTTCGGCGGTGCGTTCGCGGATGGCCGCTTCGACGGCGCTGGCGCTTTCCTGGCCGATCCGACTGGCGAGCGATCCGATCGAGGCGGCGCTCATCGTTTCGATCCCGGCCACCGCATCGCGCGCTGACTGGTTGAGTTCGGCAATGGCCTTGCCCAGTTCGCCTTGGGCCTGCTCAGCCAGGGCCAGGCTTTCACTGCGGACCTTGTCCAGTGCGCTTTGCAGCGCCTCCAGCGTCGCGGTCTGGCGCGCGCCTTCGGCGTTGATCTGGGCATGGAGCGAAGCCACGGTTTCAAGCGTTGTTGCAAAGCCGCCGCTTGCGGCCTCAGCATGTCCGGCCAGCAACTGTCCTTTGGCGGCGGCTTCCCCGGCCAGGCCGTGCAAAGTCGAAACGCGTTGCTCAATCTCGCTCAGCTTGGCTTCGCTGGTGCTCATCGCTCGCGGCAGGTTCTCGGTGGCGTGCTGGACGCTAGCCTGGATCAGCTCAAGCAGGCGCACGCTGTTGTCGGTCAGCACGGCGACGGCGGTGTCGGTACCGGCCAGCGCCGCTCTGCTTGCAGCCAATTTGCCGGAGAGGTTGTCGAGGCCCAGCGCCATCCGGCCTTCGACCTGGTCGCTTTGCCCGGCGATGCCTTCCATCGTTGTCACAAGTTCCGCCAGCCTTGCGCCAACGTGCTCGCTGCGTTCCGAGATTGCCGCGGCATGGGCATCCTGCACTTCGCGGTGGCGCGCCGCGACTTCGTCAAGCGAGGCCATCTGCTCGGTAAGCTGGGCCACAAAGCTGGCATGGCGCGCATCGAAATCGGCCAGGCGCTTTTCGAGCTGGGCGGTGAACAGCTTGTCACGCTCAACCAGGCGGGCATCGATGGCGCCAGCTTCGTCGGACAGTTCGGTGAGCCGGCCACGGGCCGATTCCATCGCCTTGCGGTCAATCTCTGCCACTTCCTCGATGGCGCGGCGCAGATCGCTTTCAAGGCCGGTGATTGCTGCCTTCCAGGCTTCCAGCGCGCCGCTTTCGCCCTCGCGTAGCGAGCGGACCAGCGCGGCGCTTTCATCACGGACCGCGCCAAGGCGGGCGCGCAGCGAGGTCAGGCTTTCGGCTTCTTGCGCGTCAAGCACACCGCGCGCAGTCTCCAGCTCTTCGGACAAGGCAGAAGCGCGAGTGCGGATCGCGGCGAGGGCTTCGACTTCGTGATTGTCGAGTTCGGTCCGGAATTCGGCGCTGCGCTCACCCAATGCGGCAAAGCGGGATTCGGCAATTTCCTGAAGCTTTTCGGCCTGCTTGGTGAATTCGCCGATGGTTTCATCGACCAGGCTGCGCAGGCTCACAACCTGGCGTTCGCTGGCCTGGCCGAACTGGTTGAGCTTGTTGAAGCCCGCAACCATGTCTTCAACCTGGGCGTGGGCCGTGCGTCCAGCGGTGGCGATATTGTTGGTCACGTCCTTGGCCGAGCTGGCGATCACCGGCAGCTGTCCGCGCAGCTTCTCCATGTTTTCCAGCGCGGCCGAGCTGACATCGCCGATCGCGTCGATCCGCGAGCCATTGTCCTGGATCAGCCCGGCCAGCTTGTCGGCATGAACCGAAAGCCGTTCGGTCGCGACCCGGCCCAGCGAGTCGATATCGCGGGTCTGCGCGGCGATGAATTCACGGGCGAGGCTGAGTTCGCGATTGACCGTGGTCAAACGCTCTTCAAGCCGCGCGGATTCGTCGCCCAGCAGCCGGGCGGTCTCGCCAAAACGCTGCGCTTCGCGGCGGCTGTTGCGCATCGCCAGCAGCCAGGCGACCGCCACCAGCAGCACCGGCACCGACCAGTCACGGATCCAGTCGGTCCATTGCGTCAAGCTGCCGCCGCCTTGCATTTCGGCCAGGTTGGCCATGACGAACAGCGCGGTCCAGCCCGCAATCGCAAGCACTGATAGGGTTCCGGCGATGATTGCCAGCCACGGGCGACGCGCCTTGGGGGCAGGTTCTTCCCACCAGTCTTCGCTGGCCGTTTCTGCTTCCACAGCGTCGATGGGTTCGATTGGTGACGCAATTTCAACACCTTGCGGCATATCTTCGTCAACGGCGGCGATGCGGGTTCCCCTGGTCATGGCGGGCTGTTTACCATGTTTGGCCTGTGGATAAACCCTGGTTTAACCTGTTGATGTCATTGAGGTGAGATGGCCTACGAAGCAGGAGCCCTTGATGCCACCTTGGCCGCTGCGGCGGGCGATGATGGCGTGCTGTTTCTCGAGCTGCGTCAAGCCTTTAGCGAAAGCGTGGCGCGGCAGCTCGACCTGCTGGCGCGTTCGCGCTGCGATGCCAACTGGCAGATGGCGGCGCTACGGCTCAAGGGCATTGCCGCCAGTTTCCATGCCGAAGCATTGATCGAGCTGGCCGAAGAGGCGCTGGAAGGTGCCCCCGGCGATCCGCGCGTCCTGCGCCAGATGCAGGCTTTTCTGGCCGATTTTTCAGCCGTTTGAGACGATAACAGGGGGCTTGCCCGCCTGGCCGCTTGGCAGTGCTGGCAAGCCGACCTAAAAGCTGCGATCCCATCCCGAATGCGCGGAGAAGAACGCTGCGGGTCGCTGTATTATCCATGCTTGAACCGGCCGCCGAAAGCGGCCTTGGCGCGCGTGCATTCCTGCGCATCGGCGGTCTGACCGTTGCGCGCCAGCAACTGGCACTGGCGCTGGCGCTGCAATGCGAACGGATCGTCTGCATAGCCCCGGCGCTGACCAACCCGATTGTCGAGCTGCAACACCTGGCCGAACGCGCGGGCGCGCATTTTCACGTCATTCCCGGCGCGCGGCCGCTGGTCGGACTGGTCACCGCGACCGATGAATTGATCGTGCTCGCCGACGGCCTGTTTGCTTCGACGGCCGAGGCTTGTGACCTGCTGTCCGATGGCCAATCGGTACTGGTCCAACCGATCGAGCAGGGGCTGGCCGCCGGGTTCGAACGGATTGACCTCAACCATGCCGCTGCCGGGGCGATGCGCCTGCCGGGCCGCCTGGCCGAGCGACTGGGCGATCTTCCGGCCGATTGCGATGCTGTATCCACGCTCCAGCGGATCGCGCTCCAGGCCGGCGTGCGCCAGCGCGCCATTCCGGCGGCGGGGCAAGACGGCCTGTTCTGGACCCTGGTGCGCAGCGATGCCGAAGCTCACGCGATCGAGCCGCTGTGGATCCGCCAGCGGACCCGCGATGCCGATCCCTTGGGTCCCACGCGCGCCTTGGCCTTGCTCGGAGTGCGCGGGTTTGGACCGGCGATGCTGCATGCCGGTACTGGCGGCAATGTCATGCTGATCGCCGCGCTGGCCAGCTTGCTGCTGGCGCTGGGTGCGGGCTGGTTCGGCTTCGTCGCTGCGGGGCTGGGGCTTTGCGCGCTGGGCTGGCTGCTGCGCGAAATGGCTTCGCTGCTGGTGCGGATCGAGCGCGATGAAGCCGCCACGCGCAAGCGCATTGACGCGCTTGGCCTCTATACCTGGACGATCGACGGAGCACTGATCGTGCTGCTGGCCTGGGCCACGCTGGGTGGCGGCGGGCACACATTCCTCGACGGCCTGTTTCCCCCGTTCATGCTGATTGCGTTGCTGCGGGTTCTGTCGGCCTTGCCGACCGGCCGGTGGAGCGGATGGCTGAGCGATCGGGGACTGGCGGCGCTGGCGCTGATGGGGGCTACCTTGGGCGGAGTGGCCGGCCAGGCCGCGCATATCGGCGCCAGCCTGGCTGCGGTTGCAGCGCTAGTGCTGGTCCGGGCCAAAAATCGGCTAACGCGACCTTAACCAAGCAAGGCTATGGCACAGGGCATGACTGAATATTCTGCCCAGGCGATCTCCGTGGAAGCAGTGGGAGCGGTGCTGCGCGATGAATTGGCGCACGGCGACGCGCTGATCGGCACTATTTCGCCGATTTTGCGCCACTTGCTGGCTAACGACGAGCATTCGGTGTTCGGCGACGAGATCATCGCCCGGGTCCGGGGGATGATGAGCGACGTTGCCCGCCAGCTGCTCGATCAGCTGGCAATCGGTGGCGGCACCGGCGAGGAACGCGATCACCTGCCCGCGCACATCGCCGGGCTGGTCGATGGTCTGGTCGGCCATGCGGGCTTTTTGAGCCATGTTCATGCTCTGGCGCTGGAATGGCAGTTGACCGAGCGGCTCCAGGCCCGCCTGGCGCTGGACCCGGTGCTTTCTCCGCTGCTCCAGGCGCTGATCGCTTCCTCTGATTCGAACGTGGCCTCAGGCGCGATGGCGCTGCTGGCTTCGCAAGCGCGCTTTGCCCAGAACCAGCGCCGGATGCAGCTGCCGCTGAACGAGCTTCCCGGCGATCTGGTCCACGCCGGGGTTCTCGCCATGCGCGGCCACGCCGGGAACGACGAAGAGGCAGCAGCCGCAGCCGAACTGGCGATCCGGGCAAGTTATGACGAGGGCCGTTCGCGGCTTGGTCAGATTGCGCGCCTGATCACCGCGATGGGCGGGGGTGCCACTGCGGCGCTTTCGATCACCCATGCCGGGACCGCGATGTTCATCAGCGCGCTCGCACTCGGATCCGGGCAGGACCGCGACATGGCGGTGCTGGCGACCAACGAGGGGCAACTGGCCCGTCTGGCGCTGGCGCTGCGTGCTGCTGGCCTGAGGCCGCAATCGATCGAAGAGCAATTCGTCTCGCTTCACCCCCAGGTGGCGCTGCCCCCCGGTTTCGAACAGCTTGGCTCCGACCATGCGGCGGCCTTGCTGTCGCGCTCGGCAGCCTATCCGGGCGTCTGACGCGCAATGAGCGAAACCCGCCAGTTCCTTGCCCAAGGGCGCTGCGACGCGTCCGGCCTGCTGGTCAGCGCCGAAGAGCCGCTGGCCGGCCTGCAACTGGTTTGCGGCGGGGAAATTCCCGGCGCTATCGCTATTCCGGCCCTGCGCGAGCTGGTGGCCAAGGCGCAGGAGTTCAAGCTCAAGCTGGCGCGCCTGATCCATGCCAACGATGGCCGCGATGCGATTGCCGCTTGGATCGAGGTCGAGCCGCTGGGCGATGAGAGCTGCGCGCTGCGGGTATGCAGCTGGCAGGTTGGTTCCTTGCCACCCGAAGATCCGGCCGCAATCGCCGCCAACCGCGCCGCGATCGACCGCAGTGTGGCCGAACTGACCGCGCGGCTCGATCCGCAGCAGAACGTGCTCAGCGTCGATACGCAGGCCGCCGATCTGACCGATCTGGGCAAGGTGATGGCGCTTGGCCTGGGGCGGCCCTGGACCGATTTCGTCGAGATCGAGGGCGGCACGCACGAACAGCCGATGCATTGGCGCTTGCTTGACGGGGCAATCGTCAAGATTGCTGGATCGACGCGTAACTGGCGGGCTTCGCTGCTGCCGCAGGAGGTGCCGGGATCCGCCCCCTCGGGCTTCGAGCTGTGTCTGTGCGCCGATGCGCCGCTGCCCGAACCGGAACAAGCGTACAGCCACGAAGTTGTCCTGCCGCAGAACGGGCCGGGACTGGTCGGGCGCGATATTGCGCCGGTGCTGCGCCAGCCGATCGCCCGGATCATCGCCAATGCCGAGACGATCCGCACCCGCATGGCCGGGCCGCTCGCCGAAGAATACAGCCAATACGCCGCCGATATCGCCGCAGCCGGGCAGCACTTGCTGGCTCTGGTCGAGGACCTGGCCGATCTTGAAGTTGTCGAATCCGAGGATTTCAACACCGCGCCCGACCGGATCGACTTGGCCGATGTCGCCCGCCGCGCTGCCGGGATCCTGGCGGTCCGCGCGCAGGAACGTGGGATTTCAATTGATCCGCCCAAGCACGGCGAGACCTTGCCCGCAATCGCTGAATTTCGGCGGGTCCTACAGATCTTGCTCAACCTGGTCGGCAATGCGATCCGCTATGCGCCTGACAATTCGCAGGTCTGGATCAGGCTGGAAGATGCCGGCGCCCGCGCGCGGCTGATCGTTGCCGATCAGGGGCCGGGCCTCAGCGACGAGCAGCAGTCCAAGGTTTTCGAAAAGTTTGAACGCCTGGGGCGCAGCGGCGAAGACGGTGGTTCGGGACTGGGGCTCTACATCTCGCGCCGGCTCGCCCGGGCGATGGGCGGCGATCTGACGATCGACAGCGCGCCGGGGCAGGGTGCCCGGTTCATCCTCGATGTCCCGGCCGACCTGCTGGCGCAGTCGCCGACGACTTCAACGAACAGCGATTAAGCTCAGCGCTGGCTGAGCGGCACGTAGTCGCGCTGGACCGGGCCGGTATAGAGCTGGCGCGGACGCCCGATCTTCTGGTTGGGGTCCGAAATCATCTCGTTCCACTGCGCCACCCAGCCGACTGTGCGCGCGAGCGCGAACAGCACAGTGAACATCGTGGTCGGGAAACCGATCGCCGAGAGGATCACGCCCGAGTAGAAATCGACGTTGGGGAACAGCTTCTTCTCGATGAAATAGGGATCGTTGAGCGCCATTTCCTCAAGCCGCAGTGCCACTTCGAACACAGGATCGGTGACTTTCAGAGCTTCAAACACCTCGCGCACGGTCTGCTGCATCACTGTCGCGCGCGGATCGTAGTTCTTGTAGACGCGGTGGCCGAAGCCCATCAGGCGGAACGGATCGTTCTTGTCCTTGGCGCGTTCGATATAGTGCGGAATGCGGTCAGGCGTGCCAATCTCGTGCAGCATGTTGAGCGCGGCTTCGTTGGCCCCGCCATGCGCCGGGCCCCACAGGCAGGCAATGCCCGCCGCGATGCAGGCGAACGGATTGGCGCCCGACGAACCGGCGAGGCGCACGGTGCTGGTCGAGGCGTTCTGTTCGTGATCAGCATGGAGGATGAAGATCCGGTCCATCGCCTTTTCAACCGCCGGCACCACTTCGTATTCCTCAGCCGGAACACCAAATGTCATGCGCAGGAAGTTGCCGGTGTAGGACAGCTTGTTGTCCGGATAAATGAAGGGCTGACCGACCGAATACTTGTAGGCCATCGCCGCGATCGTCGGCATCTTGGCGATCAGGCGGTGGCTGCTGATCTTGCGGTGCTCGGGATCGGCAATGTCGGTGCTGTCATGATAGAAGGCCGAGAGCGCGCCGACCACGCCGCACATCACCGCCATCGGGTGCGCATCACGGCGGAACCCGCGATAGAAGGTCGCCAGTTGCTCGTGCAGCATGGTGTGGCGGCTGATCGTGGTTTCGAACGCGGCCAGCTCGGCCTTGCTCGGCAGCTCGCCGTTGAGCAGCAGGTAACTGACTTCCATGAAGCTGGAATGTTCGGCCAGCTGGCCGATCGGATAGCCGCGGTGCAGCAGCACGCCCTCATCGCCATCGATATAGGTCAGCGCGCTTTCGCACGAGGCAGTGCTGGTGAAGCCGGGGTCGAAAGTGAACTGGCCGGTCTGGGCATAGAGCTTGCGGATATCGATGACATCCGGGCCGACCGAGCCCGACACCACCGGAAATTCGTATTCGCCGCCACCGGTGACGAGTTTTGCCTGATTGCCCACCACTTACACTCCTTGCACTGTCCGGGCCCTGCCGCATGGCCGCGCCGGTCGGGCCTGGCCCTACCTGGACGCGCCGCGCCGGTGGCGAGGCCGCAATTCAAACCTGGCATGGAAAGCGTTCGATCCGGTTAGCGCGAGCCTAGGGGCTCTCGCCGTCCCGGTGCGGCCCCATCCGCACGCTTCCAGTCTGCTTTCCAGACTGGCCTTGAGAACGCTTCCTGTCCAGTCGTTTATGCGTCGAGTCCGGAGCGAATTGGCAGCGCAATCGGCGGAGCAGAAGGCCCTGCAAGAGCGCATCCCAGGCTGGTTTCAGCTACCTGGTATTCGCTTGCGGTTGCCAACATCGCCGCGATCAAACCACCTTTCGATCATGACCAGCGATGCAACGCCCCTGGTGCCCTTGAGGGAGGAGGAGCGACCGGTTGACGCTGCATTGCAGCATGGCCTTTGGCGCAAGCTCTTGAACTTGTCCAGCGGTCTTGACCGGGCTGAGAAATTCCTTGCCGCGTCGCGGTTCGAGCGCGGTCCCTGGCTGGTGGTTGGCCTGGCCAGCGGGATCGCATTGTGGTTCGCGCTGGCCAATCCCTTGCAGTGGCTGGGAGCGATTGCGTTCCTGCTTGCGCTGGCCCTGGCAGCGGCGGGTCTGGTTCCGGCGCTGGGGCGGCATCCCTATCTGCGCCAGGCCGGAATCCTCTTCCCGCTGGCTCTGGTCGCTGGCCTGCTGCTGGTTTGGGGCAAGTCGGAACTGGTCGGGGCCAAGCCGATCGAGCGGCCATTGGTCGGATGGTTCGATGGCAAAGTGCTCGAACGCAAGGAGCAGCCTGGCGAGGAACGGGTGCGGCTGCGGCTGGCCACCAGAGAACCGGGGACGGGCCGCGCGATTGTGGTGCGGCTCAACCTCGCGCAGGAGCTCGACCGGCCCGAGCTGGCCGAAGGGGCCACCGTGCGGTTCAAGGCGAGGCTGGTCCCGCCGGCGCCGCCGATGCTGCCGGGCGGCTACAACTTTGCTCGAGCCGCGTGGTTCACGGGGATCGCGGCGACCGGAAGTATTCTCGGCAGTCCCAAGCTGATCGCGCCGGGAAGCGGCGACGGACGATTGCTCAAGTTGCAGCGCAGTCTGTCGCAGCACGTGCGCGAGAACCTTGCAGGATCACCCGGTGCGATTGCCGCAGCCTTTGCCAGCGGGGATCGCGGGGCGATTGCCGCGGCCGACGAGGATGCGATGCGCGATGCCGGGCTGACCCACTTGCTCTCGATCAGCGGACTGCATGTCAGCGCGATGATCGCGGCCACATACTTCCTGGCGCTGCGGCTGTTTGCCTTGCTGCCCTGGCTGGCACTGCGGGTGCGGCTGCCGATCCTGGCGGCGGCGGCCGGGGCGGGGGCGGGGATCGGCTATACCCTGCTGACCGGGGCTGAAGTACCGACCATCCGTAGCTGCATTGGCGCGGTGCTGGTGATGCTGGCGCTGGTGCTGGGCCGCGAGCCGCTGTCGATGCGACTGGTCGCGGTGGGGGCGGCTGTGGTGCTGGTGCTCTGGCCCGAAGCGCTGGTCGGCCCCAGTTTCCAGATGAGCTTCGCCGCTGTGATCGCGATCGTCGCGCTGCACGGGGCAGATCCGCTCAAGGCGTTCCTGACCCCGCGCGAGGAGCCGTGGTGGGCAAGAGCGCTGCGCACTTTGGGATCGCTGCTGCTGACCGGGGTGGTGATCGAGCTGGCTTTGATGCCGATCGGGCTGTTCCATTTCCACCGCGCCGGGGTTTACGGCGCGCTGGCCAATGTCATTGCGATCCCGCTGACGACCTTGGCCTCGATGCCGCTGATTGCGCTGGCCTTGCTGTTCGATTCGGTGGGGGCCGGGGCACCGTTCTGGTGGCTGGCGGGCAAGAGTCTGGAGCTGCTCCTGGGCCTGGCGCACTGGACGGCCAGCATGCCCGGAGCAGTGTCGATGATGCCGTCGATGGGGCGGGGTGCCTTCATGCTGTTCGTGCTGGGGGGGCTGTGGCTGGCGCTATGGAAAGGGCGCGTGCGATTGCTGGGGCTGGTGCCCGGTTTGATTGGCCTGAGTCTGTTGCATCAGGTCGAGGCACCGGACCTGCTGATCTCGGGCGATGGCCGCCACGTCGGGATCACCGGCGAGGCGGGGGAGGAGCTGCTGGTGCTGCGCCAGAGCCGCAGCGATTACACCCGCGACAACCTGCTGGAGACTGCGGGCATGAATGGCGAAACGCGGATGCTCGACGACTGGCCAGGCGCGCGGTGCAGCGAGGGGTACTGCGCGATCGAGCTCAAGCGCGGGGAGCGATCATGGCAAGTGCTGATGGCGCGCGGCACCGAGTTCGCTGACGAACGGGCACTGGCAGCAGCTTGCGAGCGGGCCGACATCGTGATCGCAGCACGTTACTTGCCGTTCTCGTGCCGACCGCGCTGGTTCAAGGCCGATCGCCGCATGCTGGGCCAGAGCGGCGGGTTGACGGTCAAGCTGGATGAGGGCGAGGTCCTCTCGGTCGCCCAGAGTGAAGGCCAACACGGTTGGTGGCGCCCGGCCGAACCGTTTCGCCGTCCCGATCCCCAGCCAACCGCCAGCGGTGAAGCCGATGCCGCGATGGCCGAGCGCCGCCCGGCCATTGCGCCTCAGTGATAGCGCCGCAGCAGGCCGGTCAGCTTGCCCTGGACCACCACTTCGCGCGGATCATAGACCTGCGGTTCGTAAGCGGCGTTGGCGGGATCGAGCCGGACCCGGCCGTTCTCGCGGCGCAGGTACTTGAGCGTCGCTTCCTCACCACGGACCAGCGCGACGACGATTTCGCCGTCGCGCGCGGTATCGGTGCGGCGGATCAGCGCGTAGTCGCCGTCGAGGATCCCGGCCTCGATCATCGAATCGCCCGAGACTTCGAGTGCGTAGTGTTCGCCCGAACCAAGCAGTGCGGCGGGGACCGGCAGCATCGAAGCGGTTTCCATCGCCTCGATCGGAACACCAGCAGCGATCCGCCCGTGGAGCGGAATCTCGATCACATCATTGGCCGGGGCGGGGCGGGCTGGTTCGGGCCGCTTCAGCGCCACGACATTGTCGGCGCGGGTCGGGGCCTTGCTCGTCACGTCCTCGGGCTGCTTGAGCACTTCCAATGCCCGCGCCCGGTTGGGCAGGCGGCGAATGAACCCGCGTTCTTCCAGCGCCGAGATCAGCCGGTGCACGCCCGACTTCGACTTGAGATCGAGCGCCTCCTTCATTTCTTCAAACGAAGGGCTAACCCCGGTTTCCTCCAGCTTGGCCTGGATATAGCGGATCAGCTCGTGCTGCTTGCGGGTCAGCATGCCAAAGTCACTCCCGATGAGACGGCCGGGAACGGGAATGTTCCTGCGCCGTTCAGTGAACGAATGCGGAACAATTAAGCAACAGATTCGCCCCCGTCAAGCAATACCGCCATTTTCGAGCAGATAGAGCGAAATCGGCCCGCCAGCCACCACCGCCGGGGCATCCACCGGGCGGTCGATCAGCGCATTGGCGCGGGCCAATGAACCCAGAGCACCGCTGTCCTGGTTGAGCCGCGCGGTCGCCGCCTGGCCGTCAAAGAAGCCGCGCAGAAATTCCTGTCGCGGCCCGCCTGCAGGCAGGTCTTCGGCGGCAATCCCGGCGATGGGCGAGGGCAGACACTCCGCCGCGCCCAGCAGCGCGCGCAGCAAGGGCAGCACAAACAGATAGGCCGTAACATGGCTCGAGACCGGATTGCCCGGCAGCCCGACCACCACCTGGTGCGCACGGGTCGCAACCATGATCGGCTTGCCCGGTTT
>JAGXTB010000076.1 GCA_018334165.1 Sphingomonadales bacterium | reverse complement strand
GTGTCGAGCGAAGTCGAGACACTGCGCGCGGCATCTCGACTTCGCTCGATGCGAACGGGGACTGGGGTCTTATGGCTGTCCCTCGACTTCGCTCGGGACGAACGGGTTTGGGATTAGCACCAACGGAGTTGGTTTGAATGTACAAGTACGACACTTACGACCAGGCGATGGTCGATGCCCGGGTCGAGGAATTCCGCGACCAGGTCCGCCGCCGCCTTGAAGGCCATATCACCGAGGACCAGTTCAAGCCGCTGCGGCTGATGAACGGCCTGTACCTTCAGCTTCACGCCTACATGCTGCGCGTCGCGGTGCCCTATGGCACGCTGTCGAGCGCGCAGATGCGGATGCTGGGCGACATCGCCGACAAGTATGACCGCGGCTATGGCCATTTCACCACGCGGCAGAACATCCAGTACAACTGGATCAAGCTGGAAGACGCGCCCGATATCCTGGCCGATCTCGCCTCGGTCGAGATGCATGCGATCCAGACCAGCGGCAACTGCATCCGCAACACCACCAGCGACCAGTACGCCGGGGCCGCCGCCGACGAAGTGGTCGATCCGCGCCCCTATGCCGAGCTGATCCGCCAGTGGAGCACCTTCCACCCCGAATTCAGCTTCCTGCCGCGCAAATTCAAGATGGCAGTGATCGCCAGCGATACTGACCGCGCGGCGATGAAGCTGCACGATATCGGCATCCAGATTGTTCGCAACGACGAGGGCGAGCTGGGCGCGGCGTTCTATGTTGGCGGGGGCATGGGCCGCACGCCGATGATCGCGCCGTGCATCAATGCGTTCGTGCCGCTCGACCAGATGATCACTTATTCGGAGGCCTGCCTGCGCGTTTACAACCGCCACGGCCGCCGCGACAACAAGTACAAGGCGCGGATCAAGATCCTGGTCCACGAACTGGGCAAGGACGAATACACCCGCCAGGTCGAAGCCGAATTTCAACACCTTCTCGGCCAGAACATCGAACCCCCGCTGGCCGAGCTGGAGCGGATCAAGGCGCAATTCGCCGATCCGCCCTTCGAAAAAATAGGGACAGTCCCTATTTTCGAGATTGACCGCAGCGATCCCGACTTCGCTTTGTGGGTCGATAACAACTGCCTGGCCCACAAGCAGAGCGGCTATATCGCCGCGACGATCAGCCTCAAGCCGATCGGCGGCATCCCCGGCGATGCCAGCGGCGAGCAGATCCGGCTGATGGCCGACCTGGCGCGTGACTATTCGTTCGACGAATGCCGCGTGACCCACGCCCAGAACATCGTCCTGCCGCATGTCCGCAAGGACCAGCTCTATGCGCTGTGGCAGCAGCTCGATGCGGCGGGTCTCGGCACCCCCAACCTCGACCTGGTCGGCGATATCATCGCTTGCCCGGGGCTCGACTATTGCAGCCTGGCCAATGCCCGTTCGATTCCCGTCGCGCAGAAGATCGGCCAGCGGCTGGCGGCCAAGCAACAGGAAATCGGTGAGCTCAAGCTCAAGATTTCGGGCTGCATCAATGCCTGCGGGCACCACCATGCCGGCCACATCGGCATCCTTGGCGTCGACAAGAAGGGTACTGAAAACTACCAGCTGCTGCTCGGCGGCTGCGAGGGCGCGGATACCTCGCTGGGCCAGATCACCGGCCCTGGTTTCGACGAGGACGGGATCGTCGATGCGGTCGAAAAGGCCACCCAGTTCTACCTCGCCCAGCGCGAGGGCGGCGAACGCTTCCTCGATACCTACCGCCGCGTGGGCATGCCTGCGTTCAAGGAGGCGATCTATGGCTGAAGTCCAGTACCGCTTTCGCGATGACGAACCGGTCGCCGATCCCGGCGTCACGGTGGGTGCATTTGGCGAGCAATCGAACGCCAGCGCGGTCCGGCTTGAACCGGGCGACGAGGCGCGCGACCTGATCCCGCACCTGGAACGGATCCGCCTGGTCGAAGTCAACTTCCCGGTGTTCGGCGACGGGCGCGGCTATTCCTCGGCGCGGATCCTGCGCGAGGCTGGCTACACCGGCGAGCTGCGCGCGGTGGGCGAAGTGCTGGTCGATCAGATCGCCTTCATGCGCCGCTGCGGGTTCGATGCCTTTGCGCCCGACGTTCCGCTTGACCCCGCCGATGCCGACAATGCCTTTGGCCGCTACGGCGAAGTCTATCAGCCAACCACCGATGGCCACGCGCCGATCTGGGCCAAACGTCATGGCTGAACCGGCACGGCGCATCGACGTGCTTGACACTGGCCCGCGGTTTACCGCCGCCCAGGTCGAGGCGCTCAATATGCGCTTTGCCGATGTGCCGACCATCGCAATGCTTCGCGCCGTTTTGCGCGAGGGACTGGCCGGCGATGTCGCCGCGGTCTCCAGCTTCGGCGCGGAAAGCGCGGTGCTGCTGCACCTGATCGCCACGATCGACCGCTCGGTGCCGGTGCTGTTCCTCGATACCGGCAAGCATTTCCCCGAAACGCTGGCCTACCGCGACGAAGTGATGGGGCGCCTCGGCATGACCAACCTGGTCAACCTGACCCCCAATGCCGAGGCGCTGGCCGCGCGCGATGGCACCGGCCTGCGCTGGTCCTACGACCCTGACGGCTGCTGCGAGATCCGCAAGGTCCAGCCGCTCGCCGCTGCGCTGAGCCATTTCGATGCCAGCTTCACCGGCCGCAAGGGCTTCCAGAGCAAGACCCGCGCGGGCCTGCCGACGTTCGAGCTGGACCAGACCGACCTGCGCGGGCGCCTCAAGATCAACCCGCTCGCCACCTGGACCAGCGATCAGATCCGCGCCTATTTCGAGGCAACCGGCCTGCCCGCGCATCCCCTGGTGGCACAAGGCTATCCCTCGATTGGCTGCTCACCCTGCACCAGCATGGTTGCGCCGGGCGAAGACCCGCGCTCGGGTCGCTGGAAGGGCTGGGACAAGACCGAATGCGGCATCCACCTTGACGCCGCCGAAGATCTGCCGCCGGGGTACGATCCGGCGTTCTAGCCCGGTTTTGCAATTCATTTGCATTTGCCCGCCTTTTCGGGTCACCTCCCGATAGGGTCGCTTGACGTTACGGAACGCTATGCTTGCGGGGGTGCCGATGTACACGCTTGAATTGACCCAGTCCTATTGCCCGGGGCAGGCCGACCTCGACCTGGCCGAGACCACCGTCGGCTCTGTGCTGCGCGAAGCGGCTGCAAAAACACCCGATGCGCCCGCGCTGCACGAGGTGGACAGTGACGGCCAGCTGGCCCGCAGCTGGACTTACGCCGAATTGCTGGCTGACAGCGAGCGGCTCGCCCATGCCTTGCTGACCCGCTACCGCCCCGGCGAGCGAATCGCGGTCTGGGCGCCCAATGTGCCCGAATGGGTGATCGCCGAGTTCGCGCTGGGCCTCGCCGGGCTGACGCTGGTCACGGTTAATCCCGGCTATCAGCCGCGCGAGCTCAAATATGTACTCGAACAGTCCCGCGCGGTCGGGCTGCTCCTGATCAAGGAGCATCGCGGCAATCCGATGGCCCGGATCGCGGCCGAAGTGACAGCCGATATCCCGGCGATCCGCGAGGTTGTCGATCTGGACGATCACGCCGCGCTGTTCCGCGAAGCCGGGCCGCTTGGTCCGCTTCCGCACGTCCTGCCCCACGATGAAGTGCAGATCCAGTACACCAGCGGCACCACCGGCTTTCCCAAAGGCGTGGTGCTGCACCACCTGGGAATTACCAACAATGCCCGGCACGGCTTTGCCCGGATGGGGATGCCGGCAGGATCGACCACCCTGGTGATCATGCCGCTGTTTCACACCGGCGGCTGCGGAATGGCGATCCTGGGCGGCGTGCAGTCCGGTTGCCGGATGCTGCTGATGCGTCAGTTTGATCCGCAGAAGTCCAACGCCCTGATCGAGAGTGAAGGCGTGATCGGGATGATGGGCGTGCCGACCATGCTGATCGCCATGCTGGAGGCAGATGCCGCCCAGCCGCGCGACTTCAGCAGCGTCAAGATGGCCGGATCGGGTGGTTCGATGGTCCCGCCCGAACTTGTCCGCCGCGTGATGGAGCGGCTGGGCTGCAAATTCTACACAGTTTACGGCCAGACCGAGACTTCGCCGCTGCTCACCCAAACCCGGCCCGAAGACAGCTTTGATGACCAGTGCCATACCGTCGGCCAGGTCATGCCGCATACCGAGCTATCAATCCGCGATCCGGCGACCAATGAAGTGGTCCCGGTGGGCACCGTGGGTGAAATCTGCGCCCGCGCTTACAGCCTGATGCTGGGCTACAACGACGATCCCGCAGCCACTGCCAAGACTATCGACGCCGAAGGCTGGCTCCACACCGGCGATCTTGGCACGATGGACAGTCGCGGGTTCGTGCGCATCACCGGGCGGGTCAAGGAAATGATCATCCGCGGCGGCGAGAACCTGTTCCCGGCCGAAATCGAGAACGTGCTGCTTGAGCACCCCGATGTGGCCGAAGTGGCCGTGGTTGGCGTTCCAGACGCGAAGTTTGGCGAGGAAGTGGCCGCTTTCGTGCGCCTTGCCGAAGGCGCGAGCCTCGATCCCGGCACACTGATCGCCCACTGCCGCGCCAATATCGCTGCGCAGAAGACCCCCCGGCACTGGATCGCGGTCAGCGATTGGCCGCTGACTGGCTCAGGCAAGATCCAGAAATTCGCGCTGCGCGATCAGTGGATTGCGACACGCGGCTAGAGCCAATTGTTGTCGTTGTGGGTTGACGAGGCTGGCCCCTCCGCAGGGAAGGTACCAGCCTTCGCCCGTCTAGCCTTCGACTCGTTCGATCGTCGCAGTCTCGCCCTTGGCATTCTTCGAGGTGTAAACCCCGTTCTCGACCTTCTCTTCGCTGCACTCCTGCTTCGCGTCCTTGGCATCCTTGGTGTAGCAGTATTGCGAGCGCGATTTCTGCTCCCACTTGCCGGTCTCAACCACTTTGCCGTCCTTGGTGGTTTCGTAAGTGCCGTCCGCCTTGACATCGTCGAACAGGACCTCGCCCTTTGCAGTGGTGACCTTGAACTTTCCGACCGATGGCTTGCCGTCGGCGGCGATGTTTTCGGGAGCAGCCGCAACAGCCTGTTCCGGTGCCGCGCTGGCATCGGCTTCGGGTGCCGGGGCCGGATTTGAGCAGGCCGCTACTGCAAGCAGCGCCGCGATCGCACAGATCTTTTTCATCGATTTCCCCTTTTCGTGATCCGCGCGACATAAAGATGTCATTCGCGCGACTCGCGACCCCAGGGAACTGTATGCGCGCAATCCGAGAGTACCAAATCCTATTCAGATCCAGCCATTCTCACGGTACCACCGGGCGGTAGCTTTCAGCCCCTCGCGCGTCGGGATCAGCGGTCGCCAGAGCCCGGCGGGCGGGCGCTGGCCGTGGCTGACCACCCAGTCGGGGTGCGCCATGTAGCCTACGCGGTCGTCGGTCAGCCGGGCCTTGGCCCCGCGCAACCTGCGATCGACGCGCGCCGCGCGTTCCAGGCTCTTGCGGCTAAGATGCACCACCCAGGGCCGCCGCCCCATCGCCCAGCCGACTGCGCGGGCCAGTTCGTAGTGGCTCCAGCCGTCCTTGCGGCCATCGTCGGGCTCGAAGCTTTCGAACGACACGCCCTCGCCGCCGGGCACCACCGCCAGCAGCAACCGGGCGAGGTCATCGACGTGAATGATCGAGGCGCGGCCTTCCTTGGGCGGGACCGGCATCAGCCCCCAGCGGGCGAGCCGGAACATCTCGAAGTAATCCTGATCGCGCGGGCCATAGACTCCCGGCGGGCGAATGATCGTCCAGTCGAGCCCGCTGGCGCGCACCAGCTTCTCTGCGCGGGCCTTGCTCGCGCCGTAAGCCGACAGATCCGGCTCGCGCGCCGAGAGCGAGGAGACGTGGATGAACCGCGAAATGCCCTCGGCCTTGGCGGCTTCGATCACGTTCAGCGTGCCGGTAACATTGCCGCTTTCGAACTGCGCGGCATCGTTGACCACGCCGGCAACATGGATCACGGCTTCGGCCCCGCGCATCAGGATACGCAGCGCCGCCTTGTTCTCCAGATCGCCGAAAATCCATTCCAGGCCATCACGGGGTTCCTGTGCCCGGCGCGCCAGGGCACGGACTTCAGCCCCGTCCTCCAGCGCTCGATCGAGCAGCGCCTGGCCGACAAACCCGGTCGCGCCGGTCACCGCCAGCATCGCGCAAAACCTCTGTCACGAGTCGACCAAAAGCCCCTCCCCTGTGGGGAGGGATTGGGGTGGGGGTTCCACGCCAGCGTCGTACCCCC
>JAGXTB010000075.1 GCA_018334165.1 Sphingomonadales bacterium | reverse complement strand
CCGCTCCAGTCGCTCGGCCGGATCGGCTTCGAGCCAGGCCGCAATAGCCGCGCTGGCGGCCTGGCCGGTCGCCGTGTTCCATTGCCGGTAAGCCGACAAGCAGCATTCGAGCGCATCCACTTCGAACGCCTCATCGCCGCACAGGTCCTCAAGATCAGTGGCGCAGGCGCTGCTTTTCAGCCCGAGCAGGCGCAGCACGCCGCTACGCATCGGCGGTTGCCAGCCGGCCGGGCCTTCCCAGGCCTCACGTGCCTTGGCGCAGCGCAGCAGCCAGGCCGGAACCCGCTCGGGCCCCATCCGGATCGACAGCAGTTCAAGCGCGGAAAGCGTCGCCACGTCGTTGCTCCGCTCAGCTTCGATCAACAAAGTGCCCAGCACTTCGCGCAGCAGCAGATCCCGGTCGCGATCCTCCATCGCCTTGAAGCCGGGGGTCAGCCCGGCCTCGCCCGGAAAGGCCGCCAGCAGCCACTGCGCAAAGGCGTGGATCGTGTCGATCCGCAGGCCCCCGCCAGGGCAATCGAGCACTTCGGCGAACAGCCGCCGGGCGCGCTGTTGCGCCTCGGGCCCATGGTCGGCGCCGATCGCCATCAAGTCCTTGGCCAACTGCGTGGCTTCGAGCCGCACCCAGCGCGCCAGCACTTCGTTGATCCGAGTCGCCATTTCGGTCGCCCCGGCCTTGGTGAAAGTCAGGCACAGCAATTGCTCGGGCCGGACATCGTCCTGCAGCAACAACCGCAACACCCGCGCCGAAAGCACCTGGGTCTTGCCCGTACCCGCCGAGGCCGAAAGCCAAACCACCTCGCCCGGATCGACCGCCGGGCGCTGGTTGCCGCTGAGCGGATGAAGCTCGCTCATGCCCCGCCCTCCCCGCGCGCTTGCCATTCATCCAGCCGCATCAGCTGATCGTAGTCGTTGTAACCGGCAAAATCGGGGTTAAGGCGGGCCTCGAACGGTTCATCACCCTTGATCCACCGGTCGATCGCCTCGATCAGCATCCGCCGGGTTTCAGTGAGGAATTCTGCGCGCGGCAGACCTTTCTTGCGGCCATCGGCGATCGGCTCAGATATGTAGCCAAAGCCGGTCTCGCTCTTGGCACCTTTACCCAACGACCAGTATTCGAAGCCATCAGGCAGGCCGGCCACCCCGGCAAAACCCGATGCCGCCGCGATCAGCCCGAGAGTGCCAAGCTGCAAGGCATAGCCCTTTTCGACCTGCACGCCCGAAGGCGGTTTGCCGGTCTTGTAATCGACGACCACCAGCTTGCCATCGGCCTTGCGGTCGATCCGGTCGGCACGGCCATAGACCCGCACTCCGGCAAGGGTCATTTCACCGTCAATCTCGCTCTTCAAGACTTCGCGCCCTTCGCGCCGGGCCTCGCTCACCTGCTGGACTACCCATTGCAGGCCTTTTTCGAGCCGCGGCCACCACAGGCTGCGGACCAGCGGGTGGGCCTGCATCTTCGACAGTTCCTCGGCTGCGATCGCGTGCAGTTCGCCCGGCTGTTCGCCCGACTGGTGCCAACGCTTCAGCACCTCGTGAACCACCGTGCCTTGCCAGGCCGCGCTGGGATCGGCGTCGAGCGGATCGAGCCGCCTGAGCCGCAGTATCGCGCTGGCGTAGAACTGATAGGGATCGCCCCGCAGCCGGTCGATCGCGGTAACCGACAGCGCGACATCGCGCTGCGCTGGCGAAGGCTTGGGCCTGGGCTTGTGATAAGGCGGCGCAAGTGGTGCCAGGTCGATCCGCCGGGCAAAGTCAACCGCGCGGCGCTCGCGGTGGGCTTCGGCCAGATCGCCCAGCATCGCCTCAACCCGCAGCACGAAGCGGCTGGGGATTACCGGGCCGCCTTCGTCGCGCAAGGCCCAGCTCAGCACCACTTCGGGCGCGCCGAGGGCTCCGGCCAAGTCATGCGCGGCCAGGCCGATCCGGAACTCGCCGCCCGGTACCCCCAGCGCGCGCAGCACGGCGGGGGGCAACAACGGTTCGGGCGACGGACTGGCTGGCCAGGACCCTTCGGTCAGACCCGCACAGATCACCAGGTCGGCGCGGCTCATCCGCGCTTCGAGCAGGCCGTAGATCGCGACGCGCGGATGCTTGCCCCAGGGCGGGCGGACCGAAACGCGGTCCATCGCGTCGCGCAGCACGCCCGGTAGATCGGCAGGCGCGAGCAGTGTTCCGACTTCCTCCGCAGCCCCGCGCAGCTCTTCGACCAAGGCGGCGAGCGCGCGGCCTTCGGCTTCGGCCCACAGCGATGTGCCACACAAGGCCTCGCCCGCGGTGACCAGACGGCCCAGCGCATCGGCAAGACCGATCTGGTCGGGCCAGTCGAGCAAGGGGGCGAAAGTGGCCTCGCACTCGGCCCACCACGCGCCAATAGCCCCATCGCTCTTGGCCAGCTTGGCCGCTGCCGCGCGCAAGGGCTCCAGACCCGGTGCCGGGCGCGGGCCGCGCAGCTGGAGGTCGAGCTTGCGGGCATTTTCCAGCCACTGCGGACGTTCGTCGCCTCGCTTCACCAGCGGGTGAACCAGCAGCGCCAACAACGGGACTGGCGAGGCTGAAGTGGCGACCAGATCGGCCAGCAGCAACAGGACCCGGCCAACCACAGTCTGCGCCAGTGGACGCCCGGCGGTGTCGTCGGCGTCGATATCCCAGCGCCGCAAATGCGCGACGACCCGGCCCGCCAGCCCCCGGTCAGGCGTGACCAGCGCGACCCGGCGTTCGGGAACCTCAAGCGCCTCGCGGATCAGGATCGCAACCGCCTGTGCCTCTTCGCCGGGGTGGGCGCTTTCCATCAGCCGCACGCCCGAAAGGCGGCGCTGAGCGGCGGGGAGATCGACCCAGCTGGCGCTCGCCTCAGGCGGCAGGAACAGGTTGGAAATCGCCCGGCTGCGTTCGGGCGGCGCGGCGGCAAGGCCGGCGCGGTGCCAGGGATCGACCTCGTCGCGGCTGAGGCCCATGCGGTTGAGCAGCAGCTTCAGATGGTACTGCGGATGAGTCGCGGCATCTTGCTCGGCAAAGGGCGCTTCACCCTCGCTGGCTGGCGCGCCCGCACGCCCCAGCATGTCCCACACCGCACCATCCAGCGCCAGATCGAGGTCGGGCAGGATCACCGCACCGTTCGGCAAGTCGGCCACCGCGCGCAAAAGCCCCGCGAGCGCAGGCGAGGCGCTGGTCACCCCGGCAGCGACCACCGGCAGTTCCGGCGGTACCTCGCGCCAACGCTTGGCCGCACGCTCGAACAGCAGGTTCCGCCGCACCGGGGCATCGACCTCGCCGCGCGAGGCCAGTTCAGCCAGCCAGAAGGCCTGAACCCGCGCGAACAGCCGGGTCGCCTCGCGCCAGTGTTCGGCGAAATCGCCGACGATCCCGGCGACGCGTTCGTCGAGAAGATCGCCGAGTTCGATCCCTTCGACCGCCAGCCGGTCCATCGTCCGGCCCATGTCGAATGCCAGCCGCAGCAGGCCGGGCGCCTTGGGGGCCTTGTCGCCCATTTCCTGTCGCAGCAGCTCGGCCAAACGCAGCCAGCGGCGCGTGGGATCAGCAGCAGGCGGAACCTCGCTCCCCGCGCCCAGCGGGTCGAGCAGCGGGCCCAGCGTTTCGTCGAGATCGAGATCGCCGACCAGCGCCATGCGCGGCAGCAACATGCCCCCGCCTGACAGCCGCACAAATGCCTCGGTCACGATCCGCATGGCGCGGGCGCTGGGGAGCAGCAGCGTCAGTCGCGCCAGCCCCAGTTCGGGCTCGGCGTAACGCGGGATCAGCCCCGCCACCAGCGCGTCGGCAAAGCCGCGGTGCGCGGCGATCGAATAGACGTTTGGCGGGCGGCGCTCAGCCATAACCAAGCTTGGCTTCGGTCATCCCGATCGCTTCAGGATAACCGACGTCGAACCAGTCGCCATCGTGGACCAGACCATAACAGCGGCCTTTGGCGATCGCCCGGTCCCAGAACAGATTGGTCGAAAACACCTCGCCCGGAGGATCGGTGACCACATGCCGGGCGAGCATCTGGATCCCGGTCCAAACATAGGGCCGCGCCCGCTTGGGCCCAGCGCGTGAGAGACGGCCTTCGGCGTCGATATCGAAATCGCCCTGCCCTTGCGTATTGCCGGCATGTTCGAACGGCACCACCAGCATCAGCACGTCCATCCGCTCCGCATCCCACATCGCCGCCATTCGGTGCAGCGCATGCTCCTGGGTATCGGCGAACCAGTTGTCGGCATTGATGCAGAAGAACGGATCGTCCGGGATCAGCGGCAAGGCCTTGACCAGCCCGCCCCCAGTGTCGCGCAGCAAGTCTCGCTCGTCCGAAATCGCGACATCGAAGTCATCGGCATTGGCCGCCAGGTGCGCTTCGATCTGGTCGGGGAAATAGTGGACGTTGACCACGATCCGCCCCACCCCGGCATCGCGCAGCAGATCGAGCACATGGTCGAGCAACGTGGTCCCAGCCACTTCAATCAAGGGCTTGGGCTTGCTGGCGGTCAGCGGCATCATCCGCGTGCCCTTGCCCGCAGCCATGATCATCGCTGAGCCCGGCATGGTCATACCGGCCATTCGCCCCCGCCGACTTGGCGCAAATGCTGCGGAATGTTGGCATCGAACCACTGCGCCACCGGCTCCAGCGCGGGGTGGCTCAGATCGCGTTCGAGCAGCGCCCAAACGCGCGGGATATAGCCCAGGTACTTGGGCTTGCCGTCGCGCTTCCACAACCGCACGAAGATGCCGACAATCTTGGCGTTGCGCTGCGCACCCAGCACCGCATAGTCGGCCAGGAAATCCGCGCCCACGCCGGTCTGCTCGACGTAGTAGTCGAACATTTCAGCCTCCAGCTCGGCCGAAACATCGCGGCGCGCATCCTGCAGCAGCGAGACCAGATCATAGGCCTTGTGCCCGTTGAGCGCGTCCTGGAAATCGAGCAGGCCCTGCTTCTTCGTGCTGCCCAGCAACATGATGTTCTCGGCATGGTAATCACGCAGCACGCAAACCCCAGGGCGCTGGCGCGGCAGCAGCTGGCTGAGCACTTGCTCCCAGGCGCTGGTATAGCTCGCGGCGTCGACATGGACACTTTGCGCCGGGCAATACCATTCGGTCAGCAGCCGCGCCTCGCGCAGATATTCGCTGAGCGAATAGTCGAGGAACGGGCCGGGCGGCAGGCGGTGCAGATCGACCAGCGTATCGATCGCCGCGCGATAGACCGCCTGCTGATCGTCGGGCCACGCATCAACATATTCGCGCATTCGCACGTCGCCGAAGTCTTCCAGCAGAACCAGCCCGCGCGTGGCATCCTCGGCCAGGATATGCGGCGCGCGCATGCCATTGGCATCGAGCCATTTGGCCGAGCGCAGGAACGGTGCGGGGTCTTCATTGGGCGGCGGGGCGTCCATCAGCATGGCCGATTTTTCGCCGCGCCGGATCCGGAAATAGCGCCGGAACGAGGCATCGCCGACCAGCGGCTCCACCTCCGCGCCTCCCCAGCCGACAGTGGCAAGGAACTGGTCGATACCCTCGGGAAGTGCCTGGCTCATGGCAAGCGCCCTAGCCAATCAAGCCCCGGTTCGACAATGGCAATCCTGCCGCTTTCCGCACTTTCCAGCCGGATCGACAGGCAACCGGGTTCATGCGCGAAACCGCCGGCATGCTCGGGCCATTCGGCCAGCAAGACAGCGCCATCGCGATAGTCGTCGAGGCCCAGCTCTTCCGCCTCGGCCGGATCGTTCAGGCGGTAAAAGTCAGCATGGACCAGCGGCAGGCGCAGTTGCGGCGGATCATAGGTTTCGATGATCGCAAAGCTGGGCGAAGGCACCTCGCCTTGATGCCCCAAGGCGGCGATCACTGCGCGGGCCAAAGTGGTCTTGCCCGCACCCAGCCCGCCCGACAGCGCGACGACATCGCCGGGGCGCAGCCGCGCCGCGATCCGCGCGCCAAAGGCCTGGGTTGCGGCTAGGTCGGGGAGGCCGACAATCACCAGCCCCCCTCCCGCTTGCGGGAGGGGTTAGGGGT
>JAGXTB010000074.1 GCA_018334165.1 Sphingomonadales bacterium | reverse complement strand
AACAGGCTGGGATCGGTGGGCGGGGCCAGCGAAAAGCCGTGCACTTCGGCGCCCAGCCGTTCGAGCCACAGGCACAGCCACGAGCCTTTGAAACCAGTGTGCCCGGTGACGAACACCCGTTTGCCGCGATAGGCGTCAGCGAACATAGCCAGTGCCTATCGCCGCCACGGGGCCTGGCCGCTGTCCCACAGATCGTTCAGCAGCCGCCATTCGCGGAAAGTGTCCATCGGCTGCCAGAAGCCGCGGTGTTCGTAGAGCATCAGCTGGCCATCGGCGGCGAGGCGTTGCAGCGGCGCATGCTCAAGGATCAGGCCGGGATCTTCGTCGAGATAGTCGAAGATCTTGCTCGAGAAAACGAAGTAGCCGCCGTTGATCAGGCCCTCACCGGCCTGCGGCTTTTCCGAGAAACTGGTCACTGCAGCACCTTCGACCGTCATCACCCCGAAGCGGCCCGGCGGGTGGACCCCGGTGACCGTGGCCAGCTTGCCGTGGCTCTTGTGGAATTCGACCACCCTGGAAACGTCGATATCGGCCACCCCGTCGCCATAAGTCAGGCAAAAGGTTTCTTCACCTGCCAGATGATCGCGGACCCGCCACAGCCGCGCGCCGGTCTGGCTGGCCAGCCCGGTTTCGGCGAGAACGATCTGCCAGGCTGCCTCGGGGAAGTCGGCCTTGCCATAGTGCACTTCGCCGGGGCGGTCGGGGCTGATCGTCAGGTCACTCAATTGCGCGCGCAGGTTGAGGAAGTATTCCTTGATCGCCCAGCTCTTGTAGCCAAGGCACAGCACGAACTCATCGATCCCGGACGCGCCATAAGTGCGCATGATGTGCCACAGGATCGGGCGCTCGCCGATCCGGATCATTGGCTTGGGGATGTCATCGGCGACATCGCGGATGCGGGTGCCCTGCCCGCCGCAGAGGATCACGGCTTTCATTTTGTTCCTTCCAACCCCCTGCTTTGGCGTCCCGAAAAACGCCGGGCCAATTCAACCAATCCGGCCGGGCCTTCCCGGACAATCGCCAGGGCGAATCCACCAAGCGGGCGCTCCAGCAATTTCGCGCTGTAGTAGCCCACGACCAGCAGCTGCAACACTTCGGCCAAGACCTGCCAGGCCGCGACCACGGCTAGCGATGCGCCAAGCCTAGCCGAAACCAGGCTGATGCCAAATGTTGCAAGCGTTGCGACAAGGTAGATTGTGTTGGGCAAGGTATGGGCATTGCGCGAGGCCAGCAAGGCCGTGAACGGCGTTTGGATGGCTCGCAGAATCACGCAAAGGCCTAAGGCAAGCGCCAGCGCTGGGTCGAAGGAAACCTTGCCAAGGGTCCAGGCTTGCTGGAACGGCGAGCCCAGCAGCAGTAGCAAGACAGCATAGGCCGTGCACAGGCCGAAGCCAGCAACGGCAGCCCCGGCTGCGAATCGTACAATTCGATCTGTCTGATCCGGACCGGTCCAGTATGACAACTCGAGCGATAGCACCGAATAGGACATGTTGATTCCCATGTCGGCCAATCGCACCAGGGTGCGTACGGTCAGATAGGTTGCGAACAGCGCCGGCCCGAACAAAGTTCCAACCAACATGGCATAGCCGTTCAAATTGACCGCCAGCAGCAGTGGTGCGGTCATGAATCCCAGGAACGGAACCAGCAAGGCCTTCAGCGCGGCGCGAACCTGGCCGGGTTCGGGCAGGATGAACAGCTCGCTCCAGCGGCGTCGTGCAATCCGCCACACTGCCAGCGCGGTACCAAGCCTGAGCAGCGCCAGACAGGTCGGCAGCAGCCACAACTCGGTGCTGAGCATGACAACTGCCAGCAACACGATCAGTTCGCCGAGGCAGACCAGGCCGTCGATTAGGCCAAAGCCGCCATAGTCGCCGCCATGGCGATAAGCGACCTGGAGGCTGGAGCCAATGATCGTTGCGCCGACGTAGGCAGCAATTGCCAGCAGAGTCAGATACATTGTGGTGGGAGCCACCCCCCAGGCCGACAGGTCGAGGATCAGGGGAAGCAGAACCAGAGCTAAGACCGCCAGTACCGTAACGCTCATGGCGATTGCCAGTTGAGTGGCCCGGAACGCGGCGCGGGCTCCGGCGATGTCCCCCTGACCCGAAGCCAGGACCACCTGATTGCCCCCGGCCGTACTGAAGGCCCCGGCTCCCAGCGCGATAAAGGACGGCAATGTCCAAACCAGCAACCAGGCCGTAGCCTGATCGCTTGGCCAGTAGGCATAAAGGATCGGCATCTGCAGAAACTGAAAAGCGATCCGCACCGCAACGGCAAAAAACCCAGCGAAAACACCCTTCTTCAAACGGCCATGCGCGTTCTCGCCCATCGCCAGTCAATCGTAGCGGGCGTTGAGCAGCGCATTGCGCAGCTTTGATCCGGCCCAGCGGGCCATAGCGACAATGCTGTCCACAAGTACCAGCAGCGCAAGCCGTCTCCGCTCGCTTCCGGGATTGGCGCGCCACCTGGTGTAGCGGTCTGCGACCGGACCGTTGAGAACTTCCTGCCATTGGCCTGCCAGTGCTGCATTGTCATACAGCGCAGCCTTGGCTCTTCCGCGCTCGATCATGGCACGACGCAAGGCCGGATCGTCACGCAGCCGGATCAGCTGGGCGATCAGCTCGTCGCGACTGGTGGCGACAAGGTAGTCCTGTCCTGGAGAGCCGACCTGAGCGTAAGCCGAATCCGACCCGCCAATGAACGGGACCCCGGCAATCCAGGCGTTGATCAGCTTGCTGGGAGGTTTGGAGGAATATGGTCTGTCGTCAAAGCTGCGGATCCCAATGCTGGCATCGACCTCTGAGAAATCGCTCCAGTCGGAACTGGGCACGGCGAATTCGAAGCCATGTTCCTCAAGCAGCGCAGCCAGGTCTCGCGGATGAAGGGCTAGATTGCCATTGTATGGCTGACCCAGAAAGGCGACCTTGCGCACGCCATCAGGTGGATCCTTTCGAGCGATCAATGCCGGCTGCGGCCACAGGTAGATGCAACTGGTTTCACTTGCCGCCTGGTCGAGATTTTGGACAAGGTGATAGTGCGCCCAGATCCGCCTATCCATATCGGCCCGAACACAAACCACAAAGGCATCGCGGGGCACTTGCATGGCCTTGAGCTGGATCGTGTGGACCACGTTGATGCAGCCGGGATCAATCCGGTCGGACAGCCGTATCCCTTCAACTCCGGCTTCGCGCAGCCGGAAATAGCTCAGTGCGCACCAGCACATATCGCCCTGCGACGATATTGCCGCGCGCAGACTGGGATTCTCGGAAAGTGCGCTCTCGATTGTTGCGCCAGCCACTGCCGCTTCGGTTCCGGCCAGCGACCGGACAACAAGATTGACTACCGGTCGCTGCATCGGCCAATCAGCCGAATGCCGCGCGCTTCACTGCACGGGCAAGATTAAAGGCGGCGCGGCGAACGGTTAAAGGCGGGTGGGCATAGTCCCACAGATCCGGATGGACAATCCGTGCGGGCCGCGTGGCCAGCTTGGCCCAGGCTTTCCCTGCCTGTTCGCTGATTGCTGCCGGGACCTCGCCCTTGAAATAGACCAGGGTGTTCTGAGCATACCAGGGCTCAACCTCCGGGTTGTCCCAAAAGACTGGCCGAAGCAGGTCGCAACACGCGTATCCACGTGCGGCAAACTTCTCCGACCAATAGTCAGCCCATTGCTCATTGACGTGGTGAACCCCGGACTGGTGGGGAATCGCTCCGCCCAGCGCCACGATGTCAGCCAGACTGCAAAACAGATCGACCAGGGCATCGGCGCGGCCGGGTGCGATATGTTCGACAAATTCGAAGCTGGTCACCAGGTCATAGCGGGCCTGCGGCAGCGACGGACTGAATGGCATTTCAGCCTGGCCGAAATCGTACTCAAACAGGTCCTTACCCGGGGTCAGCACGGTGCCGGTATGGGTCCATGCGCCATCGACGCCGTGACAAACCGGAACCCCTGCCTGGGCAAAGGCGCGCGGCCAGAACCCCATCCCGCAACCGATATCTACCATGCTGCGGGGCTTGAGCGCTTCGGCCAAAAAAGGCACCATCGCGCGCGCGGAAATGTCCGATGCCGAACCCTGCTGAGTGTAGAAGTCGGAGTCGTAGAGGGCTGAATTGGTTGACACAGGTTCAGCCTTACATTGGCGTAAGTGCCTCGTAAAGGCGACCTTTGGGTCGCGCTACGATAGCCTACCACCCCAGCGCCACGGAGGCACCCAGCGCGGCGATCGAAGCGAGCATGGCGAGGGCCGCAGGCAAGCCCTTGCGCCCGGCGAGGCTGAGCAAGGTTGCGCTCTTGAACAGGGTGTTGAGCACCACAGGTGCGCAGAGGATCAGCCCGGCCATCTGCGGGGTCAGCGTTCCAGGCGGGAGGCCGCCCATGGTGATCACCGCCGAATCGACATCGATCGAGCCCGAAATCGCCAGCACGGTGGCGAGGCCGGCATCGCCGTAGCGCTGAAGCACCCAGCGCGCGGTAACGGTCAGCGCCATGGTCAGCAGCATCAAGAGCAGCGCCGGCGTGAGGTCGAAGGGGTTCTTCAGCTCGACCAGCGCCTCGCCGCTTGCCCGGTCGTCGCGGTGACGGCGCAGCAGTAGCGCAGTGGCGGCCAGGCTGACCAGCATGGCGGGCATCGAATAGGCGGCAAAGCTGGCCAGGGCGAAGGGCGCGAGCGCGGCGGTGAGCAGCGTGACGCGCAGGAACATCACCGCGCTGGCCAGCGCAATCCCGGCGTTGAGCAGCGCGGGGTCCCCCGCCTGGTTGCGCAATTTGCCGCCCAGCGAAGCGGTAACCGCGGTTGATGAGACCATCGAGCCGGCCGCTGCGGTCGCCAGCACCCCGCGCGCCGATCCCAAGAGCTTGACCGCGACATAGCCCGCGAATGAAAAGCCCGAGACCAGCACCACCACCAGCCACAGCTGGCGCGGCCGCCAGGCGTCCAGCGGTCCCATCGGCGTGTCGGGCAGCAGCGGCAGGATCACCAGTGCGATCAGCGCGAAACGGGCGATCGCCAGCATCTCGGCCTCGTCGATGTGGCGCAGCACGTGATGCAGGCGGCTGCGCTGCGAGAGGACCAGTACGGTGATTCCGGCCAAGGCGCTGGCCAAGGCAAAGGTGCCGCTTCCCGCCAGGAACCCGGCGGCCAAGGTAATCAGGCCAGCCAGGCTAGCAGTGCCGCTGATCGAACTGTTCTTCTGTGTCGAACGCCAGTAACCCATGACCACCAGTGCCGCCGTCGCCAGCAGCAGCACAAAGGCGAGCCCAGCCGCCTGCGCTTGCAGCGCTCCGGCGATGCCTCCGGCCAGGCCCAGCAAGGCATAAGTGCGGATCCCGGCAAAGCGGTGTCCGGCCGGCTCTCCGCGCAGCGCCCAGCCGCGCTGCACGCCGATCAGCAGCCCCAGCGCAAGGGCCAGGGCACTGCCGGTCAGCACGTCCCGGGTGATGATTGCGGCACTGTCCACGTCGCGACAATTGCAGAGAGGGGCCGCGCTGGGAAGGGGCTGGGCAAGCAATTGTCGCGGCGGCGCGGGGCCTGCTACAGTCCGGCAATGCCCGGCGCGCTTCCTCCTGAACTGGACCAGTGGTTCGCCGCGCGGGGCTGGCGGGTGCGGCGGCATCAGACAGAAATGCTGGAGGTTGCGGCGAAGGGCCAGCACGCACTGCTGGTGGCAGACACCGGGGCGGGCAAGACCCTGGGCGGGTTCCTGCCGACGCTGGCCGATTTCTGCCCGTCGCGGCTGGCCGGGCAGGCTCTGCCCGAAGGGCTGCACACGCTCTATGTCTCACCGCTGAAAGCCCTGGTGCACGATGTCCAGCGCGGCCTTTTGACCCCGGTTGCAGAGCTGGGGCTGGCGATGCGGGTCGAAGTGCGCAGCGGCGATACCCCGTCAGAGCGCAAGGCGCGCCAGCGGGTGCGTCCGCCGCATGTGCTGCTGACCACGCCCGAATCGCTCTCGCTGCTGCTGTCCTATCCCGAAGCGGACACGCTGTTCGCCGGGTTGAAGCGGGTGGTGATCGACGAAGTCCACGCGTTCGCCCCGTCCAAGCGCGGTGATTTGCTGGCTTTGGCGCTGACGCGGCTTCAGGCGCTTTCGCCGCAGCTTCAGCGGGTCGCGCTGTCGGCGACGCTGGCCGATCCCGATCAGTTTCGCGCGTGGCTGGCGCCGGGCGCCGAGGCTGACAGGGTGGCGCTGGTCATGGGCGAGAGCGGGGCGCCGCCCGAGCTGTCGATCCTGCTGCCCGAAGATGCGCGGGTGCCGTGGGGCGGGCATGCGGCAGCCTGGGCCGTGCCGCAGCTGATCGAAGCCATTCGCGCCAACCGCACCACGCTGGTGTTCTGTAACACGCGGTTCCTGGCCGAATTGATCTTCCAGAAATTGTGGGACGCCAACGAAGACAATCTGGCGATCGGGATCCACCACGGCTCGCTGTCGAAGGAAGCGCGGCGCAAGGTCGAAGGGGCGATGGCGCGCGGTGAACTGAGGGCGCTGGTCGCCACCTCCAGCCTCGATCTGGGGGTCGATTGGGGCGACATTGACCTGGTGGTGCAAATGGGTGCGCCCAAGGGCTCATCGCGGCTGCTCCAGCGGATCGGGCGCGCGGGACACCGGCTCGATGTGGCCAGCCGCGCGCTTTTGGCACCGGGCAACCGCTTCGAATTTCTGGAGGCGGCAGCGGCGCAGCAGGCGGTTGAAGCGGGGCAGCGCGATGGCGAGGCGTTTCGTCCGGGCGGGCTAGACGTGCTGGCCCAGCATGTCATGGCGCGGGCCTGCGCCGGGCCGTTCGAGGGCGCGGCCTTGCGTGACGAGGTACGCAGTTCCAACGTTTATGCCTGGATCAGCGATGAGCAATGGGACCGCTTGCTCGAGTTTGTGGCGACCGGAGGCTATGCGCTGAAAGCCTATGACCGGTTCCGGCGGATCACTCTGGGGCGTGATGGCCGCTGGCGGCTGACCCACCCGGAGCATGCGGCGCGGTTCAGGCTCAATGCCGGGATCATTGTCGATAGCGAAATGGTTGAGGTCCGCTTCCGCAACGGGCGCTCGCTGGGGCGGGTCGAAGAGAATTTTGCCGCAAGCCTTCGCCCGGGCGCGACGATCCGCTTTGCCGGGCTCGACCTTGAAGTCGAATCGATGCGCGAGACCGAACTGGTGGTCCGCGCGGCGAAGAAACCTGGGCAGATCCCCAGTTACATGGGCCAGCGCTTGCCGCTGACCACGCATCTGTCCGCGCGGGTCCAGGCCTTGCTGGCTGATCGGGCGGGTTGGGCGCGGTTCCCTGACGATGTGCGCGAATGGCTGGAAGTGCAGGACTGGCGCAGCGAGCTGCCCGAGCCGGGCAAGTTGCTGGTCGAAAGTTTCCCGCATGAGGGCAAGCACTTCACCGCCTATTACACCTTCGAAGGGTGGCCGGCCAACCAGTCGCTGGGGATGCTGATCACCCGGCGCATGGAACAGCGCGGGCTGATGCCGCTGGGCTTTGTCGCCAACGATTATTCACTGGCGGTCTGGGCTCTGCGGGCGGTGGAGGATCCCGCTGCGCTGCTTTCGCCCGATATCCTGGCCCACGAATTTGCCGAATGGGTTCAGGACAGCTTCTTGTTGCGCCGGGCCTTTCGCGAAGTGGCGGTGATTTCGGGTCTCGTCGAACGCCAGCATCCCGGCAAGCGCAAGAGCGGCCGGCAAGTGACCTTCTCGACCGACCTGATCTACGACGTGCTGCGCAAGTATGAGCCTGACCACGTGCTGATCGAGGCGGCCTGGGCGGATGCGCGGACGCGGATGACCGATGTCGGACGGCTGGCGGACTTGCTCGACCGGGCCGGGCGTGAGCTGCGCCATGTCTGGCTGGACCGGGTCAGTCCCCTGGCGGTGCCGGTGCTGGTGATGATCGGGCGTGAGTCTGTTCCGCAAGGCATGGCTGATGACGAACTGCTGTTCGAGGCTGAAGGGCTGGCGGGGGCGGCAATGCGGGTCGATGCCGCCCCCGGGCCTGACACGGATTAGCGCGGTTCCGGTTTGTCGAAAGAGGCGAATCGTTCGTTGCCGACAAAGGCGAAAGCTGACAGGCCCGATCCCTTGACGACTCTCAGCACGCGGGCGGTCTGGCCATAGGGAGCGGCACCATCGGGTTCGAACAGAACCAGGGGTTCGGGCACGATGTTTTCAGCGACCCGCAGGGTGGCCAGCAATTCGGCCTCGCTCAGCCCTTTGCCGTTCCAGGCGATGGCTCCACCGGCCGCGATTGTCAGGCGGTTTTCTTTGAGGATATGCTCCGGCTTGGGACCGTCGCCGCGCGGCAGGTCAAACTCGATTGCATGGCTGGCTAGCGGCACGGCCATGATGAACATGATCAGCAGCACCAGCATGACATCGATCAACGGTGTGGTGTTCATTTCGGCGAGCGGCTCGCCGCATAAGCTGAGACTTGTTGCAGCCATCGTATCCTCCTGTCGTGGTGAACGGAGCTTACGATAAGGATATAGTATAACATACGTCTGTCAAGCGGGCCGAAGCGATAGCATGCAAGGGGGCTTACCAATGAAAAAGGGGGCGGATCGCTCCGCCCCCTTGATCTGTAGTTGGCTTTGCCCGCTTACTTGGCCGGCGGTGCCTTGGCGTCCTTGCCGAACGAGGCGTACTGCTCGTTGCCGACGAACCCGAAGGCGGTAACGCCCGAACCCTTGATGACATTGAGCACAATGGCGGTCGTTTCGTATGGCGCCTGGCCGTCGGGCTGGAACTGAAGTTCCGGCTCGGGCTTCATCGCCAGGGTGGTGTTGAGCGCGCCGCGCAGTTGCCCAAGGTTCATCGACGTCCCGTTCCACTGGATGTCGTTGTTGGGCATGATCACAACCTTGTTCTTGTCACGCTTGATCACCGTGTCTGGCGGAGGCGTGTTGGGATTGGGCAGGTCGATGCTCACGGCGTGGGTGGCCACGGGAATCGTGATGATGAACATGATGAGGAGAACGAGCATGACGTCGATAAGCGGCGTCGTGTTCATTTCCATCATCGGCTCGCCATCGTCCTTGCCGCCTGACATTGCCATGCTGGTTTACTCCTGAAAAATTGCGGTCGCGACCGGCTTAGCCGTTCGGATCGACCGGGGTCGAAATGAAGCCGACGGTCGGATAGCCGGCCATCTGGACGTTGTAGATCGCGCCCGCCACGCAGCGCCACGGAGCACTGACGTCGCCGCGAATATGCACCTGCGGAACAAGTTCAGGGTTGGCGGCAAGAGCCTCGGGGCCACCTGCGCGCCTCACGATCCTGTCCAGGCGCTCGTACGAGAGCTTGAGCAGCTCGTTCGAATCGACCGGGGTGATATTGTTGAAATAGACCCGGCATTCGCCGCCCAGCGATGCGCCTTCGAAACCCGGGTCGCCGGCACTGCGGCCGCCATTGTCAGACGTACTGACCGTCAGGAGCAGGTTCTCGACCTTGTCCTTCGATTCCAGCGAGACAATCACGGGAATCTTCAGCTTCTGGATGGTCTGGATTGCGATCGGAACCGCGATGAGAAAGATGATCAGGAGCACCAGCATCACGTCCACAAGGGGCGTGGTGTTGATGTCTGACATCGGCTTCTCTTCGCCTCCGCCGCCCATCGAAATCGCCATGGTTACATCCTATCCTAATGCGTTGCCCCGGATCGCATTGCTGCCAGTCTGGCTGGCGATCCGGTTGAAGCCGACGACCCGGGCGGACGGATCCGCCCGGTGCGATCGGACAGGCTTACTGCTTGGCGGCCGGAGCAGCAGCAGCAGGCTTGGCGGCAGGAGCGGCGCCCACGTTCGGCTTGACCGCGCCCTTCGAGTTGATGTTGGCCAGAACGTCGGTCGAGAAGGCATTCAGCTGCTCGGCGATGCTCTTGTTGCGTGCCTGAAGGAAGTTGTAGGCGAGCACGGCCGGAACCGCGACCAGCAGGCCCAGCGCGGTCATGATCAGCGCCTCACCGACGGGCCCTGCGACCTTGTCGATCGAGGCCGAACCGGAGACGCCGATGTTGATCAGCGCGCCATAGATCCCGACCACGGTCCCGAACAGGCCGACGAACGGCGAAGTCGCACCGACGGTGGCGAGGAACGGCAGGCCGCTGGCGAGCTTCGAATTGATCGATCCGACCGAGCTGGCGAGCGAACCGTGCAGCCAGTCGTGGGCGTCGGTTTCGTTGACCATCTTGCCGTGCTGTTCTTCAGCGGCAAGGCCGTCATCGACGATCTGGCGCCAGGCGCTGTTCTTTTCGAGCTTGGCCGCGCCTTCCTTCAGAGACGGAGCGCGCCAGAAGTTGGCCCGCATGTCCCGGTACTGCTTCATGATCTTGTTCTGCTCCATCCACTTGGTGATCAGGATGAAGAACGAACCGAACGACATGATCACCAGGATCACGAATGTTGCAATACCGATCCAGTTCGGCTCGCCGTGCGGAAACAGAGCGTCCTTGAGGCCGAATGAGGTCTGCGGAGCCGCACTTGCCGACGCGGTGAGAAGTTCAAAAACCATGCGAAAGTCCTCTCAAGAAGATAAATTGGAACCAAAAAAACCTTGGGCAGACGCCCGTAAAACTCACTCTTCCGGGATCACCCAGCGGAAACGGCTGGCATAGACGCCTCCGGTCGGGTTGCCGTCGCTATCCTGCCCGGGGTTGAACTTGGCGCGGCGCATCAGCAGCGAACAAGCAGTCGAATCAAGATCCGGGCTGCCGCTCGATGAGGTGACGTCACAACCTGTAGGCCTGCCGTCAGCACCGACCGACAGCCTGAAACCAGTAACGCCGGCCCGATTCTCACGCAGCGCGCGGGTCGGGTAGTCGTTGTTGGTCACCCAATTAGCCGGGTTACCCTTGGGCGACATAGCCTTGACCACCTTGGGCGGCGGCGGCGCCGGCGGAGCCGACGGCGGAGCCGGCACCGCTACCGGCACGAGCGGTGCGGGCGGCGGCGGCGTTTGCACCGTCTGGATCGGCGGCGAAACCGGGTTGATATTGATCTTCGGCGGAGGCGCCACGATCGGCGGCGGAGCCGCCAACTTCTTGGGTGGCGGGGGTTTCTCCTCCTTCTTCTCTTCCTTCTTAATGTCGACGGCAGTCACCTTCTTGATCACCTGCCGGACTCCTTCATAGGCCAGGCCGGTAACCAGCGCATAGCCAAGAGCCAGGTGAAGCAAGGCAACGACGACAAAGGCGGCAATCTTGTTGCCGCTCATTTCTTGGTCAGCGTAGGCCATTCAGACGCATCACTCCATAACAGTCCCACCGGGCCGAAACCCGGACCCGACGCCCGAATCTCTGAAAGAGACCCGAACGCCCAAATTGTTTTCTTCCACCCTGCGGGTCAACCCGAAAAACCTTGTGAACGCCCGACGCACCCAAAGGACCAGATCGCGAGCCATTGTTTTTGTTTGGCCCGGTTTTGCTGAGCTTTAACTCCGAGCAGGCCGGGGCGCAACGCTTTATCCGTTAACTCTCGATTCACTTATGTTAAGCTCAAAACTCTTGAAAATTGCGCTGATTCCTGCGCTTCGGCGGGGGTAATGCACAGGCCTTTCCACCGATGGGAGCCACAAGAATGAACCCGATGATTCGCTCCGCGGCAGCAACTCTGGCCGTCATGGCTTCGCTTCACGCTGTTCCGGCCTTGGCTGATTCGCCGCCAAAGCCGGTTCCGGCACCGGTGACATATGCCGATCTGGCGGATCTGGTGGATGCTACTCCACTGGTGATTCGAGCCCAACCGCGCAAGATCATCAAGGTCGAACCCGAACGGGCGCGGGGTCTTCGGACAGGATGGGGGCGCTTTTATATCGAGGCGAAGACCGAAGCCTTGATCGCGGGCACGGTGCCGCTGGGCGGAGCGCTGACCTATCTGGTGGACCTGCCGCTCGATCAAAAGGGCAAGCCCCCGGCGATCAAGAAAAAGAGTGTGGTGCTATTTGCCCGCCCCGTGCCCGGCCGCCCGGGTGAGCTGCAACTGGTCGCGCCCGATGCCCAGTTGCTCTGGGACCCGGCGCTCGAACTGCGGATCAAGGGCTTGCTGGGCGAGCTCTATACGCCCGGTGCCCCGCACCGCATCACCGGCGTGCGCGAGGCGATCCATGTCGGAGGCGAGCTGGCCGGGGAGGGCGAGACCCAGATATTCCTGACCGCCGCCAATGGCGAGCCGGCGGCAATCGCCGTCAACCGCAAGCCCGGCCAGGTGCCGCGCTGGGGCGTGTCCTTCTCTGAGCTTCTGGCCAGCGATGCCGCGCCGCGCCGCGACAGCCTGGGCTGGTACCGGCTGGCCTGTTTCCTGCCGCGCGAATTACCGGGAACCGCCAATGTCTCGGAACGCAGCGCTGACCGTGCCGCCGCTGCGGCTGACTATGCCTTTGTGATCGGTCAGCTGGGCCCCTGCCTGCGCACCCGCAAGTAAACTCGACCCTTGCCCCGCTCGTCCGCGCTTCCTAAGGCCCGCGCGTCGAAAGGGAGTATGATGGCGCAGCCGCTGAAAATTGCACTTGCCGGGCTCGGCACTGTCGGGGTCGGGGTGATCCGCCTGGTCGAGGCCAACCGCGCGCTGATCGAGCGCCGCGCCGGGCGACCGATCCAGATCACCGTGGTGTCCGCGCGCGACCGGCGCAAGGATCGCGGGATCGACCTGACGCCCTATGCCTGGGAAGACGATATGGTGATCCTGGGCGAGCGCGAAGACGTTGACGTGGTGGTCGAGATGGTCGGCGGCGCGGACGGCCCGGCGCTGGCTTGCTCGCGCACCACGATCGAGGCCGGCAAGGCGCTGGTCACAGCCAACAAGGCGATGATCGCCCACCACGGACTGGAACTGGCCGCCAAGGCCGAGGACCAGCGCGTCGCACTGAAATTCGAAGCCGCGGTGGCGGGCGGGATCCCGGTGATCAAGGCGCTGCGCGAAGGCGCGGCCGCCAATGCGATTGAGCGGGTTTACGGGATCCTCAACGGCACCTGCAATTACATCCTGACCGTAATGGAAGACACCGGTCGCGATTTCGCCGATGTGCTGGCTGAGGCCCAGGGGCTGGGCTATGCCGAGGCCGATCCGACTTTCGACGTCGAGGGGATCGACGCTGCGCACAAGTTGTCGATCCTGGCCGCAATCGCCTTCGGCACGCGGGTCGATTTCGCTGGAGTTGCCGCCTCGGGGATCACGCGCCTTCGCGCTGCCGATATCGCCCAGGCCCAGGCGCTGGGCTATGTCATCCGCCTGATCGGCATGGCCGAGGCCGGCGCCGACGGCCTGTTCCAGCGGGTCCAGCCGCACCTGGTGCCGGTCGATCATCCGCTCGCCCACGTCGACGGCGCAACCAATGCCGTGGTGGCCGAGGGCAATTTCTCCGGCCGGCTGCTGTTCCAGGGCGCGGGCGCGGGCGATGGTCCCACGGCCAGCGCTGTCGTGGCTGACCTGATCGACATTGCTCGCGGCGAGCTTGGCCCGGCCTTCTCGATGCCGGTGGCCGAGCTTGAGGCGCTGGCCCCGGCTGCGACCGGCCACCGCCAGAGCCGCGCCTATATCCGCTTCATGGTCGCCGATCGCCCCGGCGTGCTGGCCGAGATCACTGCCGCGCTGCGCGATGCCGGGGTCTCGATCGAAAGCCTGATCCAGAAGGGCCGCGCAGCCGATGCGGGCGAAGTGATGGTCGCCATGGTCAGCCATGAAGGCCCGGAAAGCGCAGTGACTGAGGCGCTGCGCTTGCTTGACGGCGCGCCATGCCTGACCGAACCGCCGCTGGTGCTGCATATCCTTGGAAACTGAAAAATAGGGACAGTCCCTAATTTCTTGTTTTTAAGGCGCGGGCATTTCGCCTTTGGCGATCTTGTCGGCGTCGGAGCCTTCGGGGGCTTCCGGCAGCGCACTGACATCAATGTAGTATACCGGCGGCGGAGCCCATCCCATGTTGCCCCGGCACACACCGTCCGGCCCGCGCTTGCATTGGATATAGGCAACGTTGGGGGCGCTCGGGATATTGCCATCCAAAGCCCGGCGCGCCGCGCGCGAATTGGGATCGCTTTGGGCAGTCGAGGGTACCCGCTGGTCTGGAGTATTGTCGCCGCAGACCACGATTTCGCCCGCTTCGGCTGGCTGGCACCGCTTGCGGCCGCCACCAGGGCTGTACTGGGCCTTGGCCGCTTCGAAGCGTTCGGCGATCTTCCGGTCCAGCTCGTCGTCCGCAGTCTGGGCCTGCGCGGCAGTGCCGGACAGAACCAGGCAGGTCAGCAAGGCCAGTATGTTACACCGCATTCCCGCTCCTGCTCCAGCGCGGGCAGGAAGCCCCCCGGCGCTTAATCGCGGCTGAACATCGCCCCCTCGACAGTCAGCCCCCACGCGGCTAAGCGCGCGTTTGCATACCTATGCAGGTACATACCAATTCAGAAAGCCTGACCGCAATATGAGCAAGACTCCTCCCTCCAAGGTCCTCGACCGCGTCCTCGTCCTCGAAATGGTCCGCGTTACCGAAGCCGCCGCGATCGGCGCTTCGAAGCTGATCGGGCGCGGCGATGAAAAGGCTGCCGATGCCGCCGCGGTCGAAGCGATGCGCGCCGCGCTCAACGAGCTGGCGATGGACGGTACCGTAGTGATCGGCGAGGGCGAGCGCGACGAAGCGCCAATGCTCTATATCGGCGAAAAGGTCGGCTCGGCCCAGGGCACTGGCCCCAAGATCGACATTGCGCTTGATCCGCTGGAGGGCACCACAATCACCGCCAAGGCCGGCCCCAATGCGCTGGCCGTGCTGGCGGTGGCCGAGGAAGGCAACCTGCTCAACGCGCCCGACGTCTATATGGACAAGCTGGCGGTTGGCCCGGGCTATCCCGAAGGGATCATCGACCTGGCCAAGAGCCCGACCGAAAACGTCAAGGCCGTCGCCGCGGCCAAGGGCGTCGAACCCGGCGATATCATCGTCTGCGTGCTTGACCGGCCGCGCCATGCCGATCTGATCGCCGAACTGCGCGGCCTCGGCTGCGGGGTGGTGCTGATCGGCGATGGCGATGTGGCCGGCGTAATCGCGGTAACCAACCCCGATACCACGATTGACCTTTACATGGGTTCGGGCGGCGCCCCCGAAGGCGTGCTGGCCGCGGCCGCGCTGCGCTGTGTCGGCGGGCAGTTCAACGGCCGCCTGCTGTTCCGCAATGACGACGAACGCGGCCGCGCCCGCAAGTGGGGCATCGAGGATCTCGACAAGATCTACACCCGCGACGAACTGGCCAAGGGCGACTGCATCTTCGCCGCCACCGGCGTGACCGACGGTTCGCTGCTGAAAGGCGTCAAGCGGATGAAGGGCGGCATGATCACCACCAATTCGGTTGTCATGCGCGCCAGCTCGGGCACGGTCCGCTGGGTCAGCGGCGAGCACTGGAACCGGGGCTGAAATTCCTGTCGGAATTGACAACACCGGCCCGCTCCCCCGGCCCGACCACCCGTTCATGGTACCCTATGGGTGGTCGGGGCGCCCCGACAAAACGTCTCCCAGGCGTTTTGCGATTTCGTGACACGGGAGCGGGCCGGTGTTGTCTTGAATTCGCTCTGGCGAATTCACAGGAACCCGCTGATCCACACCTTCTCCCATTCGCCATGTTGCATTCAGTCCTCGCTTGGCTAAGGCCCGCGAAGGGCTGACGTGTGCGGGGAAAGGGCGACTCGATGAAATTGCTGGCCGGAAATTCCAACCTGCCGCTGGCGCAGGCGATTGCGGACTATCTCAAGTTGCCGCTGACCCAGGCCGACGTCCGGCGCTTCGCCGACGACGAGGTCTTCGTCGAGATCCATGAGAACGTGCGCGGCGAGGATGTCTTCGTGATCCAGTCCACCAGCGCGCCCGCCAACGACAACTTGATGGAACTGCTGATCTGCATCGATGCGCTGCGCCGCGCTTCGGCCGCGCGGATCACTGCGGTGACGCCGTACTTCGGCTATGCCCGGCAAGACCGTAAACCTGGCCCGCGCACGCCGATTTCAGCCAAGCTGGTCGCCAATCTGATTACCCAGGCCGGGGCAGACCGGGTGCTCGCGGTCGATCTCCACGCCGGGCAGATCCAGGGCTTCTTCGATATCCCGACCGACAATCTCTATGCCGCGCCAGTGATGGCTGCCGATATCCTCCAGCGCACCGGGGGGCAGAACCTGATGGTGGTTTCGCCCGACGTTGGCGGGGTGGTCCGCGCCCGGGCGCTCGCCAAGCGGATCCACGATGCCCCGCTGTCGATCGTTGACAAGCGCCGCGATAAACCGGGCTCGTCCGAGGTGATGAACATCATCGGCGATGTGAAGGGCTGGGACTGCATCCTGATCGACGACATCATCGATTCGGGCGGCACGCTGTGCAACGCCGCCGGGGCCTTGATGGACGCCGGGGCCAAGAGCGTCACCGCCTACCTGACCCACGGCGTGCTCTCGGGCACCGCGGTTGAGCGGGTCAACGGCTCGGCGCTGAAAGAGCTGGTGATCACCGATTCGATCCAGGCCGGCGAGGCTGCGACTGCGCCCGGCAGCAAGGTCCGGGTGCTTTCGATTGCTCCCTTGGTGGGCGAAGCGATCCACCGGATTGCCGAAGAAAGCTCGGTTTCGAGTTTGTGGGACTGATGGCCCTCGAGGCTGAACTGGCCCTGGCCCACCGCCTGGCGGACGCCGCTCGCGAAGTTATCAGGCCGCTTTTCCGCACGGGACTTGGCAGCGAACGCAAGGCCGATCGCTCGCCCGTGACCGAGGCCGACCGCGCCGCCGAAGAGGCGATGCGGCGGCTGCTCAAGGCCGAATTCCCGCGCGATGCGGTGCATGGGGAAGAGCTTGGGGCGACCGCCGGCAATTCCGGGCGGACCTGGGTGCTCGATCCGATCGACGGCACAACCGCCTTCATGGCGGGGCGGCCGATCTTTGGCACGCTGATCGCCTTGGTCCAGGAAGGCTGGCCGGTGCTGGGGGTAATCGACCAGGCAATTCTCGGCGAACGCTGGGTCGGGGTCACCGGCACACCGACGACCTTCAACGGCACCCCAGTACGCACACGGATGTGCCCCAGCCTCGCCGATGCGGCGCTTGCCACCACTGGCCCGCATTACTTTGACGACCATGACGGCGAGCACTTCATGGCGCTGGCGGCCAAGACCGATCACAAGCGGATGGTGATGGGCGGGGACTGTTACAACTACGCCACGCTCGCGCTGGGCCAGCTCGACATTGTCTGTGAGGCGGGTCTCAAGCTGCACGATTATGCGGCGCTGGTCCCGGTGGTCGAAGGTGCAGGCGGCGTGATGTGCGACTGGAACGGCGAGCCGCTGCACGCAGGGAGTTCGGGGCATGTCCTGGCGCTGGGCGATCCGGCGCGGGTTGAGGATGTGGTTGAGGCGTTGGCCTGCCGACACTAGGCTCGAAATCCGAATTACCCCAATCCCGTTCGCCCCGAGCGAAGTCGAGGGGTCGCCCCGCAACGCGACCCCTCGACTTCGCTCGGGGCGAACGGTGAGGGG
>JAGXTB010000073.1 GCA_018334165.1 Sphingomonadales bacterium | reverse complement strand
TTAGAGCGTCGAGCGTGAAATCTGAATCGTTTGGGATTCCCTTTTGGATTGAAGTGTGATTCACCCTTCTTGGAGGTGGATCATGGGCAGAAGCAGTTCATCAGATTTGCGGGTTCGGATTGTTGGCGAGATTGAACGCGGCGGGTCTTGCCGTGGAGCGGCGCGTCGTTTTGGGGTGAGTGCTGCGACAGCGGTGCGTCTGGCGCAACGCAAGGCGCGGACGGGATCGGTTGCTCCTGCGCGTCAGGGCAGGCCAGCGGGCAGTGGTCGTCTTGCGGCGTTCACGGATGCTCTGATCGGTTGGGTTGAGGCCGATGGCGACATCACGATGCCCGAGCTGGCTGCGCGGCTGTTGTCGGAGCGCGGGCTCAAGGTTCACCCGGCTTCGCTGTCACGGTTCCTGATCCAGCAAGGTTTTACCGTCAAAAAAAACGCTGCTGGCGACCGAAACCGAACGCGCTGACATTGTCCGGGCGCGGCGGGTGTGGACGAGCCATCGCCAGCCCTGGATGAAGAAGCGCCCAGAAAGGCTGGTTTTTGTCGACGAGACCGGGACCACGACGAAGATGACAAGGCTGCGAGGCCGGGCACGCAAGGGGCAGCGCCTGAAGATGAAAGCTCCCTTTGGTCATTGGGGCACCCAGACCTTCATCGCCGCCCTGCGTCAAGATGGCCTCACCGCGCCGTGGGTGATCGATTGCCCGATGAACCGGAAAATCTTCGAAACCTGGGTCGAAACCCAGCTCGCCCCGACGCTGAACAGAGGCGACATGGTCATCCTCGACAACCTCTCCAGCCACAAAAGCGAAAAGGCCGCCGCCATCCTCAAAGAGCGCGGGGCGTGGTTCCTCTTCTTGCCGCCCTACAGCCCCGACCTCAATCCTATCGAGATGGCTTTCTCCAAACTCAAAGCCCATCTCCGGCGCATCGAGGCCAGAACTATCGACGACCTGTGGAAGGCAGTCGGCTCAATCTGTGATCTCTACTCACCTGTAGAGTGCTGGAACTATCTACAAGCCGCTGGATATGTTGCAGATTAAACGCTCACTGCTCTAACGGGATTCCCATCGGGCATCGAGTGTGATTCAACGCTACCAGTTAGGAGGCGTTGAGCATGGCGGATTTCTTTTGGTTTTCGGATGCCCAGTGGGCGCGGATCGAGCCGTTGTTGCCGACCGGCACGCGCGGCATGAAGCGGGTGGATGATCGCCGGGTGCTGTCGGGGATCGTCCATGCCCTGCAAAGCGGCGGGCGCTGGGGAGACTGTCCGCCGGTCTATGGCCCCAAGAAGACGCTCTACAACCGCTTCGTGCGCTGGGCCGAGCGGGGCATCTGGGAGAACATCTTCAGCGCGCTCGCGGGAGCCGAGGATATCCCCGACCGGCTGTTCATCGACAGCACCTGCATCAAGGTCCACCGCACCGCGGGCGGCGCAAAAGGGGGGCCTTGGCCAATGGTATCGGCCAGACACGCGGCGGCAGGAACACCAAACTCCACGCCATCTGCGACGTGAAGGGGCGGCCCTGTGTTCTGCTCCTGACTCCCGGAAATGCGCACGATATGCGGGTTGCGCAGCAGTGCATCGCCGCCATGCCGCCTTCGGCTGAGCTGGTCGGTGACAAGGGTTACGACAGCAACGACCTGCGCGCCTGGCTCGCCTCGCGCGGTACCACGGCGGTCATCCCCTCCAAGCGCAACCGCAAGGTCCAGATCGACTGCGACGCCGCTATCTACAAACAGCGCAATGTCATCGAGCGGATGTTCTGCCGCTTCAAGGACTGGAGGCGCGTCGCCATGCGCTTCGACCGCAACATCAAAACCTTCATGGCCACCGTCGCCATCGCCGCCACCGTCATCTGGTGGCTCTAATGAGTCCGGACCCTAATTAATCTGAATTTTCAACGGTTGGTGGCGCCCACAAAATTCATCGGAATTTCGATTCTCATGCCGCTTGATGGAATTCCACAACCCGCTGAAATTCAGCCAAAATCGTTGCGTGGCGCTGTGCGAGGAACCTGACCACGCGAACATTGCCCAACAGGTTAGAGACGTATCCCAGCGCCACGACCAAATCCAGATGGTCTTCCCCATAGGTTCGCTCGATGGCCCGCACTTCCCGATCAAGGCTCTCTGACTCGCGTTGCATCAGCGCAATTTGGTCAGCGGTGAGTGACTTTGGCTTGTCCTTCCTGCCTTCGACCAAGAGATGGTCTGGCGTGGCAGCCACTAGCGATTGCGCATAAGGAACCGAAAGACGGTTCATGGCGATCATGACTTCCGCAGCTTCGATTTGCCGCATTGGTTTCATTTTCCGAAGCTGTCCAAAGACCGCAATCGGCACGTGCCGATCCTTGAACATGTCGGCGACCTCGGGGCAGATACCGACCAAGAGATTGCGCTTGGTTCGGATGCTAGCAATGTTGACGTTAAGGGCACGAGCCAGCCGTTCTTCCGACACGCCTTTGCGGACTGCGTTGAGGATCATCCGGTGTTCTTGGATGATCGCAATGCGACTGATCCGCCGGTTATACGTGAACGCCTCATCATCGGTCGCCACGAGACAAACGACTTCGGTTTCCCCTCGCTCCCGCAAAATATCGAGCCGGAGATGCCCATCAAGAAGGTGGTAGGTGTCCCGGTTCTCGGCATCCCTTGCGACGACAGGCGGCTCAATGATCCCTACCTCTGCAATGGATGCAGCGATCTGGCCGTACTTCATCGTTTTGCGGACTGTTTCAGGAACCTCGCGCAGCGGCAGGATTGCATCAATCGGAATTCGAAGGCTGGTTTCTTCGAAGCCGAGTTTGACGGGAATGATGGGCTTCTTGTTGCTCATGCCGACGCCCTTTCGCCAACAACTCGCTGCTGGATCTCTGCCGGGAGGGTCGCTAGGCTTTCGTCTTCGAGCAAGCCTGTGAACTCCTCATCGCCCTGCAAACGCCGGATCGCCTCAACGATAAGAATCAGCTTATCATGAGCGCCATTTGCTCTCCGGATGAGTTCGTTTTTCCGCTCAACGTCCTCTTTATAGGCATTGATCAAAGCCGCGGATGACATCTTCTGCGACTGCGACGAATTGACTTGAAGGTGCTTACCGCGCCTTCGCCGAGCCTCGACTAGCTTCTTGGCGGCCATCAACTTCTTGCCCTTGAGCAAGCCGTTCTCATAAGCCTCGTGCAATGCGCGCTGAACTCCGTGGTCGTCAGCCTCGGCAATCTCGATTGCCACGCTGATCGGCAGGGTTTTGGATTCAACCGCGACTAGCAGGCGCTGCTCCCCCTTTTCGAGCAGACGGGCCACGCCATGAACATAGTCATACGAAAGCCCAGTCTTCCGCGCGATTTCAGATTCGGAATAGCCGCGCGCTTTCATCCCGCCAATGTCTTGAAGCAGGTCGATGGCCTTGTGCTGACGGCGAGCACAGTTTTCGACCAGGCTGGCAATCAAGCAGTCTTCCGTGTCTGCCGACACGACCAGAGCAGGTACCTCTTTCTGCCCCAGTTCCTGATAGGCTTCGAGGCGCCCTTGGCCACAAACCAAATCGTAGAAGGGCCCATCGGCTTCCGCTCGCCTCGTCACAGTGACGGGCCGCTTGAGGCCAATCTGGGCGATGTTGGCCACGATTTCTCGAAACACCCGCTTGTTCCGGAGGCGGGGGTTCACCACCGTGATGCGCTCAATAGGAATCCACTCGATTCGCTGTGCAGGCCGAACATTTGTCATGCCGCTCTCCTAAATGGAGTGCGGGCCGCCATCCTGAATAGGCGGTCCGGGGTTGGGAACTGAAAGGCGTCGAGCGACAGGCCATTGTGCTCACACAAGCGCACCAGAGCGGCTTCCATGCTCAGGCGCGGTATGAGGTAATAATCGAGCACCGTCTCATTCCCTGCGCTCATTCTGACGCCTATGGTGAGGTCTGGCCGGGAGGGAACATCGAGACGAAGTTTCCAGCGCAATGTGCCGACCGGGGTCGCAAAGCTGCGTGCGATGACCAATGCCGATGTGAACTCTTCGTTGATGTGGATTAGGTCGGTTTCGGGATCGATCCTGACATTAGCACCCACGGCGTTCAGCCCTTCGAGGACCACGTTGAGCACCTCGGGGTGTTTCGCCTTCAACTGGCGATTGACCTCAAGATAGCCGTAGTCGTGTCTCGGTTTGAACCCGACAAGGGCATAGGCCCGCAACAGGCTGCCAAAACGAGTGCGGTAACTGCTGCTTGAGGGAGCGCCTTCAAACTCATCAATGATCAGGCCGGATAGTGTCTGGTGTTGGTTTAGGATTGTGCGCAGTTGTTCCAGCATCTCATCATCGCTGAGCCGAGACGTGCGAGCGGCAATGATTGCCTGTGCTTTGTCGAATTGCTCCTGCTCGACGATGGCTGGAAAGGCCCCATCATGGCGAACCCATTCGTTCGGATCGTTTGCAACATGGCGTTGCTTGAGCTTGAACGATGTGCGCGCCCAGACATTGTTGCCGATGTATTTCTCGTTGATGAGGAGCTGATGAACGGTCCCGTGTGTCCAAGGCCGTTCCAGATCGGTGAGAATGCCCCGCTGGTTGAACAAGTCGGCAATCTCTCGCTCGGACTTTCCTCCCTCAACGAACAGGTAATAGGCCTCGCGAACTACCGCTTGCTCGTTTTCGGGACCGGGCACCAAGATCACTCTATCGGTTTGGATGCTCTTATGCTCACCGCGACTTAGTTCGCCCTTACGGTTGCCATTTTGATCGACCAGCACGCGGCGCAGCCCAAACCCCGCAACGCCCCCTTGTCGGAAGCCTCGCCTGATCAAATTGGCTTGGCCCGCAAAAACCTTGACCGAAAGTTCCCGGCTATATTCGCCGGCCATCGCTCGCTTTACCGTCTTGATTATCGATGACCCGATGGTGCCGTCATTCTCGAACTCTTCGATGCAATATTTGACGGGCTTGCCCGCTTGCCGACAGCGAAGCTCATAGCTCGCGGCTTCGTCAGGGTCCTGAAATCGACCCCAGCGGCTCACATCATAAACAAGGACCGCATCGTAGTCGGCGAGGCCGCTCTCAATATCCCGCAAAAGTTGCTGAAGCGCGGCTCTACCAGCAATGTTGAGGCCGCTTTTACCCTCATCTGCATAGGTCCTGACTATCTCATAGCCGCGCTGCTCAGCGTATCGGGCAATCGCAGCGGCTTGGTTGTCAGTGGAATATTGCTGATGCTCGGTCGACATTCGCACATATTGGGCAGCACGGATGGCCGGACGACTGGCTTCGTCGTTCGCGCCTTCCATCTCGTCCCAGCTGATCACCATCGCCAGCTCCTGCGAATTGCCCGCATTTTCTCGAAGGGGGCACACTACAGAAAAGGAGCGGGACAATGCTTCCTGAAACCGGCAGAAAACTCCCCCGTCATTTGCCTCCTTTGAGGGGAGCAAAATTGGCCGAATTGCTCGGCCATGCGTTGCAGTCGGAACTGGGTGCCAGCAGGCGAGCTACCAAGACCGTCATGGGCTGGACCGGTGTGTGCGATAGAGCAGCAAGGCATTGGATTAATGGGAGTGGCGGCGTCAGCGGCATCCACCTCATTCAACTTGCGAGGCAGTCCGATGCAGTGTGGAGATTGGTTCTCGAACTCTCAATGAGAGAGGAAGCCATTTTGGGCTTCGATATTCATGCGGCTGAGGTCACGCTGTCTCGCGCATTGGGCAGCATTGAAGCTTTGAAAAGACAGGCGATTGCATCACGAGGGAAGCGGCGCGGTCCCTGAACTCTGAGAGTGAGACGAGAATTAACTTGTTCATATGAGCATAAATGCCATATTGAGTTCATATGAAAGGAGCGCGATATGGTTGCTCTCGCCAATTCCACCCCGGATAAGGGTTCGACCTTGTCGTCTGCCATTTCGCGGATTGCGGAGTTTTGGGGCCTTAGCAATGCCAAGCTCGGGGCCATCCTTGGCCTTTCGGCTCCAACCATTTCTCGAATGAAGCGCGGCGAGACGGCATTAGACCCAGCCAGCAAGTCGTTCGAAGCGGGTCAGTTCCTCGTGCGCCTGTTCCGCAGCCTTGATGCGATGCTCGGAAGTGACGATGCGGCGGCCAAGCGTTGGCTCGAAACCCCGAACCTCGACCTTGAAGCAAAGCCGATTGACGCAATCGAGACGATGCGCGGTCTGATTACTGTTTGCGATTATGTGGACTTCTACCGCGCTCGCGTCTGAACATCGGCGCTATGCTGGGGAAGTCTGGCGGGTCGTTGAAGCCCAGCACCGGATTTCGACGAACCGGCTTGCAGCCAGTGGCGAGGAGCAGGCGCTCCTTGAGGACCTCGTTGAGGAGATAAAGCCTCGACTGCCGGAGGCTGCTCGCCATCTCGATTATCTGCTGGCCGCACCATTTCGCTATGGCCACAACCAAGCGAGTCGGTTCCGCAGGGCAGAAGAGCGACCGGGCATTTTCTACTCTTCTGAATCCGAAACCACGGCCATCGCAGAAGCGGCATATTGGAAGCTTCGGTTCTTTAGTCGGTCACCGGGATTTGAACCGCCAAGCACAACGAGCGAGCACACGAGCTTCAGAGCATCGGTGGCAACCGAGCGGGCGATTGACCTGACCCTTGCTCCTTTCGACCAGCGAGCTGCCAATTGGATTGATCCCAGTGACTACACCGCCTGCCAAGAGTTAGCCGCAACAGCCCGGGAGGCGAAGACCGAACTCATCCGAACGCATTCTGCTCGCGATCCACTCCGGGGATGCAACATTGTCGTGCTCGAGCCGACTGCCTTCACTCGGCGGTCCCCGAAACTCGGTAAGACTTGGCATTTTCGGTTTCAGGAAGGGAAGCTACTCGCGCTTGCCGCTCTTCCTTCGAGGGAGCGATTGGAGTTTTCGGCTAACGGTTTCGGCCTCGGCTTGTAAGGTCGGTAAGACCGCGAATTGAATGCCAAATGACGGCCGCATCGCTCCAAATTTGAGGATTTTCATGCACGCGCATTTTGAAGCCATAATCTCTGATTTTGAGAAGAAACTTGCAGATTTGCTTGCTTCCGCAGCTTACGGTTTCGGTCAGGTGCCGATCGGAATTCCAAAGGCTGGGGTCTACCTCTTCACAGAGAATGGCCGGCATCTGTATGTCGGACGGTCCAATCGTCTCCGGGAACGGTATTTCCTTCATTGCCGCCCTGGATCCCAACACAACCAAGCCTCGTTTGCCTACAAGCTAGCGCGGGAAGAACTGGGGCTTGGTAGAGCCTCATACTCGCCAGCCGGGAGTCGGGCGGCAATCGCTACCAGCGAACCATTCGCCCCGGCATTTGAGGCGGCAAAAGCCCGAATTCGGTCAATGGAGTACCGATTTCTCGGCGAGCCCAGTCAAGCACACCAAGCCTTGTTCGAAGCCTACTGCGCTTTGGTGCTCGATACCCCATACAACGATTTCGACACGCACTAGCGAGGGGCGGTTCGGCCCTGAGCGCCGGATTGATCTGTGACTGCCACTAAGCGTTCTTCGGCTATGTTCGCAATGATGCTAATTGCGGTTGAGGCCCATCTCCAAACTTTGCAGTTTGATCTTCCACTGCCGCTCCATCGCAAGAATGTCGTCAACTGACGCGGCTGAACCAGCGACTTCAAGAATGCTGATCTGGTAATCTGACGGGTCGCGGCTCTTGAGTGCCAAATTCCCGCCATGACCTGTTGCAACGTAATCCTGCCAACGACCCCAAAAGCCGCTATTGCCACAAGCCGAGCCGACATATTGCTCCCGTGTGCGGGGGCACGTCAGCAAGTAAATGCCACGAGCAAGGGAACCGATTGACGATGTCGCGCAGCACCAGCGGCGCGCCGTCGCGATCCTGGATATCGGCGGTGTGGATCACGGCATGGACCAGATTGCCCTCGGTATCGGTGAGGATGTGGCGCTTGCGGCCCTTGATCTTCTTGCCCGCATCATAGCCCCGAGGCCCGCCGCTTTCCGTGGTTTTGACGCTCTGACTGTCGATCACACCGGCGCTGGGCGAAGCCTCGCGACCGCCAGCTTCGCGCGATGCCATCAGCAGATAATGGTTGATGTCCCGCCACAAGCCATTGTCGCGCCATAGGTAGAACCAGCGCCGCACCGTCGAGACCGGCGGGAAGCCGGGAGGCAACATCCGCCACGGCAGCCCGCCGCGCAGCAAATACAGGATCGCCTCGACAATCCGCCGCGTCGCCCACTTGCGCGGGCGTCCGACATGCGAGGGCGGCGGAAAGAAAGGCTCCAGCACTGCCCACTCATCATCAGTCAAATCGCTTGGCAAAGTAAGCCCGCTGCGTGCATGATGCGCGCGAGTGGTGTCGGTCCACATCGTTGATCTCCGGAAGTTTTCGCAAAAACCCCTAAATCAATGACTTGGGCTGGCGTCAAGCTAACCCGCTGACACTGCTCAACTTAGTTTCGGATCAGGCTCTCAGACGGGGCGCTTCTCGACTGTTTTGCAAACAAGCCAAAGCCACTTCGGAAAGTGAAGAGCAATGCCGCCCCTACGCTTCGGGCACTTGATGAAGCGCCAGCATGGTGCCTTGGCCAATTATCGGAATCGGAGGTGGTGAGCCGAGTTCAGGACGTGCTTTCTGACTCGGCTTTCGTTGATCGGCTGCTTGCGGCCTATGAGCAAACCAAGACTGAATACGAAGACTCCGAGCACGTCGAGCAGCAGATCTACAACGGCTTTCCGACACCACCTGATGAAGTCCTGATGGAGCGGTTTCACGTAACGCCGTGGCAAGACCGCCACTTGCTCATTCCGCAGTTTGCAGACCAACGTCTTTCTTTTTTGGCCGCCCGCGTGATCTACGCAGAGCATCCAAACCATCTGCCAGACGAACTCCGCCATAGCGTCCAAACACACATTAGAAGCCGAGTTCATTTTGAAGACGAGTGTAAATGGGGAACGGTGTCAAAGGCACTGGCTGAGTGTGACGACAAGCTGTCGTCAGCTACGGGCGAGCAAGCGCGGTTGCTGGAGCGGTATAAAGCTCACCTTCTGGCAACTTACTCCTGAGCCTGCATCAAGAGCCCTCTCGTCTCTAGAAAAATCAATCGCTTAAGTTATCAGAAATCACCCAGCCGACAAGAGGCGTTCGCAGTCTTGAAGTTGCTTATGGAGAGCCTTCACACCCCAAAGCTCGGTCTTTGAAAGCGGTTTTCCATAGGAAGGTGGGGCATAGGCAATCTCGAAGCTACCGCCACCCTTCCAGTTTGTGGCACTTGAGACGCCGCCTGCGTCTGCTCCACTGACAACAGCGAACAGCCTCGGCAATGTAAAATCAGATACGGTCTGAACACTGCGCTCCACCAAGAGCCAGCGACGCCGCATCTTGTGCGCCACGGCGGCCGTTGTTCCGCTCCCGCCAAACAGATCGACCACCAGCTCGCCCGGCCTACTGGCAATGTGAATGATGCGTTCCAGTAGCTCCTCCGGCTTGGGAGTGTCGAAAACCGGTTTGTCTGGAAACAACGCCATCAAATGGCGCTTTGCGCTGTCGTTCGTGCCAGTTTCAGAAGTCCCCCAAACTGTAAACGGGACCAGCCCACGGAGCTGTTCGCTGAACAACTTTATCCGAGGTGAGCCGCTGCCATTTTTGGGGAACCAAATCCGATCATCTGCAAGAAGGTTGAGGTAAGTTGGTTCAGTTGCGTACCAAGACCGCCCTCTTGGCGGCCTCAGGACTTTCCCTGAGGGTGTTTTGATTGAGTACTGCTGCGCCGCCCGATAACCGGGGGCGGTGAATGGCGCATCGGACCAAGGACCTCGTGGATCGTTGTCCTTGTTCTCCAGATGAGCTGTGTCCTTCACCAGCAGATTTCGGGAGACTTTCCATTTCCTTGGGCCGCTGGGTGCATACACAAGGATGGTGTCATGATTGTTCGAAAAAGCAGCCCGCGAATCTCGGGTGTCTTTCTTTTGCCAAATGACGGACGCAACAAACGCGCCCTCGCCAAAAACTTCATCCATCACAAAACGAGCGCGATGGACCTCGCTGTCGTCGAGGTGAACCCAAATGCTAGCGTCATCCGCTAAATGTGGTTGCAATGCCACGAGGCGGTCACGCAACATGCTAAGCCACATGGCACGGTCCATCGTATCATTATAGCATTGGACATCCGCACTCGTGTTGAATGGCGGGTCAATGTAAACTAACCGAATCTTGTCGGCGAGAATGTCGCATGCCTTATCCAAGCCGGCGAGCGCGTCGAAACCATCTCCGATCAAAAGGGCATTCGAATGCCGCCCCGGTAGCCGCTGCGAAAGTCTGATTACCTCGGCATTGCCCAATTCGTTACTGTTCTGGTCAATCCACGTGTATCCGAGAGCCCCGACAGCCCTGAGCGCGAGATCCTTGTTCGGCCATTGGAGCGTAATATCAGACATTTAACCTCTTGCTCTACGGCGCCCACTTGAACATTAAGCGCATTCGCCCCACTCACCGGGAATGCGCCGCCGACCTGAAATGAGCCTATAGCCACATGAGCAGAAACTCTAGTGATTTCCTGACCGAAAACGCCCCTGCTGCACAGCTTCCCGCACCGCTGCGGAAGCCCTTCATCCGTTGGGCCGGAGGCAAATCTAGGCTATTGCCGAGAATTCTTCCCCACCTCCCAACCGCTATCCAAAACTACTATGAGCCATTCCTAGGTGGAGGGGCCGTCTTCCTCGCCTGCAAAAAAAGGATCGTTGGGCAAGCCAATCTTGCCGACCTGAATGACCACCTAATCTCAGCGTGGATTGCCCTTCGCGATAGGCCAGAGAAGCTGAGGCCTCTTCTGGACCGGTATCTCGAGAACGATAGCAAGGAATTTTACTACAAGGTTCGAGCGGAGAATCCGGAGGATGCCTTGGAGAAGGCGGCTCGATTTCTTTATTTAAACGGCGTTTCATGGAACCATCTGTGGCGGGAAAACTCAAAAACTGGCGCCATGAATGTCCCTTGGGGCGATCGCAGATTCAGAGGATTCAGCCTGTCTGACCTCAATGAAATTTCCGCTATCCTGCACGGGGTCAAGATAACGAATGGAGATTTCCGTGATGTCTTATCGTCTGCGCAGAAGGGGGATTTTGTGTATCTTGATCCCCCCTATTTACCAATTTTCTCCAAGCCGGGGGTAGAGAAAGAACCCACCGCAAAATTCAATAAATACACCGCAAAGACGTTTGAACTCCCCGACCTTGTCGAACTGGCGACGCTCTGTGCAGAACTGAATAGGCGAGGGGTCAATTGGATCATGTCGAACCGCGACACCCCCATTGTCCGTGAACTTTTTTCCGGATACGAGATAGTTAGCTTTACCTCTCACCGAGCCCTTGCCGCGCAAAGCCGCCGAGAGGTGGAGGCTCATAAATCGCCGGAGGCGATTGTCGTCGGGGTCCAAGAATGAATGCAAAGGCTGTCGAATGGATCTTGGTCGTGCGCTACGGGAGTTCGGCGCATCGGGCGACTTATGGACGGCTAAGCGGTAGCAGCAAGTACACTAAGGATTACATCCAACTTTACCGATCAAAGGGCTTCCTTGATGATCTTAACGCTGCTTTTCCGGGACTTGCAGGGGCTGGCGCTCTTGGCCTGACGTATAAATGGCCGTCAGGTTCTGCCGAAGGCAAGCTGCTCGAAAGGTCCGCAGATCGGCCTCACTTGGCGTGGGAAACTAACCGGGCGCCTCCTCCGTGGCGGATGCTTCTAAATCCCAGCGTGTCCTCGGTGGAGACGATCAAAGGAAATCCATCACACAGTAACGAGGCGGATGCCGACGCAGAGTACGATGGCCTGCTTTCCTCGGGTTTCGGTCAGCCATTTCTTATTGCAATCAAGCTTCGTGATGAAAGTGATGCGCTCCATCTGCGCGTGCTGATTGAGAACCCGGAAGCAGCCTTCAATTGGGCGTCCTTGGGCAATGCGCCGACAACAATTCAGGAACTGGCGGCTGAAACGTCTGATCAAACGGCACTAGCTTGGAAGCTGTTTCCCGCAAATGAAATGCCAACTCTGTATTTCGATACAAGCAGCAAGATCGCCCCATGGCACAATGCGCCGGTAGCAGTGCCCACGGCGAGTGAAGGCGCTTCTGGAGGATCGCAGGGTCATTTCGACTCCCAAACCATCGTTGACAGCGATTTTGTGGCCGAAACTTTGCTGCCGTCCGATGAAGAGGTTTCGGCGCTAGAGAGTCATCTGAATTCGGGAAATTACGAAGTTCCAGACTCAACCGCAACGGTCAAGACCAGAGGAAGCGCACAAAGAGTTTTCGCGAATGCGGTCAAAGGTAACTACGGATGGAAGTGCGCCCTAACTGGGATATCATCCAAAGAATTTCTGATCGCTTCTCACATCGTTCCTTGGAGCGCCGACGAGAAAATCCGTTTGGACCCCTCGAATGGAATCTGCCTGTCTGTCCTCGCTGATCGCGCGTTTGAATATTCTTATTTGATTATTCATGATGATTCGACGGTGGAGGTGAACTGGAAGAAAATAGGCGATGATTCAGAGCTTAGGACGCAACTGGCCGCGTACGATGGCGCAAAGCTGAACTCTCCAAAGAGCCACCCCCCAAAGATTGAATATCTCAACCGCAGGCGAAACCTCTAGGTCGTGTTGACAAAAGGGATTCCCAAACGAGCTGAGTTCTGATTCAAGGCTGTTTTTTGGAGAGCAGTCATGGGTCGTGGGGATTTGTCAGACGCGGAATGGGAACTGATCGGGGCGCTGTTGCCGCCTGAGCGGGGGCGGTGGGCCAGGCCGGCAGGCGATAACCGGCGG
>JAGXTB010000072.1 GCA_018334165.1 Sphingomonadales bacterium | reverse complement strand
CGGCGGGGAGGCGTGTCCCCGCCGCGCGCTGCCACGAATCTTTAGGCGACGAGGCCGACGATCCAGCGAGCGGTCTTGTTGCCCGTCGGCTTGTCGACGAACTTCACGACGAGCTTGGCCTCGTCCTTCTGCGCCGTCTTCGCGGCCAGGTAGACGGCTTCCTGGTCGGTGTAGTACTTCACGACGGGGTCGCTGTCGTCCTTGATCGCGTAGCAGTCTGGGTTGCCGTTGAAGTCCGCGGTGGCCGTTCCGGTCACCAGGAACGCCGCCTGCTGCTCCGTCGGCGCGGCCTCCGGGGCCTTGACCGCGAAGACGTCCACGGCCTTGGCCTCCTTGGCCGCGACCTTCTTCCAGGCGATCTCAGCCGCCGCCGCTTTGACCGCTTCGTCGCCGACCTGCAGGGCCAGCCAGGCATCGAACTGTTCGTTTGAAACGCCCTGTTTCTTGGCGGCGTCGCGCGCCCACTTGATCTTCTCCGCCGGGAACGGCTGGTCCCCGCTCGGCGTCGGCGCCGTGGCGTAGGTCTTCGGCTCGCCGGCCGGCTCGGCCGTCGTGTCGATGTAGCGCTTCGTTCCGTCCGCGCCGATGACGGCCTGGTCGTTGGCGACCATCTCCTTGATGCGGGTTTCGAGCGGTCCCCAGGTTTGGAGTTCGTTCTTGACGATCGACTTGGCGCTCATGGCGTCGGCGCCGCTGCCCTCAGTCAAGAAATGCTCCTTGCCAGCGAGCCACGCCTTGACGGTCTTGACCTTCTCGAACTCCGGATCCTCGGCCCACTTCCCGCTGCCCTTCTGGAAGGACTTCGAGTAGCGCAGGCCGTGCTCGACGCACTCCTTGGCCGACCAATAGAACTCGAAGGAGCCGCCGGTCAGGAGCTTGAAGTAGAAGTAGTAGCCCTGCACCCGACCGGATTTCTTTTTGCTCTCGTCCAGCTGGATGATGCCCTTGAACTTGTCGTAGCTGACGAGTTCGCCCTCGTAAACGTGCGCGAGGTGGATGCGCTCGTATTGGCCGGAGCGGTGCGCCAGCTGGATTAGGCCCTTCCACATGATCTGCCATTGCGCCACGAGGCGGTCGCCGTCCTTGTAGGGGACGACGCACGACTGCCCGAGGCTCGGCAGGATGCTCAGGTTAATCGACGCCGAGATTGCGCAGGCGGCGATGATGCTCTCGGGTTCGCATTCCTGGAGCGACTTGCTGCCGTTGTAGACGGTGAGGATGTTCTGCTGAAACGAACGCGCGTCCTTGCCGAGCATTTCCGCGAATCGCTGCTTGTTGTTCTCGTCGTTCAACAGTTCCGGCAGGGTCTTGCGCTTGGTCGTCAGGTCCTTCTTAGGCGCGTCGGTGGTCATTGATGTCTCCTGGTGGCGGCGTGTCCGACAGAAAACGGCGCGGCTTACTTCGCCGGCTTGACGACGCCGACCTCGACGAGCTTCTGCTTGAGCAGAGGCGACGGCGCGTGGTGGCGGTTGAGGATGCGGCTGAGGGTGCTCGAGTTGACTCCCCAGGATACGCCGACCTTTTCTTGGCCTCCGTGGGCGTCGATGTATTTTTGAAGGCGTCCGATCTCGGGCGGTAACAGCTTCGGGCGGTTCATATAATCTCCTAGTTTACGGTATCGATGGAGTATGGCACTTGTGGGGGCATTTGTCAACATGGCGCTCCGATAATGACGAGCTTCTGCTTGGCGCGGGTGACGGCGGTGTACAGCCAGCGGCGCTTTTCTTCGTCGGTTTTCATATGGTCGGTTTCCTCGATCACGACGACGTTTTCAAATTCAGCGCCTTGCGCCTTGTGCGTCGTGATCCCATAGGCCCAGTCGAACAAGCCGCCGAGTTCCTGCCACGGCATGTCCTCGGTCGCCTGCAATGTCTTGCCTGCGCCGAACTGCGCCCGCAACGCGTCGCCGGCCCAAGTCACGCCGGCGTCGGGGAAGTTTATAATCGCCTCGGCGTGCGTCGCGCGCTCCGCCTTCTTCCAAGAAGCCAGGATGCCCACCATTCCGTTATAGGTCCCGGCGTCGCGGTCGTTCTTGAGCGCGATGATCGGCTCGCCCACCTGCGGTTCCGCCTCGAGGTGGCCGCACCGCTTGCGCAGGAGGCGGTTGATGCGTCCGCGGGTGCGGTTGGTGGCGCACAGGACCACGCCGGCCTTTGGGTCGCGCAGGCGGTCGAGGATGCTGGCGTCGGTCGTTTTGTATACGCCGGGGCCGTACGCGCCGACCGGAATCTTGCCGTCGAGGCGGGCCATCATCGACAGGCGGATGATCGGGCTGTCCTCCGCTTGGCGGTGGATCTTCTCGAGGCGCAGGTCGGGGTTCTTCATGAGGTTGAGCGCGCCGTTAATCGGCGGCAGCTGGCCGTGGTCGCCAACGGCCAGGATCGGGATGCCATATGAAGATAGGTCCTTGAGCAACGGCTCGTCGACCATGCTGGCTTCGTCGAGGACGAACAGGCCGTAGGCCATCTCGCTGCGCGGGCGCCGCCGCCAACGCACTCCGCCGCTCGGGAGGCGTACGGCTTCATACAGGAGGCCGTGGAGGGTGCCGCAGTAGTCGCCGCCGTCTTCGTCCAAGACGCGAGCTGCCTCGAGCTTGAGGCGCAGTCCGTGCGCCGCCTTGCCCGTGAAGCAGGCGAAAGCGATCGCCAGATGCTCGTCGCGCTTCTTGAGCGTCCGCGCGATTGCGCCGAGGGTCGTGCTTTTGCCCGTGCCAGCGTAGCCGCCCAACGTCATCAGCTTGCCGCTCCGGCTTCGAAGCCAATCGACAACGGTGTCGTGGGCGCGCTTCTGGTCGGCGGACAGGTCGAGCGTCGTCCCGCTCACGGATGCTCCACGAGTCCGTCGCGGTAGTAGTCGACGAGGCCGCACCGGCACCGGAGGCGCGTGCGCCAAGAGAGCTTTGGCGTCATCACGATGTCGGTCGTCCGAAAGACGAAATGCCGACCCGTCAGCCAACAGATGAAGCGCATGATCATAGCCGTTCCACGTAGAAGCCGTTACGCTTGCGTTCCAAGTTGAGCAGGAGTACGAGCGCGAATATGGCCGCGCCAGCGAGCGGGCGCGTGACAACGACGACGAGCCAAGTGATATACCAAGCCAGCCGCGCGGCGGTGCCGATCCGATGGTGGGCCTTGTGCTTGCGCGGCCGCACGAGCGGAGCGGGGCCACGACCGAACTTGGGGCCGCAGCTCGTTTTCATTGCGCGCCCTCCGGGCTTATCGGAACGCTCGGCATGTCGCGCAGGAAGGCAAGGCGGCCGTATTCCATGGCGATCTGGCCGTCTACTTCCTGCAGGATGCTCAATGCGGCGAGGATGCTGTCGCGCTCGACGCCTGTTACGCTTTCGAGCTTGTCGTGCATGCGCAACACACCGAGGCGAGCGCTATGGAAGCTGGCGTGGGCGGCGCGGAGGTTCTTCATGGCCTGGCTCTCGACGGTCAGTTCTTCTGGGGCGACGGCGGGGTTGGTCATTTTTGGCTCCTTGATGTTCTGGTCTTTTTGGCTTCCGTCTTCATGGTGAGCGTGACGACTTCGTGGCCATGGACCTTGGCCCATCGTCGGGCCTCTGCGACCATGGTGAAGCCCAAGGCCTCGCCTCGTCCGGGGCCGGTTCCGACGCGGTAGATGCCCCACGTGGTCGGCGGGAGGCAATCGTTTTTTACGATGTAGACTTGGGCCATGTTAGCGGCCCGCCTTGGCCGCGTATTGGTGGGTGATGCGTTCGGCGGTGCCGCACGTCTTGTAGCCGCTCCGGTTGTTCGCGTGGCTGTTGAAGCCGGCGTGTCCGGCGGTTATGAACCACCGGCCGTTCGGGCCCTGCTTCACGGCCTGGTCGCAGGGCTTGCGACAGACGGCTTCGCAGGTGGACTTCAGGTGGTCGTTGGCTCGGTAGGCGGCGAGGTGCTGGTTGATCTCGTTCTTCATTTTTTTGTGACCTCTCAGGTGCGTCTTGATCCTTCTGAACAAAGTATAAAGGATGCCATGGCACTTGTCAAGTGCTATTTTCTTCGTCTGGGAAGTCGCGCGTGGCGCGGGTTATTTATTCAAGCGAGGTTGAAATCGACGGCGGTTGTGCTTGCTGGCCAGGTGCGCCGCCGCGCGGGCGGCGGGTTCGGTGGGCTGGGCCAACGCGGCCAGGAGGCCGACGGCGCCAGCGCTTAGGACGATCAGCTGGGCGGGCGTGTAGCGGGCCGGGATGCCGCGCTCCTCGCTGCCGACGTAGCGCGTCAAGTCGAAGGGGCGCAGGGGGCTGGGTCGTTTCTTCATATCTCGCAGGTTAGGTCAGCGCGGAAGTTTTGATTCGGATCCTCAACACGGGATGACTTCCGGATATTGAAGTGGGCCTTGCCCCAGCCCATCGAGGTGGGCCGCATCATCTCCATCTCGACGTAGTCTGGCTCCTCCTCGCCGATGACGTAGCCGCGCGTCATCGAGCCGATGTTGAGCAAGCCGATGGTAGAGGACTTCAGCGAACGCGTCATGCCGCTGCGTTGCATCCGGGGTCCAAGGCGGACGATCTTGCCGGCGACCAGCTTGCAGTCGTGCGCGCGGATCAGCAGGTCAGCCTCGGCCCAGCGGGCGGTCGTCTCGAGCTTGTTGAGCGCCGAGGCCAGCGTCTGGCCGCCGCCGACGCCGTGCTGGATATGGATCATCTGCAGGACGCTCTGGTGATTGCTTTTCATCTCGATCACCAGCTGAATCCACGCGGACATGATCCCGAGGTAGGGGACTTTTCGCTTGGTCATCCGCCCGAGCTCGTCGCAGATGTAGCGCGCTGAGTTGACGTACTTGACGCCCTTCTCATCCTCGACGCGGACGTAGCTCCAATGGTGGCCGGCCAGGACGCCGATGATGCCGTGCTTCGTGGACGCCAGCGGCAGGAGCATTGGGATCACCTTGTCGTCGACGAAGAACTTCTTATCGCGGGCGTCGGCGTCGAGGACTTCAGGCCGGCCGGCAAAGGCGGCTTTGCGCATGATCCGGGTGGTCGGCCGGTCGTCGTCGGTCAGGTCGCCAAGGACGACGGACATGCCGCCGGTGGGATCGTCGACGATGTCCTTGAGCTTGCGCCGCATCAGCGTCTCGTCGGAAGACTTGGAGCCGTACTGCAAGTCAGCCAGCGCGTGCAGGGTGACGCGACCGGGACCGGGTATGGTCACGATGGATCGTCCGATGTCCGCCATAAAGGTGGCCTCCTTTCTTTGCGCGCGTTAAGCGGCAGGCGGCACGTCGGACTGCGTTTGCGGCACGATCGCGGCTATTTCCACTATTTCAGCGTTCAGTTGTAGGTCGATGGCGTCCCCGCCCTTGCGCGCGAGCGCGGCCCACTGCGCGGCGCTGCCGAGAGGCATGCCGCCGACCCGCGCGTGCGCGTTGGCCCAGGCCCCGAAGGCGTCGTAGACCTCCTGGCCCTCGCCGGCGTCCGGCACCTCGGCCTCAAGGAAGACGACAGCGGCGTGGAGGAACTTTGCGCGGTGCGGCTTCTCGCGCCACCAGGGCGACGCCTTGGCCTCCTCGAAGACCTTGCGCAGCTTGCCGACCACGATGCCGGGGACGAAGCGGCCGGCCAACATGAAGGAAATTCCGAATAGTACGGTTCCACCAAGGCCCATGCCAACGGCAGCTACGTTGGCCTTGGCGACGTCCAACAGGCCGGTGGTGCCATCGGCAGCGTGCAGGATGATGGGAAGGAGCAGGAAGGCGAGCGCGGCCGGGGCGCGTAGGCCGAGCCAGGCGAGGGCTTTGAGCAGTCGGTTCATGGCAGATGCTCCTTTACGAATTTTTACAATTTTTACTGCTTTGCGCCGAACCGGAGCTCACCACCCACGAAGACGCGGAAGTATCCTTTGAAGTTGTCCTGCGGCGCCAAGACCCACGCCGGCCCCATGGACACCGTGACGTCGTTCCCACTGAGCGCCACGGACCCAAGGCTCTGCTTGAGGTTCCCGAAGGAGCCCTCGGCCGTGACGGCCTGTAGGCCTTTGAGCAGGAGGCTCTTGGCGATCGGGGCGACGTTGAAGACCGGCCCGACGGCCACCTTTATGCTGCCGCCGTTGAACAGGCCGCCCACGGCGAGCGGCGTCCAGTCCGTGCAGACGATGGACGGCAGGCCGCAGCCGTCCTCGGTGGAGTGGGTCAGGAGCGCGACGGCGGTGCCGCCCTCGCTCGAGCCGACTTCCTCGACGTCCAAGTAGCCGCCGGCGATGAAGTGCGGGCGGGACAGGTCGATCGGGCGCAGGTACGGGTTCGCGGCGGCGGGCAGGGCGACGGCGAGCATCAGCATCAGGGCGCGGGTGAGTCGGGTCATGCGATTCCTCCGGGGCGGCTCAGGTGTACAGCCAGCGACGTCCTAAAGAGTGGCCATGGGAAGTTGCGCGGGTCCGTCTTCCGGCCTGGGTCCACGTCCTCGTGGCCGACCACCTGCTCGGCGGTCATGTTGTTCTGGCGGCAGGTGCGCAGGGCCAGCCAGAGGCAGACGGACAGCTGCATGGGGGTGTAGGGGTCGAGGCCGTCGTTCTTGTTCTCGATCTCGACCCCGATGGACCGACCGTTGATGTTGCCGCGGCCACGCCAGGACGACGGCTTCTCCTTCGTCCCGCCGGCGTGGTAGGCGACGTCGTTGATCCCGACCGTCTGCACAACGTGGCCGGCCTTGCTGACCGTGTAGTGGGCGGAGACGAGCGTGTCGTCCTTGGCCGTGAGCCAGGCGACCGCGCTCAGGAACGAGCCCTCGGTGCAGTGCAGGACCATGAGGTCGATCTTGCGCGCGACGTCGCCGTTGCTACGGAAGTCGGGGCTCTGCTCAAAGCGCGACGTGACCGGCGGCTTAGGATTGATGATGACGTATGCCTCTGGTGTCATAAAAGTGTGTACGTTTTTATGACTATCCGGAGCGACAGGAGGGTTGAGGGCGGCAAGGCGGCTGTCGCGCGTGCTGCCGAGCCACGCAGCCAGCCAGTTGAACATGGCCATCAAATGAATGAGCCCTTGTCGTACGCCAACAGGTCAGCTTTTCCGTGCTGGATATTGCCGTCGACGTCCACCTTCGCTTCGCCGCCGTCCTTGAGAGGCACGGTGACGCCGCCGGAGTAGCGCATGGTCCCGTCTTCGAGACGCTCGAAGACGCCGATGGCCAGCAGGGCGGCTTCGAACGCAGCGTCGTTGTCGATACGGAACGGCTGGCGACCGGTGTAGGTCACAGACTTGTCGCCTATCTTGCAGGTCATCAGTTGGATAAATTTCATTAGGGTATCTTCGAGTAGCGCACACTGATGGCCCGGCTGTTTCCGTCGCCGGACGTCGCCTCGATCAGCAGCGTGGATGTGAAGCGTATCTCGAGCGGGTGGCCGGCATCGCCGGCGTCGGTGCTGGCGGTTGTTTCTATATTACCGTTGGCGCGCATAGCGTAGAAGCGGTTATTCGTTAGCGCGCCTGACGTGTCGTCGATGATCAGCGTGCCGTCGACAGTAACCTTGATCCGGCAGGTGCTGCTGCCGCCGGCGGTGTCGATCCAGATGGCGTGTACGACGCCGCGCGTCGTTGCGGACAAACTTAGGATGGTGGCGAAGGACCCGGTTAGGCCGCTGTTCACCGTCACGATCGCTTGGGACTGAAACATTTGGACTCCGTCGACGTACTGCTTGGTGGCGACCCCGAGCGCGTTCGAGGGGTCTGCCGGCACGCGCACCTCGGTCCCGCTCTCGCCGAGTTGGACGACGTTGCTCGCGTCGAGCAAGATCAGCTTCTTGTACGTCGAGCCGGCGGCGATCTCGCCTTTGACGCCGAACGTGTTGTCGAACTGCAGGAAGTTCGGCATGTCCGCGGCCGCCGTGAGCAAGTTGTTGAAGACCTTGTCGTTCTCGGCGAGCTGGTCCATGAGCTGATGCGTCAGCAAGAGCCGGTAGACGAACGTGCTGCTAAGGTCGGTGTATGCTATTGGAGTATCCTCCGCAGACGCGCCAGCCAGCCCGTGGGCTGCGGCTCGTGCGCGTCGACGCCTGGCACGCCGTCCTGCTGCAGTCGCTTGAGGAACGTGACGAGCGCGACGCGGTGCTCGCCGGTCAACTTGGCCATCTGCTTCTTGGCGACGGCGCCGTACCACGTGCAGTGCGAGCAGATGAGCGGGTCGAGCGCGGCCAGGCCAACGTGACACTCACGCGCGGGGTGGCCAGCAGGAAACTTGCTCTCGCGGTAGCAGGTGTTCGTCTCGAGCGTGATCGTGATCGCGGTCTCGGCCTTCGTCTTCGCGGGGCGGCACGCGGCGGCGGGAGGTTGCGGTTCCATGGCTAAAGTGTAACCAAGTCCCGCGCGTGGCACAATAGGCACGCGAGCAGGCTGAACAAATAGTAGTCGGGGCCGGTAGAGCCGCTGCCCCCGGTCTGACTCAAGTAACAAAATTGTTTGTCGGCGTCCGTCGCGGTCAGGAAGCTCGTGGCCTGCGGGCTGGCGTCGTCGCCTTCGTCGTCGGTCGAGCCGAGGAAGACCCACTTGACGCCGGCGGTGCCGGTGTCCTCGGCCTCGAAGACGATGGCGGCGGGTCGCGCGGCGTAGTCGCCGTCCTTGCGCATGACCTCTACCTGATAATCCGTATAGCCGAGCTTCTCGTCCGTGACGCCGATGACGTCGCCGATCTGTGTCTCGAGACCGTCCAGGCCGGTCTTGAAGGTGAAACGGCGCGGCGGGATCGCGTACTTGTCGACGAGGCGCGTGGCCGGGAAGCTCGCCTGGTCGGCAGCGGCGTTGTACCAGCGCGTCTCTAGGTTGAGCGTGAACCACTGGCCGAAGTCGTCGTAGGAGTCCTGGTTCTTGGCGACGTACACTCCGTCCAGCGTGTCCTCCTCGCGCTCGTTGCTCCACGGCCACGAGTCGGCTTTCCGGTACTTGACGTTGACCCAGTTGATCATGTCCTGGGTGTCGCGCGTCAGGCTCATGGATCGGTTCTTCTTCGTGTCGGCGAAGGTTCGGACCAGGCCAAGCTCCGGCCGCCATATCTTCACGTAGAGGCGGCCGTTCGAGTCGACGTTGATCGAGCCGAGGAAGTGCATCATGATTTCCTCGATGACCTTCACGAGGTCGTAGTCCCACGGGACAAAGCCCTTGATGTCGAAGGTGGCGTTATCGACGGCCGAGGCAAAGCCGCCGTAGTTGAGGTCGACGTTCGCGCTGTTAAGCGTGCCGTCCAGTTGCGGCGTGCGCGCCTTCCAGTCCTCGTTGAGGCCGGTGTCCCAGTTGACCCCGGTCAGCAGCGACCATAGTATCTTGACGGGGTTGACGACGTTGTACTCCATCATCTTGAACGTCGAGAAGGTGAAGACGTCGCCGATGACCCAGTTGATCGTGCCGCCGCGGATGGAGAGCTTGATGCCGCCGGTCGTGGCGTTCGAGAACTCGGTGCCGTCGGTCAGCGTGCCGATGTTGCCGGAGACCGATCCGACGACGCTGAAGGTAGCGACGCCGGTGCCGCCGCCGAGGGTGCAGGTTACGGCCCACGTCTGCGAGACGTTTACGAATGGCTTCACGTCCACGTCAGAGCAGGTGCCGTTGCCGACGTTGGAGCCGCCGGCGACGGCGACTGCGGCCTCGGGCTTCCGGTTGATCGTCTCGGTCAGCAAGCGGCGTATGAGGTCGTAGATGCGGATCGTCACGCGCGACTTGTCCGAAGAAAGGGTTATTGATCGGACCTTCATCGTCGCGACCTTGACGTACTCGATGGTGCCGTCGTCGAGCTCCAAGCCAACCTCGATCGTCACGTTTCGGTTATGGTAGTTGACGTTGTAGAGGAAGCTCGAAGAGTCCGTCTCGGTGAAGGCGTCGTTGTAGTTACTGAACGTAAGCGTGGCGTCGCCGGCGGCCACGCGGTCGGGCGAGCGCTCCTTCTCCTGGTAGACGGACGACGCGCTCAGGAAATACGGAGTGATGTTCTGGTCGGCAGCGTCCAGCTCCCAGATGATGCGGCGATGGACGTGTAGGCCGTCCTTGCGGTCGAGGAGTTCTGTGAGCGCGGCGCTGTTGCTGCCGCCCCATAGGAATGTTCCCCAACGCGACGTTCCCCACTTCTGTGGCGTCGGCATTTTAGCTTCTGGCCTCGACGTCAGAGACGCGCTTGGAGATCGCCTTCATGTCCTCTCGGATCTCGGAACTCAGCTTGTCGATGGAGTGGCCGATACGATCGCCGACCTTGTCCACGGTCGACAGCATCTCCGCGCGAAACTCGGCTTGATCGGTGCGCGTGATATGCTCGCGCTGTACCTCGCCCAGGCGCCGTTCGAGGTCACGGCGCAGGTTCTCGGCGTCGCGCATCTGGGAGTTGACGGACGAGTGGAAGCCGTCGATGCGGCGCGTCATCTCGTCTTTGGCCTCCTTGGCCGCGTCCTTGAGGTCCTTGATCTCCGCAGCCTGGCGGCGGTCGACGACGGCGAGGTAGGCGCCGATCGCGCCTCCCACGACCACAATCACGGCACAAACTGCGGCGACGCCGTCGGCAGTGATATTCATATCAAGCCCCCGCTCCCATGTAGTAGGCCAGCAAGAAATCTATGCGGCTTATGGCGACGCTCATCTCCTCGCCGCTGCCCTGTTCATATGGGTCGCGCTGCCAGAACACGTCGAAGCGCGGGCGCAGGTGCGCCGGCGTGGGGTAGACGTTCTTCGGCGCGATGGGCGTCATGGGCTTGCCGCCAACGGGGAACTCGGACAGCACCTGCGCGGCAACGCGCTGGTCCTCGGCGCGGACCGCGAGGCCGGCCGCGCCGCACGCGTTGATCAAGAAGGCGTTTCCGGTGGGCGCGTACTTCGTCAGAAGCGATCGTAGGCCGTCCTCCGCTTCCTTACGGCCGGGGTCGCCGGTGTGCGTCGCCGTGGCGTACGCCAGCGAAGCCAGCATGGCCAAGTGGGCGTTCACCCAGGACATCTTTCCGGGGATCTGCGTGTCGGGCGTGCGGAACTCTGGCGCGTGCGACTTGGCGATCTTGCGCCAGGCCTCACCGCCGGCCAGCAGGGACGGCAGGGCAGCCGCCAAGACGCGCACGGGGGCTTGGATGAGGCCAGGGCGGCAGTCGCCGTACTGCGTCGGCGTGCCGTCGCGCTTGACCAGGCGGAAGCCGTCGTCCTCGAAGCGCTTTGCGAGCGCGACCACCGCCGGCCGGAGCAGGCTCCACGTCTCGGCGTCTCCGTACCGCAGGACCGTGGCCGCGCCGAAGCAGAAGCCCAGGAGCGAGTCGAGGGACGCGTCGTCGCGGTAAGTATACCCGTCCGGGTCGTCCAGGTAGATTTTTGTCGCGTCTTTGTGAAACAAAACACCTTGGAGCGACGTTGGCATGGCTCCGCGGTGGAGTATCCCCGATCGGATATATTTTGCCAGCGCTTGCGCGGCCCAGACCATCTCGATGCGCAAGACATCGCTCTTGGTCACGCGCCAGCGGTGTACGCACATCGCGGTGTAGACGCCTTGCCAGATGCAGGCGTCGCCGAGGTCGTTGGGCTTCTGCGCCACAAAGTCGCCAGATCGGACGAAGGCAGAAATCTCCATCTCAGCAGACGCGCGGATGGCCTCGAGGCGGGTCGTGCCGTCGTGGATGCTCCACGCTTCGTCAAAGGACGGCGGGCGCGCGAAGGCCGGACGCTTGCCGTTGACCAGATCCACGGCAGACAGAAGCGTCGACTTGAGACGGGATAGGAAGCTCACGCGCGCTCCGCCAGCTTAACCAGCCGGGGGTAGAGCAGGTGGAGGGGGGCGGTCATTTTAGTTGGCGATGTACGAGATATTTATCCGCACGCTCTTAAGCCCTGATCCGGTGAAACTGGCGTAGGCCGAAGATGCGTAGCAAGTAAGAATGTTAGACGCGGCAGCTGTGTCGCAAACACCAATGACGTTGGTGCCATTGTCTACGACTTGCATCGGATAGCTTGTGGCCCGCTTTGCCGCGACGGGGAGTGTGACGGTGAGTGTGGTGGCGTTGCTTGTTCCATGCCCCGAAAGTTCAATTTCGGCCTTCACCATCTTCCCGATCTGCAAGACGGCGGTGGTTCCAGTGGGGTCGGCACTGAACCCGGTCCATGCCGGTGTCCAGGTCCCAGAGGATGAATAGACCTGGCCGCCGCCTCTAAAATTGATATGGAAGCCTTCGCGCGGGCTGATGTCCAGATTCCCATTCGAGTTGTACCTGATCCGTGCCCCTAAATCGACTGATGGTCCAATAGTTATCCCGTTGGTGACGCCGCTGTTGGCATAGATCATTACAGAGCCGGAGCCGTTGGAGGCGTTGCCGACCGTTACCGTGGAGACTCCCGACCCGGCATCGATAATAGCCGACCCGGCGATAAGACCACCAACCCCAGTTCCAGCCGTTGACCCGAGCGTCATCCGGCCCGTGGTCTTATCCAGAATCCACAGAGTAGTGCCGCTTTCGGCGAGCGCAACTTCGCCAGACGACCCGCCCTTCGCGATAAGCTCCCATCTAGAAGCTGTGCCTCCTGTATTTGTCAGAGACAGGCTCGGGCCATTGTTCCCGGTTGAAATTTCAACCGTCTTCGACGCCCCCCAAGAAGACGCAGGAGCCGCTACGCCAAACCCGGCATGTCCATTCCCGCGAATCCGGAAATTCTCCTGCGCCAAAACGGAGGTTTTTGATCTAAATACAAAGTCGGCGTTGTCGTTGTTGTAGGTGTTATCGAGATAGAAGAACCCATTGGTGTTCCCCTGGTATTGAAGAATGCCTCGCGCAACGGCGGCATTTCCAAGACCGATTGACCCGTTTAAATCGCTCGGGACACCGACGGCCATGCCGTAGAACTGCGCCTGGGTGCTGATTGAATTGCGAAAGGATGAAGACGTGGAGTACAGCGCGGCGGTTTGCACGGTGCTGGTGAACGTCTTGGAGGAGGTGTAGGTGTTGGCCTCTGTCCCAGTCACTCCGACCAAGCCAGCCCCGTTTCCGTAGAAAGCCGACGCGGTGACTGAGCTATAAAACGTCAGGTTCCCAGTCTGCGACAGGCGCCCGCGCTCGATGCCGCTGGACAAGAAGGCGATGTATCCGGCGTTGGCCCCAGCGCCAGTTCCTCCGGCCAGGGTCAAGACGCCGCCGTCCCCGTTGTTGCCGCTTCCGGCAGTAATCGTCACGTCTCCACCGCCAGGCGTGGACGCGTTGTCGGCACCACCGCCTGTAATCGTGATGTCCCCGCCGTCCGCGTCATTGGCATTTGACCCGCCGCCATTGATGACGATGTTGCCGCCTGCTCCGCCGGAAGATGAGCCGGTGCCGCCGGTAAGCGTGATTGAACCAGCAGGCGCGGCGGCCCCGTTGTTGGCGGTGATGGCGATGCTGTTGCCGTTGCCGACCAGAGGTGTGTAGAGCGGCGAAAGCATCCGCACGGTCGCTGTTATGCTCGACGTGTTGGTCAGCTGGCCGGACATGTAGCCGCCAGCCAGGGGCAGGTAGACCCCGCTGATCGATGACGTGGATGGGATGCCTTTCAGTTGTGATCCGTCCCCAAAGAAGCCGGAGGCTGTGACAGACGAGGCTCCGGAATATCTCCCAGCAGCTCCGTTCTGCGTGAAGTTCAGAGCGATTACCGCAAGGTCGGACGTGACGTTGCCAGACAAATAGAGGTCTCCAGCAGTTCCGCCGGCGGCCACTGGATCGGTGCCGATGTAGAGCGCCCCACCAGTCGAGAAGCCACCGCGATTGGACCCGGCGGAGTTAAAGCGCAGCGCACCATCAGCAGTAATTGTGGTGTACGGATTGGCACCTGAGGAGGCGGTAAAAATGCCACCGCAGGTCGGTGTTCCGGTGACAGAGCAAACATCGATCTCGGCTATGACAGTTGAAGATATCTTTAGTCCCCTGGTCGTCGAGACGCCGGTTCCGAGCGCGAGCGTGCCAGTGAGCTCATTGAAATAGATTTTGTCGGTGCGTCCGAATAGACTGCCGCTCTTTACGAACTGAACAGCACCATCGCCGCCAACGCCTATTCCGGTCAAATGAGAGCCGTCGCCCCAGAACGAAGCAGCGTTTACGGAGGACACCGAGGTGATGTATCCGGCGGCTCCGGTCTGATCGATGGTGATAAAAGATGCGCTCCGTCCAAACACGCCGGAGACGGTTGTAGAGGCCGGAAATACTGCGTTGGCCGACGCGCCGGACAGCGTCAGCGCGCCGGCCAGCGTGATGAAGCCGGTCGTGCCGTTGATGATCACCTTAGCCGTGGACAGCGTCATCGAACTCTGGGCGACCTTTATCTCTCCGGCGATCTGGATCGTAGACGTGCCTTTGACCGTGTCGTATTGCAGGCTGTAGTAGCCGGTCGTGGTGAGCGTGACGGCGGCGGAAGGCGCCGCCACGCAGGCGAGGAGTCCGATTGCCGTCAGGAGGTGTCGAAGTTTTTTCATATTTTTATAGGATCGGGAACCAGTTCGTGCCGTCACTGTATTCGAAGATTCCGAGATCGGTGCTCAGATAAAACGTGCCGGCGCTGGCAGCTGGACGAGCTGAGTTCGCGCCTCTCGGCACGCCGCCGGACGTATTGCTTAAAGTGTCCAATCGGGCAACGACCGTAGCATATCCCCCGGACGGCGCGATACCGAGCTCCGTCTCGATCGCGACAATGCACGCGGCCAAGTCGTTGGGGACCTGGATGCGCGCGTAGTCGGCGTTCGTTTCGAGCGTCGCGTCTGAGTCGATGGCGGCCGGGTACCCGCTGCCGCCCCCGCTTCCTATTTCGGGCATATAGAAATCCTCATGTGTTTGCCGACTCCTCGTGCTCCACGTCGCCGACGAACAAGTCCTCGCGGCCGTGTGCCAGCGGCTCGAACGTCGGCCCCTTCGTGAATGCCACCTTGTAGATGTTCTCGACGACGTCCTGGCGGTTGTAGCTCAGGACCACGAGGTAGACGTCCTTGCGCTTGTTCGCAAAGCGTTCGATCTCCGTCTTCTGCTCGAGGGCTATGTACGTTTCGTTGAAGTCCAGCTTGATCAGCGCGCGCGTGGCGATGAACTCGGAGAGCAGGTCGCCGGACAGGTTGCGCTCGAACGCCTTCTGCATTTGCACGGGGTCGGCCTTGGTCTTCGGGTTGCAGGCAAAGGTATAGGTGTCTGTGGTTTCGTCGGGGTCGATGTAGCTGTAGCGGCCGACGGCGTTCGACACGCTAGGCGTGAACGCGGCCTCAGCGGTCGAGTCCACCCAGAAGGACCACGTCGGCGACCAAGTCCCCCAGCCACCCTGGTACTGCGTATTGAAGACGTGGTCGAACGTGTTGGGCGCCGTCCAGGCCACGGAGCCGTCGTGTTGGAACGGCCCGCCGCGGCTGTAGTTGTTGGAGCCTGATGTCTCCCAAGTGGCGTAGTTCGCGGCGTCGATGGCGTTGTCTGCTTGCAGGACAACGTAGTAGGTCGTGCCGGCGACGACCGGGATGGGGAAGGTGAAGTCGAAGTTGTAGGAGGCGAAGCTGGTCGTGAGTGTGGCGATGTTCACGACGGCGCTATCGGCCAGCAGCTGGGCGCTGGGCGCGCCGGGCGAGTCGGTCCATATCTCCACCCAGATGTTCCCGGTCGGCGCGAGGGTCTTCTTTAGACTGAGCGCGATGCGCGCGATCGGCAGGGAGTATGTTGGCTTAAAGGACTGGGCCAGGCCGGTCCGCGCCGCCGCGTCACGCAGGGCGACTCCGACAGCGCCTTGTGTGGTCTGCGCCTGGTCGGTCGTGTAGGCCGCCGTGGTGCGCGTCCGGAAGCGCCAGTAGTACTTCTTGGCGTCGGTCAGCGAGGAGGCGATGGTGTGGGTGCTCGTCGCCAGGCCGGTCTTCTGCTGCGTGATCGTTCGGAAGCGCGGGTCCGTAGCGACCTGCACCCAGTACTCGAGCGCGCCAGAGACGTCGGCCCAGTCGAGGCTCGGGGTGAGGCTGGTGGTCAGGACTTGGTTCGCCATCAGCCCCTCGTCGGCCAGCGCCGGAAGTCGTTGGCACGGGTCTTGTCCTGGTAAGCGGCCAGGGCCGGGATGATGTGGCGGCGAGCGATGTTGTCCCACTTCGTCTCGTCGCCGTCCACGAGCGCGGCGCCGTCGAAGTGCAGGTGGACCTCGGTGGTCCCGCCGCCGCCCCCGCCGCCAAAGATGCCCATCTCCTTGCCCTTCTTGAGGGGGATGATGGCCTCCGGGCCGGCCTCGCCTACCAGGCCCAACGTCGGCCCGTTGACGATGCCGCCTTCGGCGAATTGGATGGCCCCGGCCAGGTAGGCCGCGATCGCGGCCGCAGCCGCCAAGCCCAGCGCGACGCCGACGAAAGGGATGGGCGCGTGCGCGGCCAGTGCGCCGGCGAACGCGACGGCCTTATGGAAGGCGACCTTGGCCAGCGCGGCCGCGCGCTCCGCCGTGACGCTCATCAGGATCGCGGTGATCTGTTTGGCCAGGATGTCGGCGATCACCTTGAACATGAGGTTGCGGAAGCTCGTGCCAAGGTTGGACATGATCTGCGTGAAGTTCTTGCCGCCCTCGGCCAGGTTGATGAACACCTGCTGGAAGGTCTGCGAGAGGACGCCGATCGTGCCGCTGATGAGGTCCTTGATGCCGTCGAATACAATCTTGCCGTCAGCAAAGATTTCGCTGTACGCCTGCTTCCACAGCTCGCTAAATTCGCTGGGGCTCCCTTTACCTTTTTTGTCGTCGTCCTTGGCGCCAGCAGACATACCAGCAGGCACAAGCGTTGCAGGCTTCGTATCGACGTGTGTGGGTGAGTTGCCAGGATCAGAAAAGTCATCCCATAATTTCTTTTGCTCTGGCGTCGTCTTCCCGAAGAATAGATTCGGGCTGCTTGCCATGAACGCTTTTAACTGGGCATATTTCGTCTTGAAGTACGTGAAGACAGTCGCAAAATCGTCTGCCCATTTCAGGATGCCGCGACCAATGTCTGCTGATGCTTTCATGAGCACGTCGCGGTTGTCGATCATGAACTGGACAAACCGCTTGACGGTCGGCACAAGGTTGCGACCGATTTCCTCGCCGAAATCTTCAATATCTTCCTTGGCGATTCCGATCATCCCGAAGAATGTTTTTCCTTTGGCAGCCGCAGACCCGCCGTATAACTTCTCCCACTGACGTAGGGCCTCTGCGAAGCGCAACGCCTTGGGGACCGCTTCGTCGATCGTGATCCCGTACTGTTTGAGTCGGCCGGTCTCGCCGAGGTAGGCTTTGCCGAGCGCTTCGGCCGCGCCTTCAAGGTCCTTCCCTTGTGCCGCAGCGTCAACAGCAGCGCGCGTCATGCGCTCAAGCTCTTTGCCGGTCGCGCCGAACGTGACGATTATTTTTTCAGCATTTTGGATGGCATCGTCGGAGATTCCACTGAGGTGTTGCAGCTCGGTCGAGAGCTTCAGCAGTTCCTCGAGCGCCTCGCGCGAGTGGATGCCTTGGTTTGCGAGCGCTTGGCTTAGGAGTGTTGCGTTCTTCTCGGCTTCCCCGAAGGCGTGGACGCTGGCGGTCAGGCCGACGACCACGGAGCCGAACAGTAAGGCCCCGTACCGCTTGAAGTCGGGGCCAGCCTTGTTGATGGCGTCGCGGGCATTGGCTATGCCGGCCGTGAGGCCGGAGGTGGTAGCCGTGATGACGACTTCAAGGATGCCCGCGTTCGTCGCCACTAGCCCTCCGGTTCAGGTTTGATGCCGAGCTTGCTAAAAAAATCTGCTCCGTCGACCACGGAGACAGACCCGGATTTCATGCTTTCGAGCTTCCCGGTTTCGTCCTTGCCTTCGTTCAGGTGCTGCGACATCATGGCTACAAACATATTCGCCGTCGGCCACTTCATCAAGGTCCGATAGAGCGCCTTGATCTGCGGATACGTCAGGTCCAGCGCCTGGTCCAGCGTCCAGCCGTACGACGACATCAACAGATGCAGGATCTCCGTCAGTTCAACGGTGCGTCCGGGTTTACCTTCGTCAGCGCCTGGCGAAGGGCTCCGTCCATGTTCGCCCCCAGAAAGGCCTTCGCCTTTAGAAAAACGCCGTGCAACTCGTTCTGCTTCAGCACCGTCATGAAGATAGCCCGGTAGTGCGCGTGCGTCATGTTTTCCTCGCACCACTCGTCCGTCATAAACTCGTGCGCGGACGCCGGCGAGACGACCAAGCGCACGAGCGCGTTGAGACGTTTGTAGATTTCTTTGTCGAGGAACGTCTCGACGCCGATCTGCAACACTTGCGGCAGCTTCTCCAGCAGGTCCTTGTGTCCTTCGACAGCGCGGATCAGTTCCTTGACGCGCCGCACCGGCAGCGGCGTGACGCGGATCTCGTGCGCCCCGAGCCGAAATACGACCGGCACAGGGATAAGAACGTCTTCGTCTGGCGTGCTCGTCATTACGAATGGCCTCCTACGGTTTGGATTACGACTCCTTCACGATGTGGAACAGGCGCCGACCCTCGGGCTGCGTGGTGTCAGCAAGCGCCGAGAACGAGATGTCGTATGCGGTGTACTCCTTCTCGCCCCACGGGATTGTGATGTCTCCCTCGATGTGGCAGCGCGGAATGATCAGGCTGATCATCTTGCCGTTCTTCATCTTGTGGGTGAACATCAGGCTCATCACGGGCAGTGTCTTGTGGTCGCCGATGCGCACGCGCTTCGTGGTGCGGCGCGACGTGTAGTGCGCAAGGACGGTGAGGTTGCGGAACGCGGACGTCACCGGCTTGATCCCGCGGGCGGTGGGCATGGTGAAGTCGGTGCCCTGCACGTAGTCCGTGGCGCGGTCTAGGCTCGTGATATGAACTGAGGTCTTCGACTTGGCGGTCTGCGACAGCGTCTGCGTGTCGGTCGTGGAGATGCCTGTGATATGCTCCTCGACGCGGCGGATGGAGTTCGTCACCGTGAGGGCGGTCGTCGAGACGGTCAGGCCGAGCAACGGAATGAGCTGCTCGATCTTGAAGTCGCATATCTGGGCCTTAAGCATGGCCTCCTCATTGATACGGTCAGCGCGCGGCGCGCCCATGAGCTCGCCCACCTTCTGCTTGACGATCTCCTGCTTGTAGGTGAACTCTACCTTGTCCTTCAGCGCGCCGACCATGCGGTACTTGCCGTCGGTGTCGCCCTCGCGCTTGAGGTAAAGCTTGCCGAGGCCGAGCAACAGATTATTGGTTTCAACCATATTATCCCCCGAGCGCCTGACTAAGGAGGGTGCGTGCCTCCCCGGCGTTAAATTGTAACAGGCTTGTTACGACTTTTGACAGGGCCATCTGCGGAAGGTCGACTAGGATGCCGCCCTCCGTCGCGTTGACCACGTCGAGATTCCAAAGTTTCACGATGTTATAAAGAGAATCACGATAGCCGAGGAACGGTGCGTAGGTCTGCACCTCACCGTCGATGCCTTTCGTCATCACCTTGCCTGTGCGCCGCTCGAGGTTGTAGGCGTGGTCGGGCACTTCGCGCCGCCAGCCGCTTTCCAAGAACATCGATTGATGCTGGTAGACCCAGTCGTCGGCGCTCATCTTGCCGTCGGTGTAGCCGTAGTCCTGACCGACTAGGACGATCTTTCCGGCCCCCATCTCCGCCGCAAGCTGCACGGCCATGTTCCCGACGTTTCCTAGGCAGTAGAGCGCTGGCATGCCGGGGAACAGATGCGGCAGGCCGTGGTCGAAGAACTGCGTGCCTGGGTTCTCATGGCTCATGTAGCGCACGCGGCCGCGCCAGGCTTGGACCACGTCTGGGTGCAAGCAGACGGACGCGACGAGCGTCTGGCCCTTACTCTGCGGGTAGTCCAGCATCTTAGCGATGTGGTATGGCCGCGGGTCCACGGCGACCACAATGTCCGGACAAATGTCCCGCGCCGTGAGCGCCTTCGCCGCTCGGTCGCACGCGATGATGATGCCTGGGAAGTCTCGCAAGCTGTCCACGTTCTTGTCCAGGCTCGCGCCAGCGCCGACCACGGCAACGGGGCGGCCGCCGAGCCTGTTGAGCAGGGGGCCGATGTGGCCGGCGGCCAGGATGTCGTGGTAGTGCCAGGCGATGTTGCGCATGTAGGGGCCGACCCATCCCTGCATCTCCTGTTCGGCCTCCCAGTTGCGGTCGACGATGAGCGGGTGCTTGAGCGTCTTTACCTCGACGCCCATGGCGTGCATGCGCTCGAGGCCGCGCTCGATCTCCTCGTCCTTGTTGACTTCTGCGGCCACTTCGCTCATGAGGTGACGTCCTCGCGGTACCAGACGCGGTAGGTCTCTGATCGGAAGTACGCCTTGGCCTCGTCGTCGAACAGGTCCGGGCCGTAGCCGCCTGGCTCAGGCTTGAGGCCGGTCACGTTTGCGTCGGTCGTCGGGAGCGTGCAGCCGTAGAGGTCGGTGAGTAGGCGCCGGATCCGCTTGTGCGCTGACTCGACGGTGTCTGGGTTGGCGCTCCACGCGGTCACGGTGAAAACCTTTTCTCCAAGGCGCATCTCAGGCCCGTTGGTCGATCCGTCGCCGCCGCCCCCGATGAACATCCAGGTGACGTAGGAACGGGCCGCGCCGGCCGCCGCGCTGAAGTCAGGCGTGGTTGGGAAGTGGCCCTCGTAGACGCCGTATGGCGTGGCCGCGTGGGCCAGAAGCGTGCGCAAGGTCGCGTCGTCACGCATGGCCTTATGGACCATCTCCTTAAGGACCTTCACAAGCGCGCCGCCGCCCGTAGGAGTGCTTCGCGGACTAGGTACTGCCCTCGCGGTCCCTTGGCGATCAGAGCTGGCCGGAAGGCTGGGAAGGCGCGCCGGCCGGCCGTGCCGAACTCCAAATCATTCATGTGCTTCTGCGCGCTGTAGACCTTGCCGGAGATGCTCCGCGTGAAGCCGGTGCCTGAGACTTTGGCCTGCACCAGGAAGACCGAATTGCGCGACACTCCGGTATGTGTGAGCCAGCGCATCATTCCGCGGAACTCGCCGACCTCGCCGCCGGTGCGCACGCGGTAGGTGTCGAGCGAGTCGCGATCGCCGCGCGTTCGTTTTAAGGTCAGCTTGTTCACCTTAGGGTGGCCGTCGCGGATGTGGGCCTGGACCTCGCCGATGGTCACGTCGATCGCGTCAATAATTAAGTCCTCGGCAGACAAGGCATACTTGTCGAACTTGAGGTTCTTCGCTGTCACAGAAATCTGGAACCCGTCAGCCACCGTGCCCCCGGACGAGCGTCGCGTTGACGCGGACGTGGCTCGGTGTCTCAGCGATGAGCGCGCGGACCTCGTACTCGTCGTCGCCGGCGGCCCAGCCAGCAGGCTGCACGCGGTCGCCTCCGCGGATGTCGGTCCCGTTGGGGAAATAGATTTCGTGCGTGGTCAGCACGCGCTCGCCGAGTTCGATCCGCTTCTCGCTTCCGTCGATCGGCTGGATGTCGGCTGTGGCCGTCCCAACGGATGCCCAGACAGGAGTCGGCGCGCCACTATCGGAAAAAGTCGGCGTCTTGCGCATGATGGTCACGGTCTGGCCCCAGACGGCGAGGATGGAGACCGTGTCCTGGGCGACGCTCACTGATCGCCCTCGAGGTCCGAGTTGTCCGTGCCGTCGCGGTCCACGTCATAGCTCGCGTTGCGCGTGATCTCCTTCGGGTAGACGTCGAGCATGCCCTGGTACATCTTGCGGAGTTCTTGGAGTTGCGCCAGCTTCTGTGACGCACTGACGGACTTGTCGCCCATCGTGTAGTCGACCCAAGCCGCCGACTCCGTGGCGCTGGACAGTGCAGTGACGCCGGCAGCGATCGCGGTGTCGATCGCGCTGATCTTGTCTTCGAGCTCCGTCTGGGTTAGCTCTGCCATAGTTTTATCCGAGTGCCTGTTCCGCCGACGCCCACGCCTTCACGAAGCCGGCACCGCCGTTCTCGTGCCCGAACCATATCTCTGGCACCGCCACGGCGTCGATGTCTCGCAGCCGTTGGAGCTCAGAGCCAAGGTCGAAGGTGTTGGCCGGGTCGTCGATCGCCAGGCCCTCACCGTCCATGCCCTTCGCTCCTGAATAGTGTATGTGACGAACGTGTTCTTTCACCAGTGAAACAGCTTCGGAGACGTCGAACTTCATCGCCTGCGACGCGAGGTAGAGGTGGCAGAGGTCGAGGGTCATGCCGATCTTGTGAGTGGTGCAAATCTCGGCCATCTGTTTTACGTCCACGCCGAGGTTGGCGATCCAGTCACCGCCAAAGAACCAGCAGTGGCGAGGCACGTTCTCGATGAGGATGTCGGCCTCGTTGCCGGCAGCCGCGACCATGGACTCGATCGTCCTGCCAAGCTGAGAGCGAGCGTCGTCTATCTGCGACTGCGTGAACACGTCGACGTCCATGCCGCCAGGGTGGAAGACAATTTTCGGTTTGCAATTCGCGAAATGCGGAGCCCACTGGACGGCTTTGCGGACAGCCATGCAGTAGAGGTCTTCCGCCGCGCGTCGCTTGGTTTCGTTGAGGCTTGCTGCGTCAACCAGGTCGCCTTTGTCGTACTCAGGCAGGTGGACGGCGAGCGGCGCGTCGTAGGTGCTCGGCGGCGTCCAGAGCAGGTCGTCTACGGAGCAGTGCATCTCGACGAGCGACGGCTTGTGCGCCATCATCTCGTGCAGGTCACGCGGGCGCGCCTTAATGCCGCGAACGTTCAGCATCGCGTCACCATAAAACGAATGCCCCGCCCCTCCTCGCCGTGGGCACGCCCCCACAGTCCGGAGGAACGGGACAAATTGTTTTGGTCGGTCAGCATGGGCCGGCCCCCACCGTCACCTTCTTGTCGATGTCCTGCGCGCTTAAGTGTACACCGGCCGCGACGTCGCGCGCCATAACTGCGTGCGTTCGGACGAGGTAGGTGGCGAGGAACGGCGACAGGCCGCGGCCGGGGGACCTCGCCTCGAGCATGTCCATGGTGACGGGCTCACCGGCCTTGATGTCGCGCCGCGCGCAGAGGCTCTTGCCGAGGATCTCCTGCGTCTGCGCCTCGCCGCGCGTCGGCACCTTCGTGGAGTACGGGTCCCCGTAGGCGTCCTCGGTCGCGCGGATCCGCTCCACGAGCTTCTTGAGGCCGTCCGGCTCGAGCGAGGCCGCTTGGTCGGGGCCGGGCAGGGTCCGGTCGAGCGTGAAGTGGCGCTCGATGATGTCTGCGCCCAGCGCAGCCGCCGAGGTGCTGACGGCGACACCGCGCTCGTGGCCGGACCAGCCGACGGGGACGCCGTGGTTGATCTTCATGCGCAGGATGCTGTGCAGCTGGCAGTCGCGGAAGGCCGTTGGGTAGCTCGACACCGTGTGCATAAGCGCGAGCCGGCCGGGGAACATCTCCTTCAGCGTCGGGATCACTTCGAACAGCGCGATCTCGTGTTGCATGCCTGTCGACACGATCACCGGCTTTCCGGTCGCCGCGATCTTCGCGTGCAGGAACGGGTTGTTGAAGTCGCACGACGCCACCTTGTAGGCATCGACGCAGAGCGCCTCGAGGAAGTCGACGGACGGCTCGTCGAACGGAGTGACCAAGAAGCCCAGGCCCAAGGCCTCGGCCAGCGCCTTCAGCCTGGGATAGTCCTTGTCCGGCAACTGCGTCTGCTTCAGCACGGGCAGGTAGTGGGCCAGGCCGTGCGCCGCGCGGTTGGGGTCGGCGAACGCCTCGGGCGTGTAGGTCGCCTGTAGGTCGCGCCGCTGGAATTTCACAACGTCCACGCCGGCGTCGGCCGCGGCGCGGACCATGTCCATGGCGCGGGCCGTGTCCCCGCCGTGGTTGATGCCGCACTCGGCCACGATCAGGCACGGGTGCGCGCCAGCGTTCGAAGCCTGCGCAAAGGTTACAGCTTCGTTGCCGACCTTCTTGCCAAATATCTCGATGGCGGCCGGCGCCGCTTGTGGAATGCGGCTCATCCTGGCTTCCGTGCGCTGAGGAAGATGAAGCCGGGCAAGTCTTTCACCCAGATGTTCGTTGCATCGGAGAGCACCACGTCAACAAATCCGGCCGCCGTGACGAGCGCGATCATCTCATTCGGCGTGTACTCTTTCAGGTGAAACGTGGACGTCAGGCCGCGCTCGGCGTTAAATTCTGGCGTGGAGATAAGGAGCAGGCCGTTCTTGGCGATGACTCGGTGAAGCTCAGAGAGGAAGAACTGAGCGCCTTCCTCGGGCAAGTGCTCGATCGTTTCGATGGTCACGGCCGCGTCGAACTCCTCGGTGTTACCAGCGATAGTATGGTTCAGGTCTGACCAACGGAAGGACAGGAGCGATCCGCCGAAGCGCTTGCGCGCGTGGTCAAGAGCTCCGTGGTCGCCGTCAAGTCCAACGACTTTGTTCGAGATGCCGAGGAGCAGGCTTGATCCGTACCCTGTCCCACAAGCTGCGTCGAGTACGCGTCCAGCGCGGCAGAAGCGCTTGGAGATTTCTGAGATTGACCAGCAGTAGCGCTCGCGGTGGCGCTTGATCATATCCTCGGGATAAATGTCGGTGCGCTCGATGTCGATTCGCTCCTCGTGCTCTTTGGCCAGCACGCCGGCCTTCGGCTGCTCGAGCGTTGCGGTGACAGACTTTGACGACTTCTTCTTTGTAGTCATGGGCGAGCATGACCTCCTGTTTGATATTTTCCAAATCCAAGATTCACTTTCGTGCCTGGCGGAAATAATAGCATTGGTTCTTGTTCTCGCGGCACGCTGAACAGAACGGTGTAAATAAACGTGACCACCAACACCGCCAGGATGGTGATGCCGATGCGCGCCTGACGCTGAATCGACAACGCCCGTTTCTGCTCGAAGGTCAATCTCTTTTTTCTCATATCAGTCTGAAGGCGACACCGGGTTCATGATGGTGTTGTAGCGGATCACCATGCCTTGCTTGTAGCCGCTGTCGTTCTGCATCGTCGTGGACATCACGCCGACGAAGTCTTCCTTTCCTGCAGCCGTCGGCGTGTCTGACAAAAGCGTCACGGACATCGGACCTCGGAACCCAAGCTCCGCGGACAGCGACAGAACGTCTGGCTCGTTCGTTGTCGAGAATGCACCGATAAATCTTTGCAAGCCCGAAGCCGTCAGCGCGTCCCCAGCGCATGCGACCGCCGCCGATCCTGAGAACGTCAAGAGGCCAGAGGCCGACGAGATGTCTGATGCTGTCGCCGGCGATTCCGCCCCAGCAAAGTTTAGTTGAGCTGTCGCCTCCAACACGTCCGCGCCCAAGGTGGGACCGGAAGAACCGGAGAAGCTCATCACTCCTGCGGCGGCCATCGCGTCGTTCGCAGACGACGTCGACGCGGTCCCTGAGAACAGCAGCAACCCGGACGCTGCTTGTGCGTCGTCGTCGTTCGTAACCTCTAATGTTCCGTCGAAGCTCGAGCCAGCGGTCCCGGTAGCAGCCATTGCATCCGCTGTTTCCGTCTGCGCGGACGTGCCTGTGAAATTCAACTTGCCGACCACTGCCGAGGAGTCGCCGGCTGAAGTAGCCGAAGCGCTCCCAGAGAAGACCTCTTTCCCGACTCCGGCCATGACGTCTGGGGATAATGTCGGTGCCGCTGATCCGGTAAATATTTCCTTGCCAGACGCCGATGACGTGTCGGCTGCCAGAGACACCGCCAACGTGCCGGTAATTGGCGGGGCTCCTCCGGTTGGCATGGAGTAGCCGAGGAACCACCCCTGCTCCGTCCACGGCGATGCAGGGGCTGAGAACTCTTGCCCAATCGATACCGGCGCGACGTCGTTTAGTTCCCAGGCCATTCATCAGGCGATGTCGATCTCATCACAACTGATCTCGATATTGAACTTGCGCGTGTCCGAGGTAGTCCCGGCTACGTCCTGGTATATCACGAAGCCCTCGCCAGGACGGAATACTGGCCACGCGTCTTCTTCTGCCGCTGGGTCAATCATGTCCTTATCGCACGGCTCGTAGGCACCAACGGCGGTTATAGCACCAGCGAGAGCTGCATGGGCAAAGCCTATTCCGACATGAACTACGGTGCATCCAGTGTTCACCAACGAGAACAGCGCAGCGGGAGCAGTCTGCGTTGAGTCGTTTGTGTTTGGGGAAATCAACGACGTGTTGAGCGCCCCGGATGATGTGAATCGTCGGATGAGGAGGCGCGGTGCCGTCGGCGTGGCAAGAGCAGTTGAGTGCTGAGAGGACACGCCGATCCTTCGAATCCTCATCGCCTTGCCGCTGACAGCAGAGCCCATGTGACCGAACAGCATTCCGGCCGTCGTTCCGTTCTGCGCAGACGCAAGAACGGTCGCCTGGACGAGCGCGAGTCGATATGTCGTGATGACCTTCTTCGCCCTCTGCATCACGAAGTAATGCGTATGAACAGTGTTGGCTCCGACGACCTCGGTCTGCGTTCTGACTTTCTTTCCGGTGTTGCCAGAATCATCCGGCAGTGTGATTATTGCGTCGATAGGAGCAGCCATTTATGGATTCCCCTCAGTGATCGTAGCACTCGTGATGCTAACCTGCGCGCCGACCTGAATGGCCACGCTGTTAAGGTTGATGTCCGCGCCAGACGTGCCGACGGAGCAGTCGAGGACGAAGGCCCCGGTCGAGTCTACGATGCGCGCCCACGTCGCAGTGCCGGTCGCGTTCGCGCTCGAGTCTGCCGTGATGGCGCTGAGAGTTAGAACACCGCCAGAGGCCGCGCCAGCGGACGGATCCGACATGGTCAGTTCGGCGAGCAGCGTAGTGGCGGCGCCGCCGGTGGCCGGTCGAGACCCGTCATAGAAGCGCAGTAGGCCAGCCCCGGCCCCTGCGTCGATCGCCGTCTTGATCTGGTCGAGCCGTGCGTTGCGCAGCGTCGTCGCGTATCCTATCGCCATGCGGCCTCCTTGGCCTTCACGACCTTAACGGCTGCTGCGTAGGCCACCTTCTTGGCCTTCTCGTGCGATACCTCGAACCCTTCCAAAACTTCAACAGGCCCGGAGCCGACGCGTCCGTACACGCGGACGGTCCAGGGAAAGCGTCCGAACTTATCGGCGCCCGACTGGACCATGCACTCGTGGTAGTAGTTCGGCGACGGCCGGTCCGTTCCGAGCAGTCGTCCGACTATTTTCTTGATCATATGGGGTCCTCAACTTCAGTCAGTATGAATCGAAACGTAACGCCGAGCGTTGTCGACGAGCCGTGGTTGATGTAGAGGCCCTCGCCCTTGTTGGTTTGAAAGTGGCCGTCGTCGTCCTTGTTGAGGTTGAAGCCCTGGTTGACGATCAGCGGGTATGTGCCGCTTTTCTTTGATCCCTGAGCACCTGACGCAAAATAGACCGCGCACTCCCCCGACGACATCAGCAGGCCGGCCAGGATGCGGATGCACTTGCCGGGCACACCGGCCTGCAACAACTGCAAACCGGTTCCGGAGGTATCGGCATATGATCGATGGACGCGGCACCCCACGTTGGCCTCGTCGAATATGACGCCAGAGATGCGTTTGCTCATAGGGACAGGATCTCCTCGGTCTTGCCGGCGTCTACCAGGTTGCGGCACTTCTCGAACTGCGCCATGGTCATGTCACCGTAGTAGACGTCGTCGCCGTTCTTGTCCTTGAGGACCTTTGTGGCGTCGTCGAGCTCAAGGCAGTAGGCGAGGAGGGCGTTGTCGCAGATCGGCTCGCCGGCGGCGTCGAAGGACAGGCCGAAGCCGCGCGCGAGGCGCGCCTGCACCTTCTGGTTCTTGAACATCTCCGTGCCGGGGTAGGCGGTCGCGGTGAACATGCGGCTGTTGACGGCGGCCGGGTTGTTCAGGAGCGTCTTCTGCCAGGCGATGAAGGCGACGCTGTGCTGCAGTTCGCGCAGGCCCTCGCCGGGGTAGCCCATGATCCAGGTGCAGTTGCCGTGCAGGCCGGCCTCAACGGTGTTGCGGTAGCCCTCGAGCATGGTCTTGGGCAGGTCGTAGCCGCCGACGTTTTCGGTCCCGTTGGCCAGCATGAAGCCTCCCTTGCCCATGGCAAGGAGGACCGCAGGGCTGGCGCTCTCAGCGCCGAATCCAACGTAGACGCACCCGCTCTCCGCGAGGGCCTGAGTGCGCCGGCGCGCGGCTCGCACGAAGCCGCCGGAGCCGTTCGGTCGCAGGTCCGCGGCTTCATCCAGGCGTCCGTGCGTGCCCCAGCGCATGCCGCTGTCGCGGCAGAAGCGGCCGAGGGTCGGCACCATGTCCTCGAGGCGCTTGGCTTGGACCAAGCAGTTGTCGTCCAAGACGCCGAGGAAGTCGATGCCGTAGCGCTCGTGCAGGTACATCGCCTCATGGGTCAGGCTCGCGGCTGTACGTACGCCGTACTCACGCTCCCCCTGCGCGCCGCGGAAGCAGAACTTGCAGGCGTACGGGCACCCGCGCGAAGAAACGGTGTTGAGCGATCGCGTCATCTTGAACGGCGTGGCGCTCGAGTTGTTCGCCTCGAGGCCCCAGATTTGGTTCTTGATGTACGTCTCGAGGACCGGGAAGCCGTCGACGTCGGCGGCGAGCAGGTCCCAGGCCGGGAGCGGGAGCGCGTCGAGGTCGGCAGGGCGGTCGCCTGCGTACACTTTTGGCTCGAGCAGATTCAGCAAGCCTCGCCCGATCTTGTGGGATAGAAGCGCATCTTGACCTACCTGCAGGATGACGTCGTCTGCTTCGCTATGAACAATGGCATCCAGTTCAGGGATCCAGTTGAACAATCCGGCGCGGAACTCGGTCGCCAGGCCGGCGCCGCTGACGAGCATGGCGTCGGGAAATATCCGGCGCAGTTCCTTCGCCAGCATGCGCTGCCAGCGTAGCGTCGTGACCATGCCGCCCATACCGATCAGGTGCGGCGAGCCGTGCTTGTGGGCCGTCCGGACGATCAGCCCCATGGCTTCGCCGCCTGTCAAGTGTCGCTGAAAAGGTCCTACCCGGTATGCGTTGAGGTCCACAATGGAGCAGTCGGCCTCGTGCTGCAGGAGTCGTGCGGCGAGCAGGGCTGGCCCCAGCGGGGCGCAGTTGGGAGGGGCGTCCTCGCGCAGGGGCATGTTTATAATCATCGCTCTGAGGCCGCGCAGGCTCGAACTGATGGCCGACTTAACGACTTGAGGTAAGTGATTAAGTTGGCCTGTATTGGTCAAGGAGCGTGCCCCATCGTTTCAATGCCTTCAGCCACGGTGAAGGTGTCCTTTAAGGCCAGCTTGGCGCGGCCAGAGGCGACCCAAGCGCGGGCCACTTCGAGGTCGAAGGGGGTGTCGATGTCCAGCGGTTCAATGCCGTATATCTCGTAAGGCACTGTCTCCTTGCAGAACAGCTGGGTGTTCAGCTTGTCCAATACGCCGCGGCGCAGGATGAAAATGGCCCCGTTGGCGTGGTAGAGCTTTGGGGTGTCCTGCTTGCGGTAGAACGCCTCGGCCGACTCCGCGTACTCGAGCTTTCCGTTGACGATCATGACCCCGCCGTAGGGCCGGCCGTTGAAGGCGGTCACGCTCATCAGGCTTTCGTGCTCGGCGTGCAGCGGGCCGGACTCGAAGGCCGCGATCGCGTTCTTGATCGTTGAGGCCATTCGGAACGGGCAGGTGGGGTAGAGCAGGACGACCTCGTGGGCGTCTTCGTGCATCCGGAAGAAGTCGCGGAGGACGCCAACCATGGACGCCTGGTCGTCGGCGAGGTGGGGCGGGCGCAGGTGCGGGACCGCGCCGTAGGACTCGGCCACGTCGAGAATCTTGCGGTCCTCGGACGTGACGTAGACGCGCGCGCCGTCGTAGGACTTGGCAGCTTCCTTGGCGGCGTGGATCGTCCAGGCGACGAGAGGATGGCCACCTAGGTCGACCAGGTTCTTGTCGAGGATTGCTTTGCTGCCGGCGCGTGCTGGGATGACGAAATAGCGCATTTTAGGCGTTGCCTCCTGGGGCGAGTTGGACGAAGCGCTGGGCCAGCGGCCGGCGCTGGATCACGCGCGGCGTGTCACCGGTCAGATCCGCTTGGAAGTAGTTGCCGCTGCCGGCGTAGCAGACGATGCCGCGGACCAGCAGGGCTTTGCGCGTGGCCTGGTCCACGGCCTCCTGCGGGGAGACGACAAAGCAGGCGCCGGTGCGGCCCAGGGCGGCGTCGCCGGCGACCGCGTCCGCGATCCACATCTCCACGAAGGCCTTCGCTGCGGTGACGCGCTCGGCCTCCTGGCTGGCCGTGGAGTAGTCCTGCAGGGCGCGACGCATATACGACGGTCGGAATCCATTCACCTTGGGCGTCTTCACGCGTCGACCTCCGTCATCTGGCCGTCCACCATACGGTAAACCTTCCGCGCGCTCGAGGGTTGTGCCGCCGCCTGCGGGCCGGCCGCGCTCATGCCCTTCTTCCACACGCGCTGCACGCTGAAAGCCTCGTAAGGATTGGTCTCGCAGGCCGGCTTCTCGTCGCCGGACGCGTCGGTCGCCTGCGCCCACACCTCTCTGGTGTAGTTCAGCAGGCAACCGACGCCGGGCCGCTCGATGACCTTCTTAAGCTGGGCGACGTGCTTCACGGATAGGACCTCGCCGGCGCAGACAAGGACCTTGCCTCGCAAACCCACGATGGGGTCGATGAGCGCCATGCCGGGCTGCAGGTCCTTAACGTGAACCTTCCGGGCGATGCCGATGTAGCGCGTCGCGCGCATGCCCTACGCTTTGACGGGGGTCTTCGCGTCGTCGTTGACGAGCTCGATGCGCTCAACCTGGACGGCGGGGTTGAACTCCGAGACGTTCGACTTCTCGGTCCACGGCTGCGACTTGTGGAACATCTTCGAGCCGGACTCCATGAGGTCGACGACCGCGAATCCTTCCTTCAGCAGGGGAGCCAACACAGCCTCCTCAACCACGGTTCCGCGGGCCACGAGGAGCACGCCGGCCTTCGTGCGGATGTCGCCGATGGCTTTGACGTTGGTTCGGTACTTGATGCTCGGGCGGACGGGAGCGTTCTCGGCGAGCTTCTTCTTCAGCCACGTCACCTCGCGAGCGGAGATCGTCACGCCGCGATGGATGAGGACGTTGCCCTTGTAGCCGACGAGGTCGGCGAGCAGCTTGTCGCCGACGATGATGTCCTTGACTTCGACGACCTTGATGACGGCAGCGGTTCTGGGAGGCATTGGCGTGTTGCTCCTTGTTTTTGAGATGTTGCGAACGAGCGACTTTTATACGACATCGCCACCGACTCGCGCAAGAGTCACGCGAGTCGGCGGCTTATGATCGTTTAGCTGACGAGGACGAAGCCGCGCCAGTTCACAATCTTGGCGCCGAAGCGTTCCTCGGTGCGGGTGCGGTGCATCCCGTTCTCGAAGTGCATCCCGGTGCCGAGGCCTTCCTGCATGATCTCGAGACCCTTGCGCTTCTGGTGCATCAGGCCGGGGAAGTTCGTCTTCACGTACCAGTCCGTCAAGGACGCGCGGTCCAGGCGGTGGCTGGCGATGACGCCGATCTTCTTGAGGCCCAAGGCGTTGGGCATGAGGCCGTTGTTCGTCGCCGGCCCGAGCGCGCCGGCAGCGTAGCCGACGGGCAGCAGGTCCGCGCGCGTCAAGCCGAAGGCGACCGGCTGCAGCGTGACGGGCACGACGAGCGCGTCGACCATGATGTCGAGGTCCTGGTCGGCATCGGCGCCTTCCCAGATCGCGATCTTGCCGAGCACCGTCGCCAGGGCGTTAGCCGAGAGCGTCACGGCGGTGTAGATGTTGTCGTTGCTGCCGCGCGCCGCGCCGCCAGTGTAGCCGGGGTGGTCGAGCGCGAACAGGTCCCCGCCGTCGTAGATCGGGGGATTGTCCGTCAGGATGGAGAAGAAGGCCTTGTCCTTGTAGCGGGCGTGGCCGGAGCCGAGCGCCGCGGCCTGCTTGGACAGGGTCTTGCCGGGGGTCTGGTCGTCTTCGGAGGCCTCGCTGGTCAGCTCGATGATGCCGCCGTACTTGAAGTTCGTGACCTTGACGGTGTCCGGCGAGCCGGGGTTCAGGGTCTTGAACTTCTCGCCCTCGAGCACCTTGCGGGGCAGCTCGGTCGCGCCCATCGTCGGGTAGGTCTCCTCGTTGGACTCGCTCGTCTCGTCGACGGTGAGCTGCTCGAAGTTCGTCTGCGCCTGCGCGCGGGAGTACGCGTCGATGATCGTGCCCTTGAGCCCTTTGGCCATGAAGGCAGCGAAGTCGGAGCGGGTCATGGCCTCGCGGAGGGCCTTGCCGTCGCCGTTCTTGATTACGGCTTCCATCTCTTGAATCGTCATATCAGTTTCCTCCGAGGGATAATATTGTCGTCGGCGTGCGAGACTCGAGCAGACCGGGCATGGTGCGGGCGATGTCGGAGTACCAGGACGCGAACGCCAATAGGCTCCCCGTCGTCTTCACCGGCTTACCGCGGCTGTCGGGCACAGTCATGACCGTGCCTGCGTCGGCTTCGGTCTTGATGCGAATATCCGCCAGGTCCTTCTGGACGCCGCCCGCGTAGAACTCGGCGTCGTCGGTCCAACAAAAATCGTGTCCGTAGAGCAGTATCTTCGCAACGGCCCGGACGGAGCCGAGGAAGCTGACGCCGAGGCTGGAGACGTTGCCGCCGGGGACAAGAAACGAGGAGACTCCGGATTTCTTCGCGTGGTCGTGTTGCATCCAGTCGTTGGCTTCCTTGTCGCGGTAGTTCGACATCATGCAGAACCAGAAGATGTCGCCGACCCAGTCCTTCGCGGTGTCAGGGTGGACCACGACGTTCAGCAAGAGCGCGACCTCGGGAGGCGCCGCGACCAGCGTCCGCGCGATCTCCTCGGAGGCGTCGGCGCAGATCACGTAGTCGGGCACCAAGCCGTTGTCGAGGAGGAACTTGAGCGCCATGTCGACGCACACGATCTCGTGCGTGTTCCTATCGATCGCCTTGAGCTCCGCGAGGCTGTCCTTGAGGCTCGGGCCGGCGGCGATCAGCACGCCGGTCTTCGGGTTGACGTCGCACCAGAGGCGCGACACCTGGAAGACAATTCGGCCCTTGTTCGCCGCGGCGTGACGCGACCAGCGGTCCTTGTGGGCCGCAGCAGATGCGTGGCCACGATTGGCCAGGACCTCTTTTACGTCAGGGGCGATCATGGGGCTCATGCCGTGACAGCTTCCCGCGCGCAGGTGGGCGCATACTTCGCGACCGCGTCCGCCAGAGACAAGTGTTCCCAGCCAACGAGGGTGTTGCCTTTCTTGCCGACGCCCAAGATCCCGCCCTCGGTCGCGTTGACGCAGTGGCCGGGGTGCGCGGAGGCGATCTCCTCGTGCCACGACTTCAGGTGAAAGAGAGTGAAGTTCGTCGCGTTCTCTGCGCCGCCGAGGCCGCTGTGGGAGAGAATCTGTTCGCCGGACATGCGCTCTGCGGCTAGCTTCTGGTGGGCGCCGCCGGCGTAGAAGTCGTTGTCGTCGAGCCACGCGTAGTCGGCGCCGACGAAGACTACCTTCGTGGCCCGGAGCAGCGAGAGGGCGAAGACATGCGCGTAGGACGTCACGTTGCCGCCGCAGGCGAGCGCGTCGTTGAGGCCGGCAAACACCACCTCGACGTCTGCGACAGGGTCGATCTCCTCGCCGGGGAGCATGGCGCGCTTTGCCTTGACGATTCGGTGCGCCGCGTGCAGCTTGTCGTCGAGCTCCCTAGAGCCGCCGGTGGCGCGCAGGAAATACTTCGGGCCGCGCCACGCGTTGATGAGGGCCGGGCTCGCGGAGGCTTGCGCGACAAGAGTAGTCTTGGACGTATCCACTCCTTCAATCATCGTTACCATGCGCGTGTCGGCGTCAATCGTGGCGCAGTAGTCGGGCGTGACGCCCTGCTCAACCAGATATCGGTAGGCGGCGTCCACGCATACGATGACGCCCATGCGGCCGATGGTCTTGAGCGCCTTGACGTTCTTGCGGAGAGAGGGGCCGGCCGCGACCACGAAGGCGGTCAGGCCGAGCAGGGGCGGGTTGGGGGTGAGGAAGTGAGGCCGATTGGCCGTCACGTTGGCGAGCCAAGAATCGGCGCGCGCCTCGATCGTCTTTTCGTTGGCGCACGAGTCCATGAACGAGGACACCTGCTTCGCCTTCTCGGAGAGATCAGACATTTCCGTTTTTCCTTTTCGTCGCATCGTCGATACGAAGACCTGGGGGCGGCAGGATAACCCGCCGCCCCCAGTTACGGGTAATGCTTAGATGCCCCAAGAACCGACGCGGGGCACGACGCCGAGGCCGCGGATGTTCTTGATGCGCGCCGCCGACTGGGTTGCCGCGCTGAACTGGATCAGCAGGGCGATCGGAATCTCCCCGGCAGTCATCGTGACAGGCGCGAGCAGGCCCGCCGTCACGCCGGCCACCGTGTAGGAGGCCAACGCGGCTTTGCTTCCGGATCCGGAGCGGATGGCGAATGATCCGGAGCGCGCCACGACCCACTTGAACCGGATGGTGGACGCCGCTGCAGAGCCGACGCCGCCGAACGCGAGCGTCACGTCCTGGGCGATCGACTTGATGGCGTTCTGGATCAGCACGAGGTTCTTATGGACGACCGTGCCGGTGTTGTGGCCGACCTTAACCTGCGATCCGGGCGCGGCGTGCAGCAAGACCTCGCAGCCGTTGACCACTCGGTTCTCGAGCCAGTGCGCGACGTCAGGCCCGCCGGTGGGCTTGAGGATCAACTCGCACAGCTGCAGGTCGCCGGACGAGGCGCCCGAGAAGTCGCTGACCACGCGCGCCACCGCATAGCCCTGGCGCATGTTGTCGATCGCGAACAGCTGCGCGCCGGACGCGCCGGACGCGTAGACGACCGCGTCGCCGGCCTTGCCAGCCGCAGTGGAGAGGGCTAGGTAGAACTGCCCCTCGCGCAGGACGTTGATCTTGTTGTCCGCGTCCGGGGTGGCGTAGTCCGTCGCGCCGACCACGGCCGAGGTGAAGACGTTATCGGCCACGCCGACGCACCACTGGCCCTGGCGGGCCGCGGCGATCGGGCTGACGCGCCCGGCCGGCCCGAGAGCCGAGAGGCTGATCGGGTCGTTCTTGCGAGCCATGACCACGACGTCGCCCGACGAGATGTCGGTCGACGCCTTGGGGATGAGTTGGATGCTGTCCGCCGAGCAGGCGCGGTTCTCTTTCTTCTGGGCCATAAATCAGATTCCTCCGTACTTCAGATGTCCCCGGCGGCGTGACTCGGGGGGGACGCCTTGCAGCTGCGGATTGATCTTTACGCGGTCTTTGCGGCGGCGTCCTTCTTCTTCTGCTCGCGGAACTGCTCGAGCGTGAGAACGTGTCCGAGCACCCGGTTGTTGAAAAGGATTTGCTCCTCCTCAACCGTCAGTACTTCAGACTCGGCGATCTTGGTCTCGCCAGAGACGCTGGTGCGCACCGCGCCGAACTCGGACGTGGTGAGCTTGAGCTGCTCGGCTATCTCGGCGTCCACCTGCTCGGCGACGGTGATGACCTTGTCGCCTTCTTTGCGCTCTGCGACGGCGTAGCAGCGAGCCAGGAAGCGCTCGGTCTTCGCCTCGGGGGCCAGCTTGGACTCCTTGAGCTTTGCCTCGATGAGGGCTTTCTTCTCGGCCAGGCGGGTCTTGACCTCGGCGGCGTCGAGCTTGCGGTCGGACTCGTCGAGCTTCTTGCGCATCTCGTCGAGAGAGGCGTTGAAGGAATCTTTCACGCCCTTGACCTCGGCGGCAACGGCGGCCGCGAAGGTGGCGGGGGTCGGTGCAGCTTCGGCGATCTTCGTCGCCTTGGCCTCGGCCTCGATCAGCTTGGCCTTGTACGACGCCTCAACGCTCGCGACAATCGCGGCGACGAGGTCCGGGCGGTGCTCCTTCAGGAGCGCTTCGGTCAAAGCTTTCAGGTCCATGGGTGTTTCCTCCGGAGATTCCTCGGTGGCGCTTTCGACGAGGTCGGCCCCCATCTTTGCGTTGCCGGGATAAGTCACGAACTTCGTGGCGTTCAGCGACCAAATCTTCTCGATGACCATGTAGGTCTCGCCTTCAACAACGGCCTCTTTGCCGGCGCCGCTGCCTTCGATGGACAGCGCGATTTCCTCGGGGGCCTCAAGGCAGCGCGTCCACAGCCACTCCTCATGAATCTTAAGGCGCACCTTGCGCGCGACCTTCCCGCTCGGGAGGTTTTCGATCCAGGTCTCTTTGAGCGTGGCACACCAGTTGCGCAGGTCCTCGGAGGACGACGGCTTGCCCTCCTCGAGGTGGTTGACGAAAAGTTTACGGCGCGCCTTGAAGACGCCTTCCGCGCCGACGACCGCTTCGCGCGTGTAGTAGCGGCGGTCGCGCTCGTTTCCTCGCCCTTCCTGCAGAGCGGTCAACACGATCTCGTGCTTCGGCTTGCCGTCGTCGCCGGCGGAGTCGTCGGTCTTCGCTTCGCTGAGGCCAAAGAAAAGCGTGAAGACGCCTTGGTCGGCGAGCTTGTTCTTCGACGTCTTGACTAAAGGTTTGGCCACAGGGCTCCTAAGCAGGCTCCGGAATCTTCGACCCTGTGGCGTGCAGTGTCGATCGCCAATACTGTAGCAGGTCGGCCAAAGTTCGCGCAAGCGGAATGCTCGGCTCCCATCCAAAAGCAAGACGGGCTTTCATCCCGTTGCCGACCAAACGCGCAACGTCCGACGGACGCATGCGCTTCGGGTCCTGCACCTTCGTCACATTGACGTGCGCGAGCGCGCAGAGGTTGTCGAGAACTTGGCGCATGGTCGGGGACGCATCGGATCCTGAGCAGAGATTGTAGACCTCACCGGTCTGTCCGTTGTCGATCGCCATGACGTAGCCGCGCACAATGTCGCGGACGTCGGTGTAGTCGCGGATCGCGTCAAGATTTCCGTGCATAATGGCAGGCTCTTGCAAGCCTGCCTCGATGAGCGCGACCTGCCTCGCCCAGTCGCTTTCGGCGAAGACCTTCCCGCGGCGCGGGCCGGTGTGGTTAAACGACCGTGTGACGATCACATGTAAATTGTAGCTGGCGGCGTATTGCAGCGCGAACATCTCAGCCCCGACCTTCGACACGCCGTAAGGCGAGAGCGGGCGCAGCGGCTGCGATTCCGCGATGGGTACTTCGTGCGCTTCGACGCGGCCATACTCCTCGCTGGACCCGGCCACCTGGACTCGCGCCCCAGGTGCGCTGCGGCGCACCGCCTCAAGAAGATTTAGCGTCCCTTTGATGTTCGCGTCGATCGTTGCGTGCGGCGCGTCCCAAGACGTCGGCACGTAGGAGTGCGCGGCCAGGTGAAAGATGTGCGTGGGCATCAATCGCGCGACGAGATCAGTGATCGCCACTTCGTCGGTGATGTCACAAAAATGAATCGTATACGTGACGGGATCGATGTGCGCCAGGTTGGAGAGGTCACTGCGGAATGATCTGATCGTGCCGTGGACTTCAGCGCCGATTGAAATCAGATGCTCAATGAGGTGGGAACCAACGAATCCGTTTGCTCCGGTGATCAGCGCACGCATCAGCTGGCTTTGTAGATCATGTTGGGAAGTTTATACCATGCGGGCAGTTCGCAACGCAAATATATTTTTGTCATCACTCGTCAACTCTCTCGCCTTCGCGTGCAAATCGCGCTGGGTCCGGCGGCTCCATCATCCCCTTGCAGTGGCAGTCGCCGGCCACGCCAACAGCGAAGGTCACGCCGAAGCATTTCCCATTGCCGTGCTCGCGGCGAGTGTGGCCGCACACTGGTCGCTGACGTGCGCACTTGACCAACGGGTCGCGCTCGTAGCCGGTCATGTCATGATCGAGATGTCATGCTCGAGGTCGTATGCCAGTGGTGGCAGTAGCCGCAACGGTAGGCCGTGCCGCGTTCTCGCTTGCCGCCTCTCCGCGGAATATGGCGGTGCGCAGCCGCTGCGGTCGCGTGCATGATCTTACCGCTGACTTGGCATATGCTGTTGTTCATCTTTTTTCTAAAAAGCGGGGGCGGTTGTCTACCATGTCTTTACAAATTGTCTTTAAGTACCTTATAGGGGGCGGCGAAATATCCAACCCATTGGACTGTTTGTCCAACCCATTGGATATCCAACCCATTGGAACTCGCGTATATGCGACTTCCAATCCATTAGACCTGACTGCTTTTTGACGCATCATTCGGGGTCCGCCGGCGTGTCCGAAAGCGGGCTATCGAACTCCGTTTTCGGCGCGAGAATTGAATAGCACAAGCACTGCGGATGTTGCGGATAATTGTCAGCGAACTCCTCCGGGGTCATCTCCTTGCCACCCAAGTCGTCGCACTCGTCCTCCTCGCGCTGGCCGGCGCTGACCTGCCAGATCAGATTCCAGCCCTTCTTGTCGGCGAAGATCGTGTCGGATAGGATGTAGGCGCGGTTGGTCTCGGTGCGCGTGAGGCGCATGGCGTTGGCGTAGGCTGACCTGTATGAACCAGCGCCTGGCGTCGCATCAGCGCGCGCCGCGCCGCGCAGGGTCTTCGGTTGGACGAGTAGGCCCCGAATGGCGCGGCTGATCGTGGCCGGGTCTTCGCCGCGGGCGATGCCGCCGGACACGAGTCGCTTCATCTGCGCCATGTTCTGGCCGCGCAGGTCCCAGACCCTGCTCGAAACGCGCTTGCTCTTGCCGAACAGCCCTGCCGTCATCGTGTCCTTGAGCGCGCCTTTGAACAGCTTTTTGAAAACGTTGCTGCTCGGCGCGTAGGTCAGTTGCTGGTTCAGAGGGTCGGCCTCGTCAAGCGGAACGTAGACGTAGCAGCCGGATCGGTACACAAGCTCCAGGTCAGCCCATTCCTGCTCAGTGGTTTTGCCTCTGGCGTGGGCTACAACGGCCTCCGCGTTCTGCATGGAGTGGGAGAGGCCCACTTTGACGGCGGCCCGGAGAGCGGCCTGGAAGCCCTGAGCAATGGTCGCGTAGGCCTCTTTGTTCCGATCGGATAGGTCTCTTACGATCGACGGATATCGGTTCGAAGGAATGGCGCCGGTTTTCCCGTATCGGTTTAAGATCGTGTCCGCGCGGTCGGCCAGCGTGCGCAGCGCGTCCGCCGTGACATGCTCATCGCGCTTCTGCTGGACTAGGAAGGCACGGCGCATAACGCGCTTGCGGAGAGCGCCGATGTGTAGCGCGCGCGTTCGCGTAGTCCTCGAGGTGCAAGCTTTGGCCAGGTCCTCGGCCGCGGACACGCTGGCTTCGTCGCCTTTCCGACAGAGAGCAATGATCCGCTTCCACACCGAGCGGTCGCACTTCATGACCGGGTAGAGGTTGCGGATTCTTATCGCGTCGTCTGGCAGATCAGCGGGCATATTGACCGCCGGGAGGCTGCGGCTCCCATTGCCAGACGTGCTGGCCGTTTGGTAGGCGGTAGACGTGCATCACCCTTGGCTTCGGCGTCCAGCACGAAAGCGCCGCGACGCGGTCGCAGGACGGCGGGTTGTTCTTGGCGCGCGGCACGCCCTGCTCGGTCTCGCGGTCCCAGACCAGGCCGTGCGCGTACTGGAAGCGACTATCCTCTGGGGGATTCATTCCCAGTTCCTTCCGCCAGGGTGCTTTTCGATGTGCTTCGTCTCCTTGAGCGGGACAACGTGCTCCTTCTCGCCGTTGCCGATCTTGATGTCTTTGGGGGGGCCACTGATCACGCCACCTTTGGCGAACTCGACGCGTCCGTAGTCGTCCTCGAGGCGCTCGATGTCGTCCTCGCGCAGGTCGTTGCCGAGCCAGACCTCGACAACCATGAGCGGCTCTTTGGCGGGGTTGGCCAGGCGGTGCGCGGCACCACGCGGGATCACAACCGAGTCTCCGGCAGCGAGCGCGTGTTTCACCCCTGAAACAGTGGCGACCGCGTTCCCCATGGCAACGGTCCAGCGCTCCTCGCGATGCGTGTGCCGTTGCAGACTCAGGCGCTGCTCGCCTTTGACCAGCATGGCTTTGACGATGAAGCCGGGGCCTTGGTCGAGCAGTCGGAAGTGGCCCCACGGCCGCGTGGTCTTCGTCGTGTAGTCCGGCGCTTTATCGTTCGGCATGCAGTCCTCCCAGTTTAATAGGTCGTCGTGTCTGTTGACCAGGTAAATCGTATTTCAGCGGCTCCATTTTGATACGACCATTGGACTCCATCTCCTGTTTTTTCAGGTGGATAGATTCGCTCAAGCTTGGAGGCCATCGCTCGAGCGGTGTCGCGCTCGGCATGCGTCGCGCCGGATCCGGCCGCGGCCAGCTTGTTCAGAGACGCGATCTTGCGCAGGACGTTCTCGCGAGTCATCATGTTTCAGTTCAGGTGACACCGATGGACGTGCTTGACCATGAAGCCGCCCCAGGCTCGGCTCTTGATCAGAGGCAGCTGCAGGAATATCTCTTGAAAGTTTAGGCCGAGCTTGGCCACGCCCTGCGTCGTTGGCCCGGCCAAGTTCTCACGGCACACTGGGCACAACAGGTCCAAGTGGAGCGTGATCTTTTCCTGCGGCATCTGCGAGGCCATGGCGGTTTAGAGCGTGATCATCCGGTACGACATTTCGTTCTCGATCCGTCGGATGAGCTCGTTGTAGTAGTTCATGTCGCGCATGTACTCGTTGCCCTCGGGCGAGGAGTAGCGTTGGTCGCCGAGGTCGGAGAAGCCCTTGAGCACCTTGCCGTGCTTCTTTATCATCATGTCGCGTAGCTTGCGCAGGTCGTCGTCGGTGCCTACAGACAGGTCGACGTAGGCTTCGGTGCAAAGGGCGCGAAGGTCCGCGGCCCCGATCTTGTTCTTCTCGGCTTCTTCGATGTCGATGGTCTTCATGTTATTCGGCTCCCTTGTCTTTTTTGGTTTTCGCGGGCGGGTTCTGCTCGTCGCCGTCCTCGGCGTCGATCTCCTCGTCCCGAGCCGCGGCCATGGCGTCCTGGCCCTGTTCGCGGTCGCGCTCGAGGCGTTTCTCCTCGACCTCGTCGTCGTAGCCGCGCTTGCCGCGCATCGTCTCGACAGACACGAGGCCCAGGCTGGCGTCGATCGCCAGCGTCTGCGCTTCCTTGAGCGCGTCCTTCTGGATGAGGGTCGGCCAGTCAATGTCGACAGCCGTGCTGGTAGGCACAGCCTTTGTGGTCTTGCCGGGCTTCTCAATCGCGGCGGCCGCCTCGGCGAATCCGATCTTGCGCAACGCGCGCGCGGTCGTGCGTCTCATGGCCCCGGCCTCAGTGAGCACGGTCTCGGTGCTTGTCTTCGGGATCTTGCCGGTGGCGATGCCCTGCTCGATGACGCGCTTGAACATCTCGCCGAAGACGTCCTCGAAGTAGTCCTGATAAAACTCGACCTTGCGCACGAACGGGTTGTCGGCGACGAGGCTGTTGTCCTGGTTGGCCTGGGAGGCGTCGCCGAGCAGGAACTCGGGGACCATCGCGCCGGCGGCGATGTATGATTTGATCATCTTGCCGTCGGCCTGGCCGTCGATCGCGCCGGTTTGCGGGGACTTCCACTCGTACTCGATGCCGCTGTTATGGACGACCACCGTGCCCGGCTTCGGCAGGCGCTTCTGCGGCTGGCCGTTCTTGCCGGTTGCCGTCGCGTTGCTCGCCGCGTTGTCCACCGTGCTCACGCGACTCGGCCCTGCAGCCGTGATCTTTTTGAACAGCACGAAGGCGGTACGGTAGCGGTTGAGGGTGACGCGGTTGAGGATGAAGTCGGCGTACCACTTGCAGGCTCGCATGGCGACGAGAAACGGCGGCTCGCCGCGGCCGCCGCTGTTCTCGGAATGTACAAGATATTGTACGTCGTCGGCGGCCAGCTCCTCGGCGGGACCGCTGCTGAAGCCTTCGACGTTGTAGTTGTTCAGCTTAAATCCTTTGAGCGTCTCTGGATCCACGGCGTCGACGCTCATGGTGTCGATGCGCCAGAACGGAACGAGGCGCACGCGCGGCGTCTTGGCCAGGCCGCCGCCGGCACCGGTCTTGAAGTAGCGGATGAGGACCTCGCCGTACTTGAAGAAGCGGCGGACGATGTCGGCGTCGCGGCCGTCCATCTTAGACTCCTTCCAGAAGGCGTCGAGGTGTTCCTGCACCGCCGGGTTCTCGTCGCGCGCCTTAAACTTCAGGCCCTTGCCGATGACGAAATATGTGAAGCCGTCAATGATGGCGCGATACATGGGGTCGTCGCGGTACATGATCAGCGACTGGCGCATGGCGACGACGCGCGCTTCGTTGGTCAGGTATCCTTCGGACAAGCCTCCCTCGCTGTAGAGCGTGCGGTTGAAGGTGTCACCGGCCTCAGCCTCCGTCAGCTTCTTCCCGGCCTTGATGATCTTCGTTTGTCCGCCCTCCGTCACCTTCACGCCGCCGCCGGGGATGGTCTCGACGAGCGTCCTGCGCGGCGCGCCTTCCTCGAACTCATCGCTGTTCGACGTCGCCACGGCCCACGGCTGTGCAGCGAGCTCGTCGCGGATGCTGTTGAGCACCGAACCGTACTCCTCGAGAACTGGCGCGTTGTCGTCAGGCTTCGGAGCAGCGGACGTCGTTTTCTTAGGGGGCATAATCGGTTCTCCTCGCTAGAGTCCGTCGGTGATGTCGCCGTCGGCCTGCTCGACCTCCTCGGTCGGCGGGGCGTTCAGGTTGAGGCGGGACAAGTAGCGCACGCCGTGGACGCCGGCGTCGACGCGGTCCTTAAGGCCTTTGGGAAAAGACGCAAACTCGGCGATCATGTCGGCGGCGCCTTCCATGTTCGGATCATAGGACACTCGGCCAGCGGCCCACAAGGGTTGAACGAGTTGGGCGCGCGCGTACTTGTCCATCTTGAACCAGGCTTTCCAAGCCTCGGCCTCGGGCCCCTCGTCGTCGGGGTTGAACACGACGAGCGGCATGTTCACCTGGCGGTCGTCTTGGAACTCCTGGATCAGTTGCTGGCCGCTGGACTTGTCCTCGATGAAGACGGCGTCGGGGCGGTCGAGGTCAAACCTCTCGCGCACGGCGAGTTTCAATTCCGAGAAGCGCATATGCCCGTGCGTGACGCCTTTGCAGAAATGGAAGCCACCCTCGTGGAGGACGATGCAAAGGCCGGCGCTCGGGTCGTTTTCCTCGCGCTCCTTGACGGCGGTGTCCCAGGCGTTAAGGATGAATAGCGGCGTGGGCATCTCCGTCATCTTCTTCCAGCTGTTGCGCGGGAACAGGTTTCCGCTCGCCGCTTCCGGTTCCTGGTCCAGCTGCGCGGCCGCGCGGTTGCTGAGTGCCTTGCGCAGGGCGTCGACGCCCTTCTGCGACTTGCGGGCCGGGCAGAGCAGTTCGCCGGCCTCGTAGACCTTCTCCGTCTTGGAAATCGGGAAGATGTACACCGTGCGGCTCTTGGCCTGGATCGGGATCTTCAGGACCGTCCAGCCGTCCTTCTCGTTGACGAACTTGCCCTGCAGGTCGTCGACGTCGGTGCGCTGGGCGACCATGATGATCGCGCTGTGGTGCTCGTCGTCGAGGCGGGTGGAGAGGGTGCCGCGGTAGTAGTCGTGGGCGGCCTCGCGCTGCACCTTCGAGCTCGCCTGCTTCGGGTTGAGCGGGTCGTCGATGACCAGGCGCCGGCCGCCGGACCCCGTGCCGCTCGAGCCGAACGGGGCCGTGATCATGTGCCCGCGCGCGGTGTTTTGAAACTCCGTTTTGAGGTTCTGGTCGGGGGCTAGGGTGACGAACTCGCCCCACTTCTTCTGGTACCACGCGCTCGAGATCACGGCGCGGCGGTCGAGGCTGTGGCGGTTGCAGAGCTTCTGGTTGTACGACGAGAACAGGAAGCGCTCGCCGGCGTCCTCGGTCCACTCCCAGGCCGGGAAGGCGACCGAGACGTGGAAGCTCTTGCCCATGCGGGGGGGCATCTCGATGTCGAGGAGCTTGATCTGGCCCAGGTGGACGGCCTCGAGATGCTCGGCGATCAGGTCGTTGTGCCAGTTCGGGACGTACTGCACGCCGGGGTTGACGATGCCCCAGGCGGGCCGGAAGAAGTCGCGCAGGCGCACGTGCTCGGAGTCGATGCCGCGCGCCAGGGTGCGCATGCTGCTGGCGACCAGGGCGGCAAACGGGAGGCGGGCGATGGCGGCTTGGTCGAAGGCGGGCGCGGCGCTTTGCAGGATCACGGGAGCATCACCTTTTTCTGCAGGTCGTGGTCGAACCGCGACAACGCGCGCCGGCCGTGCGCTGCGGCCAGGTGCTGTTGGACGCGGTGTTCTACGAGCTCCACCGTGCGCGCCTTGCTCGTCCAGGCGCAGAGGCCGCACCAGATCGTTCCGTCCTGGTCGTTGCCGGCGAGCGCCTTCGGGTCGCGCAGGGAGTTCACTCCGGCCCCGCTTCGTCGGGGTTCTCGGCGCGGCCCACGGAGCCCGCTAACGGCACCGGAACGGCGGCGGCGGCGTCGGCCGCCAGGCCGGAGGCGGCTTCGATGAGCTTCATGCTGATGCGCCCCGGCAGGCCGCCCAGGTCGGCGCGGCAGTTCGGGCAACAGGTCGGAAGCTCGCGGCGCAGGGTGGCACCCACCATGGCGAGCAGGGCGTCGGTGAAGCCTGAGCCCATCGTGATGTCGGTGCGGCTCGTGGCCCCGCCTCCCAATACGATCTGCAACTGGGCGGCGCGGACCGCGTCGGCCGCAGTCGGCTCGTACTGCGTGACGCCGTGCTGGTCGCGCACCGCAGGGTCTTTGAGCAGGCGGGCGGCGTAGCGCGCCATGGTGGCCTGCATCACGTTGATGATGTTGGAGCGCTGCTTGACCGCCTCGGCGTCGTTCTTGTTGGCGAGGTCTGTCTTGATCTTTTTCTCGCGTTCCTCGGCGCGTTCCTCCCACCGATATTTTGCGTGCCAGACGCGCACGATCGAGGAGGTGACTTTCAAGCCTTCCGCCAACTTATCGAACGAGCGCGGGTGCATCCAGAACCAGGTCTCGAAGGCCTCGTATTGTTGGATTCCCTCGCCCGATTTCTTCCTCGGCATGCGTCATATGGTAACAGGGCTTATACGCCTGACGCAAATAGTGGGAGGAGTTGACTCCGGTCAAGGACCGCGGCCGGGGGGCTACGCTAAGATGAGCGCATGAAAAACACCGCGATCGTCGTGTTGCTCCTGCTCGCCTGGGCCGCGCTCCGGCCCGCGCCGGCGGCCGCTCAGTTTAAGCCTTGCGTCTGGCCGAACACCTGCGCGCAGTAGGGCCGCGTTTCGCCAGATTCGTGTAGGCCTCGCGCTCTGGGGCCAGTTGTTCTTTCCAGGCGCTTTCGTGCATCGCCTCGGCATTCTCGTCCATATCTCGGGCGAGCTTGTTCAGCGCGGCCACCCATCGATCTGTGTCGCGCGTCAGTTGCCCGCGCCCTTGGGGGAGACGCGGCGACAGCGCAGGCAGGTTACTTTAATTCTGCCATTGCGGCCTCGGCACCACACTCTCCCGCATTTCTTCCCGCAAACCGTGCGGTAGTCTCCACGGCATTTATGAACTTTATCTTGGCTCATGGCTTGCCCCCGGTGTGCTTGGCGAGGACCGCGCGGGCAATGTGTCCAATATCGCTGACACAAGCCTGAGAGTCATCGCCTTCATTGTTCACGCGGTCGTCGATCTTCATCAGCGCGGCCCTTGCGGCGGCGAGATCGGCACACATCGGGATATGGTGAATCCGAATATAACGCGGGACAATCGCCTGTTTGCAATGCGGGCAGAACGGATCCAAGTTTTCGCTCATCGCTGCGGTGCGCCGCTCTCGAGCTTGTCGGCCATCTCGCGCAGGGCCTTGATCATGTCGGGCCGCTGGCAGTTGCTGAGGTAGGTGCTGTAGCCGTTGTCGCCGAAGCTGGTCAGGATGAGGGTGAAGCCCCAGCCGGCGGGCATGTCCTTGCCGATGAGCGTGCCGATGCGGCGGCACTTGACCTCGGCTTCCTCGAGCGTGGCGCGGTTCATCTGATCTCCTTGACGGCGTGGGCGCTGTGGGTGCATGGATCCTTTTTGCGCGTCCAGGCGGCGGCTTCCTGGCGGCACTCCGCGAGGATCTGGTACTGGTCCTTCATGAAGCCGCTGGCCGTGACGTTGTATGGGTTTATCGTCTGGTAGAAGCGTTTCGAGCGCGTGACCCAACGGCCGCAGGCGCACTTGTAGTGCTTGCGGACGGTCATGCCGATCTCGGGGAAGCGCGTCTTCATCGTCGTTCGATCACCCAGGTGACGAGCCGGCCGCCGCAGTAGGTCAGGTAGTAGTCGTTGACGGGGGCCATGCCGGCCAGGCCGTAGATTCGGGTGTAGCGCGCGGTGGTGCAACTGCGGCGCGCGGTCGCCAGGACGGTGACGGGGCCCGTGGATGTCCCGAGCTGCGCCTCCGCCTGAGCGACGGTCAGCCCGGCGCGCAGGAAGGCCTCGTCGGCGCGGCGGAGGTCGTCACGGGTGGCGACGCACCCGCTCAAGGTTGCGGCGGCGGCGGCAACCAACAGGCAGGCCAGGCTTTGGCTGATATGTCTCACTGTCCCTCCTGCGATTTTTTTCTGTCAAGGGATGCCAACTCTCGGCATAATCGGTCGGCCTGTTGGTTTAATCGATCAGCGGACGCCTGCATCTGCGCCACGCGTGTCGTGATAACTACTATCTGGTCGCGGAGATGCTTGATGTCCTTGAGCAATAGGCGGCGACGAAGCATGTAGTCGGCGGCGATCATGAGAGCGGCCCCGCGCCGGCGAGCTTGTTCCAGTTGCAAAATTCTCGGAAGACGGGGCTTTGGTCGTAGCCCTCGCATGTGCGGACGTACTCGATCCACATGGCCCAGATGTCGTCCGCCGTGCGTTCGTTGTTGGCGGCGGTCATAACGATGCTCTCTACGAATGAACCGTCGAGCGTGGCCTTGTCCGGGTCAGCGACGCGTTGCGCGAACGTTTGCTTATGTTTGGCTTGGTGCCTGGTCATGTCAGCGGCCATCCGTCGTCGGGATGACGTAGCCGAGGCGCGCGCAGACGCTCTTGATGTAGTCCGCCTGGGCGGCGGCGTCGTGCGGTCCGTCCTCGGGCATGTCGCCGCAGTCGCCCGGTTGCCCGGTCGCGTCGTCAAACTCGCTATGGCCGAGCGGGCCCTGGGCGTAGCCGAACGTGAGCGTGACGTCTTGTTTGGTCGGGTGCGCGAACACGAACCCGACGAGGCCGCCGCCGAGTTCGTCGTGGCCGTTCACGCCGAGCAGGGCGGAGATTTGTTCGATCTGGTCTTCGGCTTCTTCGCAGGTCACCTTCGTAATCTCGCTTTTCATTTTTTTGCTACCTCTCTTTGGTTCGTCCTTGCTTCTTGCTTTAGTATGGCATATGCCATGCGGTATGTCAATGGCATAGGGCCTATTTTTGTATGGGTCTTTAGGCCTACCTCGTTTTGAGCCAGGCCAGGAAGCAGAAGGCGGCAATGCCGAGAAATAAGAACGTGTCGACCTTGCTCCACGAATAGGCCCGGATGACCGGACTATCGTCTTCGCGTAGCCGACCCTCTAACGTCTCATTGTCGGTTGTTGGGTTTGGCAGTGGCCGCGCGCCTGGGTCCCATTGCCCACCTCCGCTTTTTTCCTCGAGCATTCGTTCGAGTGTTCGTGCGTAGGCAACTATTGCCTTCACGCGATCGAAGTCTGTCGGTTGGCGCTTTGTGATCGGAGACAGCTGTTCGGCCCAAATCAATAAATCCTCGCTCATCATCGTCGGACTCCTTTGCGGCCGGCGCATCGCAGGCCGTCTACGGCGAACTTGGGGCGCCCGCACTTCCGACATCGTTGCGTGTTGCTGACGACGTCGGCGCGGCTGTAGACGTTCTCCCAGTAGTGGTTGCCGCGGGCCGCCGCCGGCGCGCCTGAGTAGAGGTCGCGCTCGCGGTTCTTATTGGGCTTACGCAGGCCCCGTGCGGCGAAGGAGCGCACGTCGGCCTGCACTCCGAGCTCGCGGTAAGGGGATGGCTCGCTCAATTGCCTCTCCGCTTGGTCGAGCACCCGCCGGGGCCGTCGCAACCGCACGAGGCGGGGTGCGGGTCGCCGGGGAGCCACGTGCCGCCGCTGTCCTTGTGGAGCTTGTCCTTGAGCCAGCAGGGATAGCAGAGGAGCAGGCGATTTAGTTGCCGCATCTGCTCGCACATCTTGCACGGGCCTTCGGCCGGCGGCTTGCGGGCGCGCTTCTTGAGCTCCTCCGGCGTTTCCTTCTCGTCTTCCTTCGGCTTGTCGGCCGACGGCGCCGCTGGGGCATCCGCAGGGGCTTCCGGCGTGGCCACCTCCGACGCGCACACAGCCATGAGCGCGACGAGTATCCATATTTTCATTTTGATTTTAACTCCTTGGCGATCATCTCAACTGCTTTTTTTATTCTAGCGGCGCGTTCTTTGCTCTCGTAATCAGGCGAGTAGCTCATCGTCGGCCCCCCGAGAAGATTGGCGAGATCGCGCAGGACCTGATCTTTCTTTTCCAGGGCATCCTTCTCCTCCCAATCGTCGCACTGCAGACAGGTGATGCCCTCCTCCCTCCACATCTTTACAACCTTGGCTCGGTCGTCGACGACGAACAGGATGCGCTCCTTGCCGTACTTGTTCAGCCAGGCGCGCTTGAGTTCCTGGTCGGGGGTGCTGTCGTCGGTGGGGCGCAACAGGTGGAGTTCGTCGTACTGGATCTCGTTCAACATCAGCCAGACGCGAGTTTCTTCTACGACTGATTCTGGCCGTGCGCTGACGATGACGACTTTATAGATGCTATCGGTGTATTGGCTTCGTCCGTAGAACGCCATCCCGCTCATCAGCATAGCGACGGGCGTGTTGACAGGATCCTGCTTGAGCAAGGCATGGAAGGCCTCGTAGTTGCGCTTCTTTCCGGCGACCAAGTGCCGGCGGTGCTTCACGTCGGCCAGGGTGCCGTCGAGGTCGATCACGATCGTGTCTTTTTTCATCGCCGGCGCACCGCCTTTAGGAAGTAGGCAACCTCGGGATGAGCCTTGGCCAGCCGTCGTACGTCGCCGCGCAGGCGCAACCAGCCGCCGGAAGCCTTGACCCACCGCGCGGCCTGCTCGGCGTCGGGCGGAGCGCCTTCACCGTCGACGCGCATGCCGTAGCCGGGGTCGTAGGTCACGGACGCGGCCGGACGACCGGGACGGCGCAACTTGCCGATCTGGATGACGTCGTCGTCTTGCTCTTGGATCATGATGGGTCCTCGCGGCGCTCGGCGTCCATCTCGAGCGCTTCGTCGTGTATCTGGTCGAGGTGCGGCCCGACGTCCCAACCGCATCGGTCGCAGAGCGGGATGCTCTCCGACATCGCGCGAAAGGAGTCGCACGGGAACGGGTCGCGGTGCAGGCGCGCCTGCTCGGCGATTTTGTTAATCGCTAAGTCTTCGCGCGTGTCGCTCATAGGATCGTGCCGTCGACCAGCTTTATGCGCCGACCTGCGTCGAGGACCTTCTTGTGCGCGGCGCAGAGGCCTTTGATGACCTTCGTGGTCATCGGCGTCGGGGCCCAACGGACGACCTTGACGCCGCGCGGGTACTCGCAGGGGCCGGGGCGGCCGTACATGCGCTTTTCTACGTAGGTCATGCACTTCACTCGCCGCGCTCCCACGACGTCAGGCGGTGTTGCTCGCCATACGCCAGAGGCTCCACCTGAGCCGCGTTGGCTTCGGCCGAGGCGAATGTGAACCGTTGCAGGGGCGACGGGCGCGCGGCGTTGGCGCGAACCTGGGCCAGGCGATCTACGTTGAGCAACGGGCAGGCGCCGCAGGGCTTGGCGGGAAGTTTAGCCAACGCGCGACGGGCGCATCTTAGGCACATCTTCGGTGCGGATTCGACGTCGGACATTGTTCGGCTCCTTTGCGTTCTGCGTCTTAGGTCCGACCGTTTCTGGCCTCGGTCCAGGTGCGTTTTGATTTTGGCATGTGCCGTTGCGTTTGTCAACATATATTTTCAACAAAAATAATACCCGGCGACAATCCAGGTCCGCGGTATCAGCGCGGACGCTACGCCCAACTGGATCGCGGCGTGGAGTCCTTGTCGAGGCGAGCCGATCCTGTCGAAGCAGGAGCGGACCCCGGAGCGTTCCACCGCCGGCGCTTGCGCGACCGGCCGCCGGTTAGAGCTTTTCACTAGCGCAGAGCCTCGTCGGCCTTCGCCTGTTGCGAAGCAGGCGTCCATCCGTTCGGATGTCGGGCGCGGAGCTTCTCCACGTTCAGACGTTGCACTTCTTCGGTCGTCGTTCCGAGCGTCGCTGCGAGATATTCGAGGTACCAGTGGACGTCGCCCATCTCTTTGATCAGCTTTTCTCGCACCGACATGATCGGCACTTCGTGGTGCAGGACCTTCTTTATGATGTCGGCAACTTCACCGGCCTCGCCTGCGACGCCGAGTCCGCTCAGGCTCAACTTCTGCATCAACGTGTCGGTGCTGAAGTTGGGACAGTTTCGTAAGACTTCTTCTCGGTAGTTCATTCTACTCTCCTTGAATTTGCGTCTCGTCGTCTTTATCGTGGAACTCTTCCGATCGGACCTCATGGGTAACAGGGTTGTCCAGGGTGCGCCCCTCCTTGTCCGAGCATTTCATGCAAGCCCACTTGTCGGGTGCCACGGGACCTCTGGCCTGACACGTCTTGGCGGTGTGGCCCAGGACGCCGCAACGCGAGCACTTGCGTTGGCCGCGACTCATGACGGATGGCTCCTGCTGCGGAACCTTGCGTTGAATCACGCCGAGCAACTCTCCAAACATGTGGCCGATTTCTTCGCGGATCAGGGACCGAATCGGGCCAGAGTTGTTTGGATCAAGCAGCGACCGCTGAAGGCGTTCGTCCGCTATTCCCTCGACGACCTCTCGAATGTTTTTAAGCGAGTCCATGAATCTCCTCCTCACGACTCCGTCTAAAATTATGAGCGCGGCCAGGTGGTCCCAGAAGTTCGCCTCGGGCGCCGCCTTCGCCACCTGCTCCAACGTCCACGGCTTTGCCAGACGCGTGGACACTCTCAGCAGGCCGCTTGCCGTCAAGCGACCCCCGGCACGCCACGAGTTCAGCTTGCGCTTCTCCCAGAGGTCCACTGATCGACGAGAACGCGCTGTATCGGCTCCAATTCCATCCATGGTACCGAAGTCGCCTCGAGCCTTGTGCGGGCCGCAGTTGCCACGGGCTGACGATCGCTCCATGAATGTTCGCTTGACCGCATACGATTCTGAGGCATCGCCCTTGTCGCGCAGATAGATCAGGTAGTCGCGCAGGCCATTCTCGGCGCGTTGCTTCATGTCCTGCTGCATGATGCGTCACCACCACCCTAACACTCGCCCGCATAGCGCCAGGACTATCAAGAAATCCCAGATGGCCATGACCGTGTGTCCAGACGTTTTTATTTCCGCCTTGCCTTGATTTCCGGGCGCAGATGTGGCGCTAAGGAACCAAAATAAAATAGCTATGTAGGCGAGCAGGCTCATCACGCTGGCACCGGGTATTCGTCGTAGGTTTTTCCAAGCAGAAGACGGCCAGCAACTTTTTTACCTACCTTCCTTCCGTTCTCGCCGTATTCCCCCCACTGCTTGAACAGAAACGGCACGTTGGTTTTATTGCACTGGTCCTTGAGCTCCCAGGCCCACGCTACGTCCATCGGCCTAGCTCCTGGCCCACTCTCGCCGCCGGCCACAACCCATTTGATTGACGCCACGCTGCCGGTCCAGTAGTGGCGCTTGCCGCACCGCGGACACGGCACCGCATCGCAGGACCTGCCGCTCGGGTCCTGGCAGTAGCCGTAACATCGACCGACGCTCCCTCTCTCTCGGTATCCGCATCCGGAGCAACCCCATCCGCCGGGCGTAAACTGCGAGATGTCTAAAGGCCCAAGCAGCGGCTCGGCGCTGATCCAACGTACGGCGGCCGGCGTTCGTAGCAGGAGCGGGATCCTCTTGTCGGCATTTCCCTGCGTCTCGACGCTGACGCCGAGCCAGACGTTTGGAAGCGGCCACTGGAAGTCTCGGTCTCGTAGTGTCCCACGATCAATCTCTTGGAACCATCTCAGCATTCTCTCAGGTCTTTTTGTGAGCACCTGAAACGTGTGCCAATGCGCGCGGCGCATCACGTTGAATATTTGCCAGATCACGCCGTCGCTTACCTTCTCATGGAACAGATCGCTCATGCTGTTCACGAAGATTTTTCTAGGACGTTTCCATTTTAGCGGCTGATCCATCGCTTCTCGAATAAGTCGAACCTCACCGGTCCAACGCGGTTCATAGTCGATCGTGTTGGCCACGGTGTCGTTCTCGTAGTGGCGATAGGCCAAGCCTTCGTATGCCTGTCCTTTGCCGATGAATCGCGCGGCCACGCGCTCGGCGTAGCAGTTGCGGCACCCCTCGCTCACGCGCGAGCAACCACGGAGCGGGTTCCACGTCGCATCTGTCCATTCGATTTTCGTGCGGTCCATCTACTTCTCCTCCCAGCCCAGCGACGGTGTCTTCCCGGTTACGTAGGCGCTTTCGATTTGGCTTATAATCATCTGGCCTACGGTCTTTCCCTTCTGGCCTGGTACCACGAGGTGGCTAAGAAACTCCTCCTCGAACGTCGTGATGCCGCACTCGACGGCCTCGAGCTTGGCTTTGATCGCCAGCGCCAGCGCGCGCCACCGTTGTCGGCAGGCCTGCTCCCAGAGTCGCGCGGAAACTTCCGGCGGCCGCGGCGCGAAGCACCCGCGCGAGTGGGACAGGTGCGTCGGGTCCTCGTCGTGCCACCCGGCCCGGATGCACCCGCCCTTGGCGAACTCGTCGTCGCGCTGGTCGGGCAACGGGAGGTTGAATCGGACCATCTTGCTCTTTATTCTAAATTGAATAGCCGCGCGGCCGTCCTCCCACATCGATCCAAACTGGTCGGCGCCGTAGCGTCGAAGCGTGGCCTCGATCTCGCCTTTGGACTTCTCGCTGCTGACGCTGGTTTCGGCGGCGTATCGCATTTAAGCTCCTTTTTCGACAAACGCTTTGCGGCCCGTCAGGTCCTGCCACCGCTCCACCGCAACCCAGGCGTACGTGGGGTCGAGGTCCATCACCCGGCCGCGCCGGCCGGTCGCCTCGCACCCGAGCAGGGTGGATCCGCTTCCGCTGAACGTGTCGAGGACGATCTCGCCCGGCTTCGTGCTGTTGGCGATCGCCACCATCGACAGGGCTACCGGCTTCTGGGTCGGATGCTTGTAGCCGTCCAGGTCGCGGCCGACCTCGAGAACGTCCACACTGTTGCTGGGTATCTCGATCCGCATCGTCTGGCCCTCTACGAGCCTCGCCGTGCGTGTTTTCTTGCCCTTGGGCATGCGCGGGGTCAAAGCGATCTGCCCGCCCTTGCCGTCGGTCAGCAGGAGGGCTTGGCCGAGGGTGGTCGCCAGGCCGTCCCGCTTCTTGAGCGTGGCGCGCCAGACGGTCGACTGGGTGCGGTCGCCGTGAAAGGCGACCTTCTGGCCTTCCTTGCCGGCGTAGAAGCACGGCTCGTGGGTCCAGTGGTAGTCGGCGTGGCCGAGGACGATCGAGTTCTTAACCCAGATCAGGTACTGCTTCTCGATTAGGCCGGCGTCGCGCATGGCGTCCTCGAACTCGCGGCGCGTGCTGCTGGCGTGCCAGATGTAGAAGGCGGCGCCGGGCGTCGTGTGGGCGACGGCCTGCTTCAGCGCGCCGGTGACCAGGTTGTAGAGGTCGTCGTCGCGCTTGTGGTCGCCCTTGATCACGTCGAAGCCTCCGCCCTCGTAGGACACGCCGTATGGCGGGTCGGAGAAGTATAGCGCGGCCCGGTCGTCTCCCATCAGGCGTGAGATGTCGGCGGCGCTCGTGCTGTCGCCGCACATGACCCGGTGGTCGCCGCATATCCAGACGTCGCCGCGCTTGGTCTTAGATTGCGCCATGGGGGGGGGTAAGTCGTCCACGTTCTCCGGAATCGCCGCGCCTTCCTCGGCGAGCATCTCGGCCAGGTCGTCGGCGTCGAATCCGGTGAGCTCGAGCGGTATCTCGGCGGCCTGAATTTCAACAAGGATGTCCTTGAGCTTCGGAATGTCGAACGCGCCGCCGTGCTTGTTCGCCGCGATGTTCGCCGCCTTTTCCTTGGCCTCGGGCCAGTCGACCTCGCGGTATGCCCACCGGCCTCGGGGCGTTTCGACGTAGCCTAGCGCGACGGTTCCGGTCTTGTCCGTGTAGGATTTTTTAACGACAGGCCAGGACGGATCGAGCTGCTTCAGCCGCTGGTGGCCGCCAACAACGCGGCCGGTCTTGACGTTGACCACCAGACCGCCAAGATCGCCGAACTCGGTCATGGCTGCGGCCAACATCTTTTCCTGCGCCGGCGTGATCGTGCGTGGGTTGTACGGTGCCGCTTTGGCGCGTATGGCCTGGACGGTTTCGGGGGCTTCATTTTTCATATTAGGTTTGGCTCCAAAGCGTCGGCGGCGGGCTGCAGGTCGATCTCGATGCGGTCCTTGTCGGCTTTAAACTTACGGATACGTGCGTCGACTATCAGGCGGTCGTCGGTCATAATGCCGCGCTTGACGAGGCAGTCCTGCGTGATCTTGATGAGATTGTCGTAGTCCGTGAGCGCGAAGTTGACCAGGTGGAAGTCGAAGGCGATCCGGTAGTACGGGCCCGGCGCCACGCGCACGTTCGGAAGCGCGTAGCGCAGGGCCGTCTCGTACTGCGTCTTTTCCTTCGTCGGGTAGTGGGCGCCGCGGTACGCGTCGTTGATCGACAGCGGCTTCACGTGGATGGTCAACTTCATGTCGCTTTAGGCGTCGGCGGCGCTGTCGTGCTTGACGACCTTCACGTCGAGCAGTTTGCTGTGGCGGACGGCCGCTTTGCTCTCGAAGGCGAACGTGTGCATGAATCCGTCCTCGTCGCGGACCTTGACGAAGTCCTCGCCGATCCTGTTCGCCATCGTGATCATCTCCTCCTTGCGCTTGCCGGCGCGCGTCTTCAGGTTCGCGGCCTCCTGCTCCGCTTCGAGGTAGATCCGAGCGGCTTCCTGCAGGGGCGTGAGCGGCGGCAGGACGTCCTTGAGTACTTCTTGTCGGTGGGTCATGGCGTGTCGTCTCCTGTCCGTCATTTGTTTTTAACGCAGCGGAGGCACCAAGCCGTCTTGGTCCCGTCCGGCCGCTTGCCGATCTTTAAGTTGGGGGTACTCTCGCCGCACTTCTTGCATCGGGCGCAGGATACGCAGACGGTCGCGCCCTTCTCCATCTGGTTCTTGTCGCAGATCGGACAGACCTTTCCATCGAGGACTGCGGTGCGGCCGTTGCCGGGGTACTGCGTGCGCTCCCAGTAGCAGACGGCGGACTTCCAGTTGGTCATCTTCGTGCGGCCCATGTACCAGCCGTTCGCCTCGAAGTGGTGGAAGAACTTGTCGGGGTCCACCACGCTTTTCCGTTCCGTGCAGTAAGCTTTGACCGCTGAAAGAGAGGGGGGGCTGAAAATAGCCGTTGGGCGTTCGTGTCCACCTTTGTCTTTACTAATTGTCTTTAAGTTCCTTATAGGGGGACGCTGTAGGTCCAATGGGTTGGAATCTATTCCAATGGGTTGGATATCCAATGGGTTGGACCTAAGCGGTAGCATGTCGGATCCGGTCACGATCCACTCCTCGTAGTTCTTGTTGAGGCGGTAGGTCAAGTCCTTGCTCCGCACCAGTACGCCGCTGCCCACCAGTTGCTGAATCGTCCAACTGAGGGTGGAACGCGGGATGGTGGTGATCGACGTCAATCCGTCGAGAGTGATGGACTGCGTTTCCTTACGCCGCCAGCCGTAGGAGTATCGCATTACCCAAATCACGAGCCGCAACTGCGGGCCGCTGAATGGGAAAAGGAATATCGCGTCGGCTAGTTCGTTGGCGACTTTGAAGTAGCCGTTTTCGGTTTGCGGAGAGGCCATTGCCGCAGGCTATTTCTTGTTCGTAGCAGTGGCGGTCTTCTTCGGTTTAATCTGCGGGGCGACGGGGACGGCCTCGCCGTCGGTCCACTTGACGCTGCCGTCCGCGAGGAAGCACATGTTGATGACCGCCGACGAGGCGGCGTTTATCTGACGCGTGTACTGGGTCGGGCCGCAGCCGACGGCCAGCGGGGCCTTTACGGGCGCGCTGGAGCAAGCGGCGACGGAGGCGACGACGGCGACGAGGACGAGGCGTTTCATGGGGGTCTCCTTTTTTGTTACGCGCGGATCGTGCGTACGGCTCCAAATCGTCTAGGTGGTGCATGCCGCGGATGTCGTAGGCGCACAAGAACACGGCGTTGCAAAGCAACAGGGCGGTCGACCGCTGTTTCGTGCCCGACGGGTCGATCATCCGCCCGAGCTTAACGTCGAGCAGGTGGCGCTCGAGTGACGCCACGACGTCGCTCCACTTCATGCCGCGCTCCCAGTTGCGGGGCGGGTATGGCGGGACGCGCTCGGTGCAGGCGTGGCCCAGGACGCCCGCCAGAGCTTCGATCACGTCAGATGGGACCAAGTCCACGCGGAGCTTACCTGTGTTGAAGCGCAGGCCTCCGCCGTCGGGTGCGGTGGGTAACTTCTTATGCGGCACGGGAGGCCTTGGGGATCGAGTCGAGGTTGGGGCCGGCGAGGCCGTCCATGGACTGGTAGCGTGCCAGCGGGAGCGTGCCGAGGAATGCCTCGGCCGTCCATGGCATCGTCTTGGCGAACAATGTCCAGAGCGCGTTGCTGTACTGGCGCGTCTCCCATTGGGCGTGGTGTTCGGAGCGGAGCTTTATAAATGCCATGAGCGAGCGCGCGTTGCAGGTGAAATACATCTCGCTGTAGAGGTTGACGGGCAGGTGGAAGCGGGCCATCTCGCGGGCGGCGCCGGCCTTCAGCGCGCGGCGGTAACGCGCCATCTGCTCCTTGCACCCGGCGCGCATGTCTCGCGTCAGGGCGGCGTGCGGCAGGTCGCCGGCGATGCTGTTCTGCTTATCCTTTACGTCCTGCTTGCGCCATTTCTTTGGAAAGTAGAACTCGTCCTTCATCTCGGCATAGCGCGCCGACAGTTCGTTGTAGCTGATGCCGATCCGGGTCCGGTGCCATTGGCGGAAAACGAAGATCGGGGCCTTGACGTGGAAGGTGAACAGGTTGTGCTCGAACGGCGTCCCGTGCTCGTGCTCGAGCATGTAGCGGATGAGCTTGCGATCGGCCTCCGCCGTCTTGGACTTCGATCCGTAGCTGACGCGTGCCGCACGGACAACGCTTGGGTCCTCGCCGCTGTGCTTCTCAAGGCGAACGAAGCCTTTGTCCAACACGGGGATTGCGTCGTTCATCGGGCCCTCTTGACGAGGCGGTATCGGCGCAGGAGCGCGCGGGCCATCTCGTGGTCCTGGCCACAACAAATCTTGGGGCCGGCGCACTTCACTGTTCCGTATTTGTAGCGCGGGAAGCGAGCCTGATGGAGCAGGTTGGCGACGACTTGAATCTGCTCTGGATTAATAGTCATCGGACGTTCAATCCTAGGACATAATTACGCAACATCGAAGGCCGAAAAAAAAGCTCGACGTCGTTCATGGTTTCTCCGCGTCGAGGTATTGGAATTTGTCGGTTGCGACCACCAGGTTGGGGTCGCCGAATCCGGTCATCAACCGCATTCGGGTGGCGCCGTCTTTGTCGAAAAAAATCTCTGCTTCGATCACGATCTTGCGCATCGGGCTGCTCCTTTTACGGCTCCGCGCGTATACTACTACGCGCCATGGCATATGTCAAGCAATTATTTTTTATTTAAATCTTCCACCATCTGTATCCGTTCCCCGATCCACCGCATGACCGGGACCGCCATGGAATTGCCGAGTGCCTTGTATCGCGGACCGTCGGTCGTGTCTTTCCCGTTGCGCGCGATGTTCGTGTAGTCGTCTGGGAAACCCTGAAGGCGTTCGCATTCGCGCGGCGTGAGACGACGCACGGCGGTTCGAGCCGTCGCCTGTCCCGGCGCAGGTATCCCCCCCCCTGCGGCTATGTAGTTCTGTTGTTGGGCACCCGGCTCCGCCGCCAGAGCGCCGACGATCTGGCCGTCGCCTCCTATCTCACGGACCTCTGATCGGCTGTTCTGTGTGAAAGCCACGACGGGCGCGGCGTCGCCCTTGCCCGTCTCGCCGCTCTGCGCTTTGAGCGGGGGACATACGGTGTCCGGAGCTCCTCTCCCGTTGCGCGCAAAGCGTGTTTCAAACACGAGAGGATCCTGGTCGCCTTTGTCGGCGTCGGCGGACAGCGGCGGCGAAACCTCGCTCGGCGCGCCGTCCTTACCGCGCGTGTAGTGCGACGGTTTAAACATTACTGGCGCAGGCGTGATCGTCAGCGGCAGGTTCCCGCCGCCAGTGCCGGCCTTGGCATTGATCTGCGGGCTGACGTCGCACTCCTTAACGCGCGAGTCCTGGCCATGGTTTTCATATACGACATGAGCCCTGTGTCCATCTAAATCTGTTGTCCTCCGGCCGCCTGTTTCAGAGCAAGCTCCAAGCGGGCCGGCAACGTTTTCCCCCTTGTTGCGGCTCGGCGGAGGATTCCCATACAAGCTGTGGCGCTCAAAAAGAACCGCCGCGGCAGGTCGCCAGTCTCCAAGATAGCCGATAACGAAGACGCGACGCCGGCGCTGGGGAACTCCGAAATACTGAGCGTCAAGCACTCGCCAGGCGAGACCATACCCGAGTTCCCGAAGGCCGCAGGTGAAGGTGTCAAAATCACTGGACTGCTCGACGACGCTTCCTCGTCGTCCGTCTCCGGGGTCGGGTTGTCCGGCGGCGTCGTAGTCCCCGGCGGTCGCAGGACGCTCCGCCGCATCCGACCAGGAGGATAGGACGCCGGGGACGTTCTCCCAGACCACCCAGCGGGGGCGTTTATGGTCAAGAAGCCTAAGAAAGACGAGTGCCAAGTTGCCGCGCGGGTCCGCCAGTCCCGCTCTAAGTCCTGCGACGCTGAAGGATTGGCAGGGGGTTCCTCCGACGAGAACATCGATATCTGCTCCATTGAAAACCTCCGACTCGTGGATCTTGGTCATGTCCCCGAGGTTCGGCACGTCGGGGTAGCGGTGCTTCAGGACGGCGGCGGGGAATTTATCGATCTCGGCCAACCACGCCGCACGCCAGCCGAGCGGATGCCAGGCGACGCTGGCGGCCTCGATGCCCGAGCAGACGCTACCGAACGTCATCGGGGGCCTCCGCTTACTCATAGCATTTTCTCTTGCGCGGATTCGTTCGCCACGCGCGCGTCGGCTATGGACTTATATTCCGGGTTCAATTCGCACCCGATATATTGGCGATCATGTGTGGCGGCGACGAGGGCCGTGGTCCCCGCGCCCATGAATGGGTCCAATACGACCCCCCCACGTGGCGCGCCGGCCAATACGCACGGGGAGATCAGGTCCGGAGGGAAAGTTGCGAAGTGTGCTTCGTTGAAAGGTTTAAGCGCGACGTTCCACACCGATCGTTTGTTCCTTCGTCCGTCCGCCGGCACCATCGCCGCGATGTCAAGCGTCTGTTCGGCCTGCGTGCTATCGCGCTTGCGGTCGGTGTTGAGCACTGGCCGTCCGTCATTTTGCGCCACGCGCGCGATGGACGATTCTGTGATCGCCTCCTTGATCGCCTCCGCGTCGTAAAAATATTTCTCCGACTTCGACAACAGAAAAATATACTCGTGCGCCTTCGTGGGCCGGTCCGTAACGCTCTCCGGCATGCAGTTCTTCTTGGCCCATATAATGTCGCATCGCAGGTACCAGCCGTCGGCGCGCAGAGCGAGTGCGACCATCCACGGGATCCCGATGAGGTCCTTGGGCTTGAGCCCTTTCGCCATGAGGCCATGGCCAGCCGGGAACGCCGGCTCCATGGCGTTGCGCTTGCCGGCGTACTCGCTCTCGGTGCCCCGGTTGCCGTTGTAGGCGTTATATGAGTCGCCGAGGTTGAGCCAGAGCGTACCGTCATCGCGGAGAACGCGTCGGACCTCGCGGAACAATTCGACGAGGCGTGCGACGTAGGCCTCTGGCGTGGCCTCGAGGCCGATCTGTTGGTCGATGCGTTTCGCTCCGCACTTGCGGCACTTGCTGGCGTCTACCCCGGGGCGGACGCCGGCAGAGATCGCGCCCGGTGCCTTTCCGTCCGGCACCTGTCCTCCGACGCTGTGCGCGCACGAGGCGTCTCCGCCTTCCCACGATGCCGTGCCGTAGTCGCGGAGCGCGAAATAAGGCGGCGAGGTGACGCAGGTGTGGACGAAGGCGTCCGGCCACGTCTTCATGGTGGCGAGGTTGTCGCCTAGGTATATCCGGTTGAGTTCCGGCGTCACGCCGGCTTCCAAACGCCGCGGGCAAACCGGCCTTTACTATCATGGTGACGCGGGCTTGTGATATGACTTCGCGAGCTGTTTTCTTGCTTAGTGATCCACTCGCAATTTTCTGGCGCGTAATGAGAGCGCGGGTTTTTTCGCTCGATGGTCAATCCAGGCGCGAATCCGTTGCGCTCTGCCCATTCTCCAAAGACGCGCGGATCTCGCCATTCCACGCAGACGACAATGCCATCGTAACATCTCTTTTTTCCGTCTGTGGTCCTAGAGATCATCCCTTCCCAGCATCTGTACCAAGGCTTATCTGAACATCCATGCCAAATCTTCTCTCGTATCATGGCCCATCGACCTTTCCATTTCCTAGAGGAACGTGCCGAATATCCGCTTTTTGTTACGACCCTTCCGGTGGCTGTGTCTAAAAAGCGGTGTTGCTTATCGAATCCAGTCCATTCGTCGAGCAGTTTATAGCGTGGCAGGAAACGTTCGATGGCCTGCTCTTGGTTTAATCTTCCGTTCCCGATGTGCGGCGTCAGCCAGACGTTGGTCGCGCCCTGGCGTGGTGTTTCATGGGTGAAACCTTTCACAAGTTTGCCCTGATCGTGTCGAAGTAAATGCTGGCGATCTTCGTCCGTTGCAAAGGCGTTACGGCCTTTAAGCTGCACTGGATCAGCAACGCGACGGCCGTCAGCTGGTCGGCCGGCTCGGCACCGTCGTTGGCCATTTTGATGGCGAAGTCGATCGTGTGCGCCTTGATCTGGTCGTTGGTCATATCGCTCGGCTCAGGGTGCTCTCAAGCTCCGCGACGCGCGCCTCGAGGCGTTTGATCTTCTGGTCCTTGGTCTCGCGCACCGCCGCACCGAGCGCGTCGTGGCCCAGGACCCAGACCGTCTCCGGGTTGCCGCGCGCGTTCGGGCGCGTCATCTTGGTGGGCTTGAGCTCGCCGGCCTTCCAAAGGTCCACGAAGCGCCGGCGCACCGTGTTGATGAGCGCCCCGGTTTCCCGCGCGAACTCGTCGGGGGTCAATCCGTTCTCCCCGGCGTTCGTCGCCCAGGCCATGATACGTGTCTTGATGCGCTTGAGGTGCGGCGCGACCTTGGCCAGTGCCTCGGCCTCGGCGCGGCGCGGATCGGCGTGGACCATTCCCGTCGTGTCGCTCATGGCTCTCCTGTCCGTCAATTCGTCCGGATTTTATCCGTTGCGTATGATGGCAAACGCCATGTTACTTGTCAACTAAAATCCAATCGGTAATGGGGGCAGGTCTTGCGCCTGCTTCGGCCAAGGTTTAACCTCGCCTTCATTTCTTGGGTACCACAAGTTTGCAGGAAACGAACCTCGCGCCCGCCATGCCCGAAGGCACCGGCCTTTCGAAGTCCGTTCCGGTCCGGGGTCTCCCGGCAGCCCCATCAAAGTCATTACGCCGCTACGCCGACCTGCGCCCATAGGTGTTCGAGGATTTTAACCATGGCCATCGTGTCCTGGCCGCAGTAGACCTTGAGCGCCTCGGTGAGCATGGCGCGGCGCGCCGGGTCGAGCTTCGGGTCGCGGAGTTCGGCGTACGCGGCCATCGCAGCCGTGCCGTCGCGGATGACGAGGCCGGCGTAGGTCATCGTCGGGACGAGGATAGGCAGGACGTTCTTGATCGACCACTTGCCCTTGAAGCCGGGATGCGTGTACCAGTTCTTGCTGAACGGGTCTGCCAGGTCGACGAGGCGCGCGGCCATGTCGAGGAGCTGCGGCCCTCGGTTGCCGACGCCGGGGCCCTGCGCGAGTTCCTTCAGGCGCCCGCCTTCGAAGCTCTTGTAGTAGGCCAGGACGTGGCCCTGCTCGGGAACGTGTTCGGAGAGGAAGCCGATCAGGTCGCGGCGCGGATCCTCCAAGCCGTCGCCTAGGTAGCCGTACTCGGTGAGCGGCCCGCCGCGCTCCTGCTGGACGCGCACGGAAGCCTGGAACGGCATCTGCTGGTAGGGCTTGAGGCCGTCGTACGGTGGGATGACCGGGTTGTCCGTCTCGAAGTCCAGGTGCGCGATCGGGTAGCGCAGGCCGTTGAGGAAGGAGCCGATGGCCTCGAGGTCCACGTACGGCTTGCCCAGGCGCGCGATCTGGACCTGTTTGATCGTGCGCTTGTCGGTAAGGTTGTCGAAGTCTGGGTTGACCTGATGGACCAGCTGGACGCCGCGGTTGAACAGGTCCAGCTTCGTTTCCATCTTCGCGTAGGCCAGGTTAAAGACGGAGTACTCGGGAACGTGCGCCCAGCAGTTCCCCTCGAAGTCGCAGGGGTACGGGTTGGCGCAATGGCTCCCGATGCCGATCTCGGGCGCGGCCGGCGCGTCGGCGAAGACCTTCATGCGCCCCAGGCGCTGGGGGACCTCGCTCAGGGCCGGCTCGGACGCCTCCGTGACGTCTACGACCACGAACAGCTTGTCGAGGTCGAGCTCGCCGTAGCGGACGTATCCGGGGTTGGCGTGCGCCACGCGCGCGTGCGCAACCGGGAAGCCAGCGCCGCTCATAACATGGCGCTGCACGGCGACGTCGAGGAGGTAGACGTCGTTCATCTTCGTGGCGCTCTTGACCTCGGTCAGGTCCCAGGTTCCGTTGTCGTTCTTCGTGACGACGTCGGCGCGCACCAGGACGTCCTCGAACAAGAACGCGGCCTCGTAGATGATCTTGGTGCCGCTGGCGACGGCGTCGGCCGTTTGGGCCAGAGCGTCCTCGGGATGCGCGTGGTCGGCATGGATGAGGACGCCGCCGGCGAACCGTTTCATGGCCAGGAGGCCGAAGGCGGTGCCGGAGTGGAAGATCGACTGCTGGAACGGGTCGACGGGGTCCTGTAAATCTTTTCTGTTTCTATACAACCACAGGCTCTTGAGGCATTGGTTGCCGCGCACGTACTGGCTCTTGCTCAGTGATTTCATGGTTCTCCTTACTTCATCCACGGAGGCAGTTCGGCCTCCGGTTCCGGCGTGTCGTCGGTCGTGCGCGGGTCGACGGCGGTTCCTTTCGGGATCTGAAGCAACGGCTCGACTTCCTTCCAGGCGGCGTGGACGGTTTTGAAGTCGCCTTCATCGAGGCCGTCTTTGGGCAGGACCTTCTCGCCAGTCACCTTGTCCGGCCGGTACATGCCGGCGCGGACCTGAATCTTAAAGCTCTTGTCGTCCTTGACGGTCTGCACCACCCAAACGCCGAAGCCTTTCCCATCCTTCCATTCCTTCTCGCGGATCGTCTTGAGGATGATTTCTTTATAAACGGCTCCACCTTCGGCCATGGTTAGCGTCTCCCTTTACGATATTTTCTTGCCCTATCATTAATGCATGTTCGGCATATTCTTCCTTCACCGTCGGGGCGTTTTTCTTCAGTGAACAGATGCCCGTTTTTGCAATGTGTCCTATGGCGATATGGTGAGAAGTGTCTTCCGCGAACGACGCAATCACCAATGTTCTTGCTTCGCGTCCCTTGCACGAGGTGTGTTCCGCGTACGCAGGGGCGATTGTCGCACTCATGCATTACGTCCAGATTGGTGTCGATCGTCCCGTTCTGAATCTCAAATGCGACATGATGGGCATAATCGATGCGGTGGTCACCGCGATTGATCTGGCCGTATCCATTCGTGGAACGATATCCTGTCCACAACCAGCACGCTCCGATCTTTTGGTTGTGCTTTGGCGCTGGACCGTTCTTATCAACCATGGCCCAGAATCTTTCCGGGAGAGATTTTATGGTGCGAGCGTAGACGCCTCGTGGCATTCTAACGTCTCCCACCTACGGTGCGACGTTTTAGTTGTTCATCAGCTTGTGGATAAGCCTTCCAGCCAGGGCAAAAAAATCTATCCTTTTTTTCTGCTGCCTGCTTGACGACCCAAGACGGCCTAAAATCCTCTGGGTGGTTCTCATCGAATCCCATGGCCTCGATGGGCGCACGGCCTTCCACGATCGCCTTGAGTAGCGTCATGACTGCGGCGCGGTCTCCGTCCACCGTCCCGTCGCTGGCTAAGTCGACCTTCCATCTGGTCACGCTTACGGTACGGGAGTCGGTCGTTGTGGCGATCGATGTCGCCGCTGCGGCGGCGGCCGCGCTGGTCGCGGCGGCGGTGGCCGTGGCCAGCTCCTCGCGCTTGGCTTTGGCGTCGGCCTCGGCCGCTAGGCGCACATTCTCGGCCTCGGCCGCAGCGGCCTGCTCCCGCAGGACCTTCTCCTCGGCGACGCGCGTGGCCTGTTCGTTCTCCAGGCGAAGCGTCTCGAGGTCCTTGGCCTGCTCGGGCTTGGCCAGGACTGGGCTGATCGGCGTGGCGCTCTCGAGGATGGTATCGACCTTGGCGTCCCCGTTTCCGACGTCCTTGGCCAGCTGGGCCTGCTTGAGGCGGGCATCCTCCTCCTCCTTGAGCTTACGGGCTGTCTCGGCGGCGGCCGCTTCGCGGGCGGCGCGTTCGGCGCGGATGCGTGCTTCGGCCTCGGCCACGATCCGGCGCTCCTCGGCCTCCTCGGCCTCCTTGATGCGGCGCTTCTCCGCCTCCGCCGCCTCATTGGCGCGGCGCTCGGCGGCTTCGAGTTCCCGTTGCTTGCGCTCCAGTTCCTCGCGCAGGCGCCGCGCCTCGGCTTCGGCGCGCTCCCGTGCCAGGTCGGCCTCGCGCTTCTTGCGCACGTTGTAGTCGGAGACGTGGCTCATGATGGTCTTGACGACAGCCTTGGCCTCCTTGATGCGCGTGTCGAAAACGGACCGGGCGTCTTCGGCGTCGCGGTACTTCGGGACGTAGTAGTCTTCGCGCCACTTCTCTAAAACGGTGAGGCAGTCGTCTTTGACCTTCTCGACCGCATCTATGGCGATCTCGCGGGAGGCGTCGTCAGTGATGCTGGCCGCAATCTTTGCGGCGTGGTGCAGGGCCTTGTCGATAGACGGGCCGATCGAGGAACGGATGATTTCGAGGTCGACGACTTCGGGGACCGGGATTCTTTCTAGAGCGGTGGTCGGTTCGTCTGTGTTTTCCATGTGTTCTCCGTGTTTTAGCAATGTTGCCAGATCGTATCAGATGCCATGGCGTTTGTCAAATCTATTTTGCGCCGTAAGTCTTACGGTCGCGGGACGTATTGAGGTAGCTCAGGAAGCGGTTGCCGTCGTGGAAATGATCGGGCGTGTTGTACTCGATTAGCTTCGCACGACTTCCGTCCTCCTGCACCTCAATTGCCGCCCGCTTGCGTTGCTTGCCGTTCTTCGCGGGGCCCAGGATCATGTCGTAGGCGGCGAGCTTAAAGCGCGTGACCTTCGACGCCTTGCCCGACTTCCAGTCCAGTATCCATTCGTAGCCGCGCCAAAGCACGATGAGGTCGACGGTGCCGGCGAAGCGGTAGAGCGGGTGGTAGGCCATGACCTCGACGCCGAGGATGACGGCGCCGTCGGCTAGGAGTTCCGCGAGCTTGTCGAGGCCGCTTTGACGCCAGCCGTACAGGTCGGGGTCTAGGAATGGGAATGGGGCGATGCCGCGGGCGGCGTTGGCTAGTTCGGCGTGGATGGCGATGCCGCGGCTGCTGTCCGTTTCGGTGAAATAGTCGTCGGACTCGAGGCCCACGTCGACCATGACTTCCGTGACGCCGAGTGGGTTTTCGTTCGAGGGGATGAGCGAGTACTTGTGCTGGTCGTCCCGTTTTAGGTCAGGCGCGTCGGTATAGTGGAACATGTTCTCCGGCCCAAGCGCGGCGGGGAGGCGTGTCCCCGCCGCGCGCTGCCACGAATCTTTAGGCGACGAGGCCGA
>JAGXTB010000071.1 GCA_018334165.1 Sphingomonadales bacterium | reverse complement strand
CCATTCGGGGTTGGCGCTATGGTGTGGACTGACCCACCCCTAACCCCTCCCGCAAGCGGGAGGGGGACAAGGCTGGATCGGTCATGGCTGGGTGCTATAGCGGCGCGGTGCCGCGTTTGAAGCCCCTGCCTGCGATCTGGCTGATCTCCGATGCCCGCAATGACGCGGCGCTGGAAGCGGCCCTGCGCAGATTGCCGCGCGGCAGCGGGTTGGTCTTTCGCCACTACCACCTGGGCGAGGCCGCGCGGCGCGCACGGTTTGACGCACTGGCGCGGCTGGCGCGGGCGCGGGGGCATGTGGTGGCGCTGGCCGGAAGCCGCGCCCAGGCGCGGCGCTGGGGGGCGGACAAGGCCTATGGTGCGGGCGGGCATCTGGTCCCGGTCCACGATCTGCGCGAGATTGGCCGCGCTGCCAGAGCCGAGGCGCTGTTGCTCTCCCCAGTGTTCCCCACCCGCACGCACCCCGGGGCCAAGGCGCTAGGCCCGCTGCGTTTCCGCCTGCTGGCGGCGCGTGCCAGGGTGCCGGTGATCGCGCTGGGCGGCATGAACCGGCGCAGCGCCAAGCGGCTCAAATGGCCGCTTTGGGCCGGGATCGACGCTTTTTTGCGGTGAAGCGAATCCCTCGAATCCCAAGGATTCTTGACGGGGAGTCACCGGCAGGCGCATAACGTGCCACCAGACCCAGGGGAGCACTATGGCAACACGTCCGGCATCGGCCAGCCACCGCGGCGCTCGCGTCGATTGGCGCGCAGCGCTGAGGCGTGCCGCGCGGCGCAGCGCCGAGATTGGCGGGGCGATTGTGCTGCTGGGCACCATGGTGTTCCTGGCAGGCGCGCTCGCCTCGTATCACCAGACCGATCCTTCGATTTCGACCGCCGCAGGTGGCCCAGCCCAGAACTGGATGGGCGGCGTGGGGGCCTGGGTGGCCGAGCGTGCGCTGTTCCTGTTCGGCTGGACCGCCGTGCTGCTGCTGCCGATGCTTTACGTGATGGCGCGCGGGCTGTGGACCCTGGTTGAGGAAGAGGATCAGGACCTGCCGCACGCGGGCCACGCCTGGTGGCGTCCGGTCGCGGTGCTGCTGCTGGCCATGGCCTTGATCGGTACTACTCTGGCGCTGGCAATCAGCGGCGGGGGCGATGCCTATCCGGCCGGCTGGGGCGGGGTCAGCGGGCTGCTGGGCGCGGGCGCGACGCATTTCATCGCCAGCCTCTTGCCCGAAGGTGGGCGCTGGATCTTCACTTTCGCGGCCGGGCTGGTCACGCTGGGCGCAGGCGCAGTGCTGGCGGGCCGCGTCTTTGCCTTCGACTGGGGCAGCCTGTTTACGCTGCCCACCTTCCTGCGGCGCAAGCGCGGGATCGTGGTCGATGGCGAAGCGCCATTCATTTCGGTCAAGCCCAAGTCGGCCAGCCGCGGCACGCGCGAAGCGGCGCACGGCGAAACGCTGGGCGCGCCGCGCAAGGCCCCTGAAATCTCAGATCCGGCCCGCGCCGCCAAGCCCGCGACGCTGACCGCCGCACGCCAGGGCGATCTGTTCGACACTTACGAGCTGCCCAAGCTCGACCTGCTGAGCGACCCTGCGCCCAATTCGGCCCCCAAGATCGACAAGCTGGCACTGGAACGCAACGCCCGGCTGCTTGAAACCGTGCTCGACGACTTCAACGTCAAGGGCACGATCGACGCGGTCCGCACCGGCCCGGTGGTGACCATGTACGAACTCGAACCCGCGCCCGGCATCAAGGCCAGCCGGGTGATCGGTCTGGCCGACGATATCGCCCGCAACATGAGCGCGGTCTCGGCCCGCGTCTCCTCGATCCCGGGCCGCACCGTGATGGGAATCGAGCTGCCCAACGCCAACCGCCAGATGGTCAGCTTCAAGGAACTGGTCGCCTGCGAACAGTTCGCCGCCAGCAAGGCCGCGCTGCCGATCATCCTGGGCAAGGATATCGCCGGCGAGCCGATCGTTGCCGACCTTGCGACCATGCCGCACTTGCTGGTCGCCGGGACCACCGGGTCGGGCAAATCGGTCGGGCTCAACACCATCCTGCTCTCGCTGCTCTACCGGCTGACCCCGGCGCAGTGCCGCTTGATCCTGGTTGATCCCAAGGTTCTGGAACTCAAGAGCTACGACGATATCCCGCATCTGCTCTCCCCCGTGGTGACCGAACCCGCCAAGGCCGTCCGCGCGCTCAAGTGGGCGGTTGAGGAAATGGAGCGCCGCTACCGCCAGATGAGCGAGCTGTCGGTGCGCAACCTTTCGGGCTTCAACGAGAAGATCAAAAGCGCGATCGCCAAGGGCAAGCCGCTGGGCCGCCGGATCCAGATCGGCTTCGATCCCGATACCGGCGAAGAGCTGTTCGAAGACCAGCAGCTTGACTACCAGACCCTGCCGCAGATCGTGGTGATTGTGGACGAGCTGGCCGACCTGATGGTCACCGTCGGCAAGGAAGTCGAAGTGCTGATCCAGCGCCTTTCGCAAAAGAGCCGCGCGGCCGGGATCCACCTGATCATGGCCACCCAGCGGCCCTCGGTCGACGTCATCACCGGGGTGATCAAGGCCAACCTGCCGACCCGCATCTCGTTCGCGGTGACCAGCCGGATCGACAGCCGCACGATCCTGGGCGAGCAGGGCGCCGAGCAGCTGCTGGGCAAGGGCGACATGCTCTACAAGCCCAATACCTTGCCGATCATGCGGGTCCACGGACCCTTCGTTTCGGACGAGGAAGTCGAACGCATCGCCGATTTCTGGCGCGCTCAGGGCAAGCCCGAATATGTCGATTCGGTCACCGAAGAGCCCGAAGACGGCGGCTTCGGCTTCGACGACCTCGACGCCACCGCGAGCGACGCCCCCGAAGAACGCAAATACCGCCAGGCCTGCCAGATCGTGTTCGAAAGCCAGAAGGCCTCGGCCAGCTGGCTGCAACGCCAGATGGGCGTGGGTTATAACACCGCGGCCAAATGGGTTGAGCGGATGGAAGCCGACGGCTTCGTCGGCCCGGCGAACCATGTCGGGCGGCGCGAGATTTACCGCGACAAGGACGGCAGCCCGCTCTGACTTGCATCTTGCCTCCGAGCGCCTAGCCTGCAGTCAGGGGAGAGAGGCATGACCGAACAACTGGGGCTCAATTCATCGGCTAGCGAAGACTTGCTCCAGCGCGGCTACAACCGGCGCGACGTAGGGCGGATTGCGGCCATTTTCGGGACCGGCGCCTTGGTCGCCAGCGCAGGTCAACCAGCCTGGGCCGCTGCGCCCGCCAAGCCGGCCAACAAGCTGCTGCTCGATTCCAACGAATGCTGGATCGGACCGATGCCCGCCGGGATCGCGGCGGCAAGTGCGATTCTGGCGCGTTGCAACCGCTATGAACCGGGCAACGAGCGCGATGACTTCATCCGAGCGGTGATGAAGGCCGATGAGGTAGGACACGACTGGGTCTCGCCCTGGCCGGGATCGAGCGATCCGCTGAGCCGCTCGGTGGTGAGCTTTGCCTCACCCACGCGCGGGATCGTTACCGCCGATCCGACTTTCGAACTGGCCTGGGACACTGCCGAATGGCTGGGCGTGCCGGTCCGCAAGGTGCCGCTGACCGCCGACTATCGCCACGACGTGAAGGCCATGGTTGCGGCCGATCCTGCGGCGGGGCTGTTCTATGTCTGCTCGCCCAACAATCCTACTGGCACCTTGACCCCGCTGGAGGACATTGCGTGGCTGGTGAAGAACAAGCCTGCGGGCGCGAAGGTGCTGGTGGACGAAGCCTATATCCACTTCTCCGGCACCCCCAGCGCTGCCACGCTGCTGGCCCAAAGCGAAGACGTGATCGTGCTGCGCACTTTCTCCAAGCTGTTCGGCATGGCCGGGATGCGAATGGGCTATGCCCTGACCCACCCGGCGAACATCGCCAAGATGCAGCGCTATGACGGCGACGTGCTGTCGGGCTCGCTGCCGCTGCCCTCGCTGGTCTGCGCCACCGCCAGCCTGAAGCAGGCCGCCCTGATCGCCCAGCGCCGCCGCGAGATGCAGCTGAACCTGGCCTTCGTCACCGCCGAGGTGCGGCGGCGCGGTTTTCAGGTGCTGCCCAGCACGGCCAACATGTTCATGGTCGATTGGGGCGGCAAACCGGCCAAGGCAATGCGCGAGGCGTTCCGCAAGCAGGGGGTGGAGATTGGCCGGTCGTGGGCGATCTGGCCGGATCGTTCGCGGATCACGGTCAGCTCGCGGGCGGAAATGCTGGCTTTCCTTCGGGCGCTGGACCGGGTTAGGGCGGGCTGAGCCCCAGCACTTCGCGGTTTTCGTCCAGCCGCACCACCAGATCGGCGCGCACGGGCATTTCCTCCAGGATCCAGCGGGTCAGGCGTTCGTAGTGCTGGATGAAGCGCTCGACCGCTGCCGGGTCCATCGCGCGCGTTGCGCCGGTGGCACGTAGTTCGGCCTCCTGCTGTTCGCGCCATTTCGCGACCACCTCCCAATCCGGCGCGGCGAGCAGCACGAGGCTATCGATTCGCGCGAACAGGGCCTGATAGGGTCCGGCCAATGCGGCGTTGGCGTGAGCGCGCCAGAGGCCTTTGGGGTCTTCGTCTGCTTCGAGCGCGTTAACCGGTTGGGCCAGTGATTCGGGCTCCTGCGGGCGGGCGCCTAGACACCAGCCTTCGAGCAGCAGGACCCGCGTACCTTCGGGCGCGCTGGGCCATGATTCTATGGGCGCGCGTTCGTCATTGCCTTTGTCAAAGCGCGGCAGGGGAACGGCCTCGCCGCGTTCGAGTGCTGCGCGAGTCTCCAGCCCCAAGGCGATATCATGCGTCCCCGGGACTCCACGCGTCGCGAACAGCGGATGCACCGCGCGGGCCAGCACCTGCCGCTCGGCGCGCCTCAGGTAGAGATCATCGAGCGACAGGGTAGCCACCGCGATCCCTTCGGCCTCGAGCGCCGTGGCCAGCGCGGCGACCAGCGTGGTCTTGCCACTCCCCTGCGCCCCGCAAATCCCCAGGACCAGCGGCTTGCGCGCTGAAGGCAGGACGGTGCGGATGTGGTTGAGGAGGGTCTTTAGCAGATCGGAGTCAGGCATGTGGCAGATGTAGCAGGGATTCACCCGAAGAACCGAAGATGTTTCGCAATCGGCGAAGCCGCGGCACCCTTCCTCATCAGTGCCAGAGGCGCCCCTTGAGGAGTTGCAGGACCTGCGGTCCACCGCGAACCTCTTCGGTCCTTTGGGTGAACCCCCAAAACCCCTGCATCTCCCCTGCACACAATTGCCACCGCAAGGCCACCAGGCCCCCGCAACCATCTCCACGCCCCGGCGCGACAAGAGCCGCGAACGGGGGGACATGCCGATGCGATTGCTTTCCAAACACCGCTGGGATGGGGCCTTCGCGCTCAAGCTGGCGCTCACCGCGCTGCTGGTGCTGCTGGGCAACTACGTGTTCTGGGAGCTGGAACAGGTCACCGGGGTGCAGGGCCTATTCATGCTGGGCCTCTGCGCCGCACTGGCCGCCGCCCGGCCTGCAGTGCGCAAGGACAAGCGCGCGCTGGCCGCCCTCGCCTTCGCCGCGCTCTATGGCTTTGCCCAGCTATGGGACCCCAGCCCGCTGGCGTTCGCGCTGTTCTGGGTGGCGATTGGCCTTGCGACCCTGCTGCCCGGCACTGCCCGGTTTGACGATGGCTGGCGCTGGTTCCAGCGATTGTTCGTGCATGGCTTCAAGTCGCTGTTCGGCCCGCTGATCGACCTCGGCAAGCTCGACCGCCTGCGCCGCCGCCGTCCCGCCCGGCCCTTGGGCCTGCGCCGTTCGGCCACCGTGCTGGTGCTGCCGCTGCTGGGCTCGGCGCTGTTCCTGTGGCTGTTCGCCGCCGCCAACCCGGTGATCGAGAGCTGGCTGGAAAGCATCTCTCCGCCGGACTTCGACTGGACTTTCCTGCCGCGCCTGATCCTGCTGTCCTTTCTCGCGCTGCTGGCCTGGGGCGTGCTGCGCCCGCGCCCGCCGCGCCGCACCTTTGGCACCTTCGATGGCAGCGGCGACCTCAACATCCCCGGCTTCTCGCTCGCTTCGGTGACGCTGGCGCTGGTCATGTTCAATGCCCTCTTCGCGCTGCAGAATGTGATGGACCTCGCCTACCTCTCGGGCCTGGCCGAACTGCCCAAGGGCATCGCACTGTCCGCCTATGCCCACCGCGGCGCCTATCCGCTGGTCGCGACCGCATTGCTCGCCGCGCTGTTCGTGCTGGTCGCGCTCCGCCCGGGATCGAGCACCGCGGCCAGCCCCTTGGCGCGCGGCCTTGTCACGCTGTGGATCGCGCAGAACCTGGTGCTGGTCGCCAGCGCGGCCTGGCGGACCTGGGACTATGTCCAAGCCTATGACCTCACCCGCCTGCGCATCGCCGCGCTGCTGTGGATGGCCTTGGTCGCGCTGGGGCTGGTGCTGGTGCTTTACCGGATGCTCAGGGAAAAGAGCGCGAGCTGGCTGATCAATGCCAACCTGGTCACTTCAGGCGCGCTGCTGACCGCCATCTGCTTCGTCGACCTTGGCGCGGTGGCGGCAAGCTGGAACGTGCGCCATGCCCGCGAGATCGACGGGACCGGGGCGCAAATGGACCTGTGCTACCTCAGCCAGCTGGGCGACAGCGCGCTGCTGCCGCTGCTCGAGCTCGACCAGCGCAAGTTGCCCGGCGAGTTCGGTCAGCGGGTCAGCCGCGTGCGCCTGACCGCCCAGAGCCGCGCGGCGGGAATGGCCCGCAACAGCATGTGGTCGCTGCGCAACACCCAGCGCCTGGCCGAGTACCGACGCCTCAGCGGGGTCGGCACGATCGGGCACTACGATGGGGGAGAGTCGGACTGCAACGGCCGCCCGTACAGCCACCATTCTTACGAACCCGCCAGCACCACCGAAGTGGAGGTCCCCCGCAATGCAAACCGCAACGATTGACCTGACGCCCCAAACCGCGACAATGAGCGTTATGACCCGCCGCGTTCTTCTGGTCGATGACGACCCGCACATCCGCCAGCTCCTCGCCTTTGCCTTCGACAAGGCCGGGATGGAGGTCTGCGAGGCGGCCGACGGCGAGGAGGCCTTGGCCGAAGTCGCACGGGCTGCCCCCGACCTGGTGGTGCTGGATATCAACATGCCCCGCATGGACGGGCTCGAGGTCTGCCGCCGCCTGCGCTCGAGCAGCGAGATCCCGGTGCTGTTCCTCTCCAGCCGCGATGACGAGTTTGACCGGGTGCTGGGGATCGAGCTCGGCGCCGACGACTATGTGGTCAAGCCCTTCAGCCCCCGCGAAGTCGTCGCCCGCGCCAATGCGATTCTGCGCCGTTCCGCCCCGAAGGGTGCCGCCCCAGCCCCTGCCGCCGAGAGCCAGACCAAGGGCCTGCTCAGCCTTGATACCGAAGGCTGGACCGCGCGCTGGGACGGGGCCGAAGTGACGCTGACCGTCAGCGAGTTCAACCTGCTGCGCGCCCTGGCCGGAGCGCCCGGGCGGATCCTCAGCCGCGACCAGCTGATCGACCAGCTCCACGGCCCAGGCTTTGCAATCACCGACCGCACGATTGACAGCCACATCCGCAACTTGCGCCGCAAGTTCGCCGAGGCTGGCGGGCACGACGTGGTCGAGACCCGCGCCGGGGTGGGCTACAAGCTGGGGCCCTGCACCGGAGTACCGCGATCCGGCGGCTGATTGCCTCGCTGCGGCGCTGGTCGCGGCGGCTGTGGCCAGTGCCGCGGCTGCGCTGGCTGCTGCTATCGGTGCTGCTGTTCGCCGCCGCGCTGCCGGGCATCGCCGCGCTGGGGCTGAGGGTTTACGAGAACGCACTGGTCCGCCGGACCGAGGCCGAAGTCAGCGCCCAGGCCGCCGCGCTCGCCGCCAGCACCGCGCTGCTGTGGCCCGGCGCGCAGCCGGCCGCTCCGGTTGAGACCCCGGCCAAAGAGATGTCGCGGCTCGATCCCTATGCCGCCGCGATCACGACGGGCATCGACTTGCGCTCCACCCCGATCCTGCCCGAGCGGCCCCGGGCCCAGCCCGCCAATGCCCCGCCCGATCCCGCCGCGCTGGAGGCCGCCCGCCGGATCGCCCCGGCGCTGGCCGAAACCAAGGCCGCAACGCTCGCCTCGATCGTGCTGCTTGACCGTGAGGGCGTGATGGTCAGCGGCAAGCAGATCGGCCTCTCGCTCGGCCGCCTGACCGAAGTCCAGACCGCGCTGGCCGGCGGCTCGCTCACCGTGATGCGCTACAACACCAGCTTCCGGCGCGGCTGGCTGCTCCACTGGCTGAGCCCGGCGACCGACATCCGCCTGCACCACGCCCGTTCGATCGTGGTCAATGGCCAGGTCGTCGGCGTGGTCCTCGTCTCGCGCTCGCCCTCGGCGCTGTTCCGGGGGATGTGGGAGGACTGGGGCAAGATCATGCTGGGCGTAGTGGTGATCCTGGGCCTGCTGGTGGTGGTGGCCGCGGTGCTGGCGCGCGCGATCGTGGTGCCGGTCGAGCGGCTTTCGGCCGCGACCCGCGCGCTCGCCCAGGGGCGTTCGGCGTCCTTGCGCGCCCCAACGCTGGAGGTCCGCGAGATCCGCAGCCTCAACGCCGATTTCGCCGCCATGGCCGAGGCGATCAACCGCCGCAGCCGCTATTTGCGCGATTTCGCCGCCAGCCTCAGCCACGAATTCAAGACGCCCTTGGCGGGCATTCGCGGCGGGATCGAGCTGCTGCAAGACCACGGCGCAACCATGAGCAAGGCGACACGCACCCGCTTCCTCTCCAACATGGAGGGGGACGCCACGCGGCTGTCGCGCCTGGTCAGCCGCCTGATGGAGCTGGCCCAGGCGGACATGGCCCGCAGCCCCGGTGATGCCAGCGGCGCGGTCGCCCCGGTCCTGGCCCGCCTGGCCGACGCGCACTCGTCGCCGGGCTTTGCGGTGACTTACACGATCGAGCCCGACTACCCCTTGCTCGGCATCGAGGAAGAGGCGCTCGAAACCGTGCTCGCCACGCTGATCGAGAACGCCCGCCAAGCCGGGGCCACCGCGCTCGCCATCACCACCGGACATCGCGGCAAGTTCGCTTCCATTGCCCTCACCGACAACGGCCCCGGCGTGCCCGAGGCTGACCGGGTGCGGGTGTTCGATCCGTTCTTCACCAGCAAACGCGACACCGGCGGCACCGGGCTGGGCTTGCCGATCGCCCGCGCCTTGGCGGAAAGCCGGGGCGGTTCGCTTGAGCTGGGCGAAGGCGGCACGGGCGCGTGCTTCGTGCTGACCCTGCCGGTGGCGGATTAGAAAGACCCTCCCTGTGAGCAAAGCTCATGGGGAGGTGGCATTTGCGCAGCAAATGACGGAGGGGTCTCGGAGGGTGCGCCATTACCCCTCCGTCTCGTCCTGCGGACGATCCACCTCCCCTTTTGTGCTTCGCAAAAAAGGAGAGGATCTATTGGGGTTCGGTTGGGGCTGGGGCTGCCCCACCCCCAAACATCCGCTTCAGCACGCGCCTGGCCAGCAGCAGCAGCCAGACGGACAGCGCCAGCAGGACCAGCGCCACCGCTCCGGCCGCCACGGGGTAGCTGTAGGCGAGGTAGAGCAGTCCGGTGGTCGCAACGTCTTCCACCGCGGACATGGCGACGTTGCTGAAGGGTTCGGGGCTGGTGTTGGCGACGGCGCGCGCGCTGGCCTTGCCGCCGTGGGCGAGCAGGCTGGCTCCGCCGCCGAGGATGAAGGCGATCGCCTGGGTGGCGGGATCGCCGGGGTCGATCACGGCGAGCGTGAGCAAGGCCCCGCCGATCGGGCGGATGAAGGTGTGGACCGTGTCCCAGATCGAATCGAGCCACGCCACCTTGTCGGCGAAGAATTCCATGAAGGCCGCTACGCCGGCGACCCCCATCACCCAGGGGTTGGCCAGCACTTGCAGCGATTGCAGGTGTTCGGGCAGCGGCAGGACCTGGAAATGCATGGCGAGGCCGGTGGCCAGCGCGGTCAGGTAGAGCCGCCAGCCCGACAGCAGGCTGACCGATCCGGCGATGCCGAGAATTTCAACGATGCCAAGGCTTTCAGGCACGATCCCTCTCCCCCGGAAACTTTCCGGAGGAGAGGATGCGCAGGTTTTGGGATTGAGGCAAGGCCCCGATCAGAAGACCTCGAACAGCCCGGCAGCGCCCTGCCCGCCGCCGATGCACATGGTGACGACCGCGTACTTGGCGCCGCGGCGCTTGCCTTCGATCAGGGCGTGACCGGTGCAGCGTGCGCCGGTCATGCCAAACGGGTGGCCGATCGAGATCGAGCCGCCGTTGACGTTGAGCAGCTCGTCAGGAATGCCCAGCTTGTCACGGCAGTACAGCACCTGCACCGCGAAGGCTTCGTTGAGTTCCCACAGGCCGATGTCGTCCATCTTGAGATTGAAGCGTTCGAGCAGCTTGGGGATCGCAAAGACCGGCCCGATGCCCATTTCGTCGGGCTCGGTGCCGGCCACCGCCATGCCGACGTACCGGCCGAGCGGGGTCAGCCCGCGCTTTTCGGCCAGCTTGGCTTCCATCACCACGCAGGCGCTGGAGCCGTCCGAAAGCTGGCTGGCGTTACCGGCGGTGATCACGCCGCCTTCGCCGACCACCGGCTTGAGGCTGGCGAGCCCTTCCAGCGTGGTATCGGGACGGTTGCAATCGTCCTTGGCGGCGGTGACTTCGTGGTAGGAGACCTCCTTGGTTTCCTTGTCCATCACCGCCATGGTGGCAGTGCAAGCGACGATCTCGTCGTCGAACTTGCCCGCGGCCTGCCCGGCGGCAGTGCGCTGCTGCGACTGGAGCGAGTAGACATCCTGCGCTTCGCGGCTGATGCCATAACGCTTGGCCACCACTTCGGCAGTGCCGATCATCGGCATGTAGATGTGGGGGTGCATTTCGAGCAGCTCGCGGTCAGGCTCGATAAACATCTTGCCCGCGCCGACCACCTTGGAAATGCTTTCCACGCCGCCCGCGACGCAGATGTCCATGTTGTCGACCAGCACTTGCTTGGCCGCCGTGGCGATGGTCATCAGGCCCGAGGAGCACTGACGGTCGATCGTCATGGCCGGAACCGTGACCGGCAGGCCAGCGCGCAGCGCGGCGAGGCGCGCGACGTTGCCGCCGGTCGAGCCCTGCTGCACGGCGGTGCCCATCAGCACGTCGTCAATCTCGCCGCCCTCGAGGCCCGCGCGTTCGACCGCGGCCTTGATCGACCAGGCCCCCAGCGTGGCGCCAGTGGTGTTGTTGAAAGCGCCGCGCGCCGCCTTGGTCAGCGGGGTGCGGGCAGTGGAAACGATGACTGCGTCACGTGACATGGGCTCTTCCTTTTCAATCCGGTTCCCCCTCCCGGTTCGGGAGGGGCAGCGAGACTTGGCAGCTTGCTGCCTAGTCGCAGCGGGGTGGGCTCCTACGCCAGCGTCGAGCCCCCACCCCAACCCCTCCCCGGCGGGGAGGGGCTAATCAATTTAAACGAAAAACATCGTGATCCATTCACAGATCAGTGCGGGCTTGTCCTCGCCTTCGATCTCGATGGTCACTTCGTTGGTCTGCTGCCACTGACCGGGGCGCTTTTCGACCAGTTCGAGCAGCTTGGTGTGGCTGCGCACGCGCTTGCCGGCGCGGACCGGGCTGATGAAGCGGGTTTTGTTGCCGCCATAGTTGACGCCCATCTTGACGCCCGAAACGCGGCCGCCTTCGGTCATCGCGCCCAGCACCGGCAGCAGCGAGAGCGTGAGGAAGCCGTGCGCGATGGTCCCGCCGAACGGGGTCAGCTTGGCCTTTTCCTCGTCAATGTGGATGAACTGGTGATCGCCGGTGGCATCGGCAAACATGTTGATGCGTTCCTGGGTCACGTGGAACCAGTCCGAAACGCCGATCACTTCGCCGGTCTTGGTGGCAAGTTCTTGCGGGGTCATGTCGCCTCTCCTCAAAGCTGGAAAGGCGCTGTCATGGCCCAAGCCGCCAAGCTGTGCAACACGTGCTAGGGTGCCGCTACGGCATTCCCGACCCGCAGCGCAGGTTTTTCAAACCGCCGCTGGACAACTTGCGAATCGATTCGCTTCAAGTACGACCACAATCCGCACTGCAGCCCGATCAGCATGTAGCAGAACGGCTGGAACGCGATCCCGACGAAAGCCCCGCCCAGCATGTAGACCAGCAGCGATTGCTGCAGCGCATTGGCGAGCGGCGCCTGCCAGGTTTCGCCCGGGCCGGTGCGGTTCTTCCAGCGGCTGCGGATCTTCTCCATCTGCCACAGGCCCGAAACCAGCAGCCACAGCCACAGGAACAGCCCCGGCCAGCCCTGTTCGCCCAGCATCTCGAAATAGCTGGAGTGATAGGCCCGCGACTTTTCTTCGACTTCGACGACGTCCTTGGAGGTGTTGTTGCCCTCGCCGGTGACCGTGACCAGCTCGACCTTGAGCTTGTTGCTGCGATAGGCATCGAAGCCGCCGCCCAAGGGATGGTCCTTCACATAGTCGAGCGTCCACATCCACACCGCTACCCGAGTCGAAGCAGACTGGTCGGCCTTGTGGTTCTCGATCGTGTCCATCCGCTTGGCGAAGCTTTCGGGCAAGAACGGAATGGCCACGGCAACCAGTGCGGCCATCACGCCAAGGTAGAGGAAGCGGCGCTTGACCGTACGCAGCGAAAGTACGCCCAGAAAGCCAAGGCAAAGCAGCCCAGTGCGCGCCTGGGTGCCGATCGGGATCAGCGCGCAGGCAAAGATCAGCGCAATGCCGAACAGTTTGACCCGCCAATCGGGCTTGAAAATCGTCCCGTGCTTCATCAGCCAGACGATCAGCGGGATCACTGCGATCGATACGGCCGAAATGATCGAGCCTTCGTAGAGCCCGAAATTGGTATCGAGCAGCAGCCGCAAGGTGCCATAGCCGCCCCCGCCGCCAACGGTCTTGATCCCGCCGTTGATGATGATCGTTCCGACCGAAAGCACCAGAACCAGCGCCGCAGCCTCGATCCTGAGGCGCGTGCGCAGGGTGAGCGGCAGGAAGATCGCAAAGACCAGCGCTTTCCACACCCACGACCACTTCTCGGCCGCCTCCACCGGGAAATCGGCGAACATCGTGGTCAGCCCGCTATAGACCAGCAGCACCGCAATGATTCCCTGGCGCATGGTAAAGCGGCTGTCGCGCTTGTCGTCGAGCAGCAGCCAGCCCATGAAGGCCAGCACGAACGCCACCAGCGAAATCGACATCGAGGCCAGCAGGCTGTACGAAATCTTCTGCGGGCTGAGCGTGTCGATATAGAGGAACGCCAGCACCCACAGGAACGGTTTGCGGAAACCCAGCGCCAGGAAGGCCAGGGTGAAAAGGGTGATCGCCAGGTCAAGCATGGGGCTCGTCCTGTTCCTGCTCGCTGTCGAGATCATCGCGCTGTAACAGGCGCCAGCAGGCAATCGCCAGCAGGGCGTGAGTCAGCGCCAGGGAGAAATAGTCGATCATGTCACCGCGCGGCCTAGCAGAGCGGGGTTGACGCGCCGTTAAGCCTTCTGGGCCTAGAGAATGCGGCCATGACTCGCATCCTCCACGTGCTGGACCATTCCTTGCCGCTGCACAGCGGCTATACCTTTCGCACCCGCGCGATCCTGACCGCGCAAGCTGCGGCGGGGCTGGAAGTGCGCGGAATAACCGGCCTCAGGCACTTCAAGGATGGTCCCGATACCGAAGTCTGCGATGGCATCAAGTTCCACCGCACCCGCGGCGAGGCCAAGGGCCCGGTTGGCCTGCGCGAATGGCGCGAAATCAATTTTCTGGCCGAAGCGATCATCGCATTGGCGGCGGACTGGCGTCCCGATGTGCTCCACGCCCATTCCCCGGCGCTGTGCGGCAAGGCCGCGCTGATCGCCGGGCAGCGGCTGGGGATCCCCGTGGTCTACGAAATCCGCGCCTTCTGGGAAGACGCAGCCGTTTCGAATGGAACCGGCAGCGAAGGCGGTGTCAAATACCGGCTGACCCGCGCGCTGGAAAACCATGTGGTTGCAGGCGCCGCTGCGGTGGTGACGATCTGCCAGGGCCTGAAGGATGACCTGGCCCAGCGCGGCACCGATCCGGCGAAGATCGCGATCAGCCCGAACGGAGTCGATCTGGCGCTGTTCGGCGATACGGTGGCGCCCGATCCGGCGCTGGCAGCCCAGCTGGGGCTGGGACAGGGCCCGGTGATCGGTTTCATCGGCAGTTTCTATGACTACGAAGGCCTCGACGACCTGATCGCGGCCATGCCCTTGCTGACCGCGCGGGTGCCGGATGCCCGGCTGCTGCTGGTCGGCGGCGGGCCGATGGAAGCGGCGTTGAAGGAACAGGCGGAGGCCAGTCCCGCAGCCGCAGCGATCCGCTTTGTCGGACGCGTGCCGCATAGCGAGGTTGAACGGTACTACGCCCTGGTCGATGTCATGGCCTATCCGCGCAAGCAGAGCCGCCTGACCGATCTGGTCACGCCCTTGAAGCCGCTCGAGGCGATGGCGCAGCGCAAACTGGTTGCCGCATCCGATGTTGGCGGGCACCGCGAGCTGATCTCCCATGGCCAGACCGGAACGCTGTTCGCGCCCGACAGTCCGGCAGCCTGCGCCGCTGCTTTGGCCCTCTTGCTTGAAGCAAGGCAAAGCTGGGAGGCCCTTCGCGCGGCCGGCCTCGACCACGTCCGGACCAATCATGACTGGGCGCGGAATGTTTATCGTTATCACGATGTTTACCAAAGGCTGTTAGCCCGATCCGTGGATTGCCATGTTCCAGCCGCCGCCTGAGCGGCCGGGAAGGGGCAAGAAGGACTGACTGACAGGGGTTTCAAGCAAGGTGGCCAAGCACAAGCGTAAGCCAGCCAAAGGCAAACCGATCACCGCCCACCAGCTGTTTCCGGCTGTCGTGGCATTGTGGTTCGGCGCGCTGTTTGGCCTCGGCAGCCTGGCGGTGCGGCCTTCGCTGCTCGAAGGGCTGGTGCTCAAAAGCCACCTCGACCTGGTGATCCCGGCTGCCGCTCCGCCCTTGGGGGTGACCGCGCGGATCCTGGTTGCGCTGATCATGGCTGCGCTGGGTGCAATAATCGGCATCGCGCTGGCCCGCCGGATCGCCCGGCCCAAGCCGGTGGTGACCGAACGCAAGCGCACCGGCCGCGACCTTGGCCGCAGCGAAAGCGCCGCGCGCCCGCACTATGCCGATGCATCGACCCGCCCGCCGGTTCTGGCTGGCGGCGACTATGGCGATGAAGTCGAAAGCCCGGGCGGAGGCGGCGTGCTTGCCAATCGTCGGCGTTCGCTGGCGATCGAGCACGAGGAGGAAGCATTCGTGCCCCACGAAATGGCTCCGCTGCCGGGCGGCAATCCGCAAGTCTTCGATATTTCCGAGCTGCGGATGGACGAGCCGCATCCGGCCCCTGAACCGGCTCCCGCTGCTTTTGCTGAACCGCAGCCTGCTCCCTCAGTGCAGCCCGCCCCGGTCAACCTGGACTGGACGAATGCCGCACCGCTGAGCGCTCCTGCCGCACCGATTGCCGCACCTTCGGCCATCGAAGCCCAGCGCCAGGTGTTCCAGGCCGAACAAGAAGCTGCACCCCAGCCACTATGCCCGGCGACCGAAGCCGCCCATGCCGATGGCCGTCAGGTCTTCGGGATGAACCCGCCCGCCCCGCCCAGCGAAGCCCCGCGCCAGATCTTCGGCATGGAAGTGAACGACGACCATGTCGCCCAGGACATCGTCAAGGCAGCCGGTTTCAAAACGACGGTCTTTGAGCAGGAAGAGCCCGAACCGCTGTTTGGCCAGCGTCAGCCGCCTGTCACAGCGCAGCCTGAAGCCTCGCTCGAAGCGGCCGTGTCCGAGCCAATTCCG
>JAGXTB010000070.1 GCA_018334165.1 Sphingomonadales bacterium | reverse complement strand
CGGGCATGCTGGCGGGCTTTTCGCAGATGCAAGATTCGCGGGCAAGGCCCTTCCTCCCCGTGCCGGGGAGGATCATCCCCGCTATCCACAGCCTGTGCGTGAAGGCACTCTCTTGCACCCCACCCGGCAACGGCGCATGGAACGCGAACTATGGCCGAACCGATCCTCCTGACCCGCCCTGATGAAGTCGCCGCGCGGGCGCTGCCCAGCAATGTCGAGGCGGAGGCGGCGTTCCTGGGGGCGGTGCTGATCGACAACCGGGTGATCGAGGAACTGGTCACGCCGCTCAGGCCCGACCATTTCTTCGAGCCGATCCACGCCCGGATCTATGAGCGGATCGGCCAGTTGCTCGACCGCAAGGCGGTGGTCACCCCGGTCACGCTGAGGCCCTATTTCGAAGCCGACGAGGCGCTCAAGGAACTGGGCGGGGCCAGCTATCTCGCGCGGCTGACCGCCGACGGGCAAGGCCTGCTCGCTCCGCGCGAACTGGCCGAGCAGATCTATGACCTGGCCTTGCTGCGCGAACTGGTCGCGGTCGGCCGCAACCTGGTCAACTCCGCGCTCGACACCAGCGAGAGCGTCGAGCCGATGGAGCAGATTTCCGAGGCCGAGGCGGCGCTTTACCGCGTCTCCGAAGGGGCATCGGTCGGCAACGAGGCAGTCACTTTCCGCACTTCCAGCCTGACCGCGATCCAGCAGATCGAAAAGGCGCTCAATTCGGGCGGGCACATTTCGGGACTGACCACCGGCCTCGACGATCTCAACTACAAGATCGGCGGCCTGCACGATTCGGACCTGGTGATCCTGGCGGGCCGTCCGGCGATGGGGAAGACCTCGCTCGCCACCAACATCGCTTTCAACTGCGCCGAACGGTACCTGCGCGACATGAAGGACGGGATCGCGCCCGACAAGTCAGTCGGCGCGCCGGTCGCCTTCTTCAGCCTGGAAATGAGTGCCGACCAGCTCGCCACGCGTATCCTGGCCGAACAGGCCGAGATCAGCAGCGAGCGGCTGCGCAAAGGCTCGATCAGCCACCAGGATTTCCAGCAGATCTCCTTCGCCAGCCAGCGCCTGGCCGAATTGCCGCTCTACATCGACGATACCCCGGCGCTGTCGATTGCCTCGCTGCGGACCCGCGCGCGGCGGCTGAAGCGGCGGCACAATATCGGGCTGGTGGTGGTCGACTACCTGCAACTGCTGCAGGGATCGGGCCGGGCGAGCGACAACCGGGTCAACGAAATCTCGGAAATCAGCCGCGGGCTCAAGACACTGGCCAAGGAACTGTCGGTCCCGGTGATCGCGCTCTCGCAGCTTTCCCGCGCGGTCGAAAGCCGTGAGGACAAGCGCCCGCAGCTGTCGGACCTGCGCGAATCAGGCTCGATCGAGCAGGACGCCGACATGGTCTGGTTCATCTTCCGCGAGGAATACTACCACAACGCCGCCAAGCCCGACCAACCGAGCGAAACCAGTTCGCCCGACGCGCTTGAGAAATACCGCAAGTGGGAAGAACGCCACGAAGAAGTGGTCAACAAGGCCACCGTGATAATCGCCAAACAGCGCCACGGTTCGACCGGGAACGTCTACCTGCACTTCCAGAGCGAGTTCACCAAATTCGGCAACCTGGCCGACGACCGCAAGTACGGTCACGGGGATGATGAGTGATGATTCCGCCCGGATAGTGATGCCGTCAAAATTCGCGCCAGACCGAGAGATCACCCCCATCCAAGCTGCGCTAGCTCCTTGCAGGAGCAAGCTTCGCTATCCTTCCCCCATCAAGGGGGAAGAAGGGCGCACTACTTCCCCCTTGATGGGGGAAGGATACGAAGGCTTGAGAGCGTAGCGAACTAGCCGCAGTTGGATGGGGGTGATCTCTCGGCTATACTCAACGCCAATGAAGAAGCATCCGCCTCCGATCTCGATCATCCGCGCTCGCGAGCTCCGCAAAAACGCCACAGCGGCTGAACTCCGAATGCAGCGTCTGCTCAAGGAGAACTTCGCTGAAGCACGCTTCCGGTTTCAGGTTCCCCTGCGTCACCACATCGTCGATTTTGCCAGTCACCGACTGCGGGTTGTGGTCGAGATTGATGGCGGGCAGCACAATCGGGAGGTTGATGCCAGGCGGACCGCGAACATCGAAAGCGAAGGGTATCAGGTGATCCGTTTCTGGAACAATGACGTGCTGGAAAATGGTGATGGCTGCATGGTCCGGCTCGGTCAATTGTTGGGGCGGGCATCACCCCCATCCAAGCTGCGCTAGCTCCTTGCAGGAGCAAGCTTCGCTATCCTTCCCCCATCAAGGGGGAAGAAGGTGCGGTGATTCGCGGAATAACATCGTTCTAAATCAACGATTTATACGATTTTTTCTTGACTTATCAATCACAAGGTCGCTAAGCGCGGCCATTCCCTGAATTTGCATGAACTGGAGTGCCTGATGGCGCGCGTTACCGTTGAAGATTGTGTCGACAAGATCCCCAACCGTTTCGACCTGGTGCTGATGGCCGCGCAGCGTGCGCGCGAGATTTCGGGCGGGGCGGAGCTCACCATCGATCGTGACCGTGACAAGAACCCGGTTGTGGCGCTGCGCGAGATTGCCGAGCAGACCGTGCACCCGGCCAACCTCAAGGAATCGGTGATCGGCTCGCTCCAGCGCGTGCTGCCTGACGATGACGATGAAATCGATGATGTCGGCTCGCTCAGCCAGTCGGCTGAAGCGCTGCGGATCACTGCCGCCGCGCCGGTGCGCAATACCTCGATCGGCGGCGACTACGAAGGCTAAGCCTTCGCTCCTGCCCCATCGAAAAGGCCCGCTTCCCCAGGGGAGGCGGGCCTTTTTCGGATCAGCGGCAAGGATACTTCTTGATGAAGAAGTCAGCCATGGCCTGTTTCATCGAAACCTTGGGCCGCGCACTGGTCGGATAAGCGCGCAGGTGCGCCAGAACATCGTTGCTGTTGACTTTGACCCCCTGGGGCGGACAGCTTGACGGCCGCCCGGCGGCGCGTTCCTTGGCCAGCCGTGCGCGGTATGCTTCGCCCGCTGCGGTGCCTTCGGCCTTGAGCAGGTTCACATCGCTTGAAAACAGCGCCATCGCACCCTTGGCTTTCAGCGCGTCGGCCTTTGCCAAGAATGTCGCGACATTCATTTCACCAGCAGCGGCATGGAGTGCAGTGGGCAGGGCCAGAACCAGTCCCAGCGTCACAATCATTCTTTTCATTGGGCTCTCCCGCCAGATTTGTCGCTGCATGCCTTGTCCGCGCGCGGCTTGCAAGAACATGAACGAGGGCGGGAGAATTGAAGCCCGTGGGTCAGCTGGCCTTGTCCAGCGCAACCGCCCCGGCCACCTTGCGCCCGCCCGCCTTGGGGATAGCCGAACCCTTGACCGGCGGAAGTTCCAGCGCGGCGTTGGGTTTGTCGGGACGATCGAGTTTGCCCTTGGCCAGCAGCTCGGTGATCTCTTCGCCGCTCAAGGTTTCGAACTCCAGCATGGCCTGGGCAATCAGGTGCAGCTGCTTGATGTTCTTCTTGAGGATCTCGGTTGCACGCTTGTGCGCGCCTTCGACCAGAGCGCGGATTTCGGCGTCGATCAGCTTGTTGGTTTCGGCCGAAGACATGGTCCGGGCCGAGCCGCCATAGCCAAGGTAGCCTTCCTGGGTTTCCTCGTACTGGAGCGGCCCCAGCTTGTCCGACATGCCCCATTTGGTCACCATCGCGCGGGCGAGCCGGGTGGCGTACTGGATGTCCGAGCTGGCGCCCGACGAGACCTTGTTGTGCCCGAAGATCAGTTCTTCGGCCACGCGTCCGCCCATCGCGCAGGCAAGATCCGCGTGCATCTTGTCGCGGTGGTACGAATAGCGATCGCGTTCGGGCATGTGCATGACCATGCCCAGCGCCCCGCCGCGCGGGATGATCGTGGCCTTGTGGATCGGATCGTGCGCGGGTTCGTGGATGATGACCAGAGCGTGGCCGGCCTCGTGATAGGCGGTCATCTTCTTCTCGTCGTCGTCCATCACCATCGAGCGGCGTTCGGCGCCCATCAGAACCTTGTCCTTGGCGTCCTCAAACTCGCGCATCGCGACCAGCCGCTTGTTGCGGCGCGCGGCCAAGAGCGCAGCTTCGTTGACCAGGTTGGCAAGGTCCGCACCCGAAAAGCCCGGCGTGCCGCGCGCGATGGTGCGCGCCTCAACGTCGGGGGCCAGCGGCACTTTCTTCATGTGGACGCCCAGGATCTTTTCGCGCCCTTCGATATCGGGCAGCGGCACCACGACCTGGCGGTCAAACCGGCCCGGGCGCAGCAGCGCGGGGTCGAGCACGTCGGGACGGTTGGTCGCGGCGATGATGATGATGCCCTCGTTGGCCTCAAACCCGTCCATTTCGACCAGCAGCTGGTTGAGCGTCTGCTCGCGCTCGTCGTTCGAATTGCCCAGGCCATGCCCGCGGTGGCGGCCAACCGCATCGATTTCGTCGATGAAGACGATGCACGGCGCGTTCTTCTTGGCCTGTTCGAACATGTCGCGCACGCGGCTGGCGCCGACGCCGACGAACATTTCGACAAAGTCTGAACCTGAGATCGTGAAAAACGGCACGCCCGCCTCACCCGCGATCGCGCGCGCCAGCAGGGTCTTGCCGGTACCCGGCGAGCCGACCAGCAGCGCGCCCTTGGGGATCTGACCGCCCAGCTTGGAGAAGCGCTGCGGATCCTTGAGGAAATCGACGATCTCTTCCAGTTCCTCGCGGGCTTCGTCGATCCCGGCAACGTCGGCAAAAGTCACCCGGCCCTGCTTTTCGGTCAGCATCTTGGCCTTGCTCTTGCCAAATCCCATGGCTCCGCCAGCCCCGCCGCCTTTCTGCATCTGCCGGAACAGGAACACCGCCAGCGCGACGATCAGCAGGATCGGCAGGAGGTTGATCAGCATCGCCGCAAGCAGATTGCCTTCCTCGACCGGCTTGCCATCGACCTTCACGCCGCTGGCAAACAACATGTCGGTCAGCGCGGGATCGTTGGGCGGCGGGGTTGTGACAAAGGGCTTGTCGTCCTTGAACTTGCCCAGGATCTTCTTCTCGCCAACCTCCACCGAGGCGACCTGCCCTTCCTTCACCTTGGCGCGGAATTCGGAATAGGAGATTTGCTGCGCCGCAGCCTCGCCGCGGGGATTGAACATGGATACCACCAGCAGCAGGGCGAGGAAAATCCCCCCCCAGATCATCAGGTTCTTCATCCAGGGCGAACCCTTGGGCTGTTCGTCGTTCATGGGGCGAGCGATCCTTTCAAAGGCCTATGTAGGGCGCTGCAAGTGAATCGCAAGCTAACGACGATATCCACGTGTTCCTGCGGGCTGACTTGCGCCGCGCCGGGCCTGATTGCAGATAGTGCCCAAGGGGAATTCCATGACCGCAACGCCAGCCGCCGATGACCGTTTTGCCCAGTGGGGCCGCTTGCCCGCGCGGTTGCTGCTGGCGGCGCTGGGCTTGATTCTGGTCGCTTCGGCGCTGGTCCCGATCCGGGCCGGCCAGCAAGAGACCAAGACCGTCGGCTTTGTCGAGGCGGTCGCCGGCGGCGAGGCGAACAAGGAAGCGGCCCGCCCGCGCGACGATGATCTGGCGCTCTATGACCGGGTGATCCAGCGGATCGGCAAAGGCGAAGACTATTACGCGGTCGCTGCCGAGGAGCACCGCAAGTCCAATTACCCGCTGCGCCCCGGGGTCGCGGTGCGGCTGCCGACGCTGGCCTGGCTCTCGGTTTGGCTGGGGGACACCGGAAGGGGCGCCGAAGTGCTGGTGCCCGGCAGCCTGGGTGCTGCCTTGGTGCTGCTGGTTGCGGTGGTATTGGCCTGGTGGAAGCGGCTGGGCGAAGAGCCGGGCGGGGCCCAGTTCCAGCGCATCGGCACCGCGCTGATGTTCATGGGGGCCAGCCTGGGTCTCAACCGCTATTACTTCGTGCTTCACGAATTGTGGGCCGGGATGCTGATCGCCTTGTCGCTGGCATTGCACCGGCCGGGCAAGAAATGGCTGGGGGCCGTGCTGATCGCGGGCCTCGCCTTGGCGATCCGCGAGCATGTGCTGCCCTATGTGCTGCTGATGGGCGCACTGGCACTGTGGCGGCGCGACTGGAAGGAAAGCGCGGCCTGGGGGGCGCTGGTGGCCTTGTTCGGGCTCTATCTGGCCTGGCACCTGGGGCAGGTGGCGCAGCACGTGCTGCCCAGCGATCCGATGGGTCCGGCCTGGCTGGAACTGCGCGGGCTGTCGGGCTGGCTGTCCAATGTGGTGCTGTCCAGCAACATGCGGTTCCTGCCGCATTTCGTCGCCGGGCCGCTGGTGATGCTGATGGTGCTGGGCTGGGCGAGCTGGAAAAGCCCGCTCGGCACCACCGCGACGCTGCTTTACCTGGGCTACGGCCTGGCCTTCATGATCGCCGGGCGGCCGGACAACTTCTACTGGGGCGCGGTGATTGCCCCGGCGATGTTTGTTGGCCTCGCCTTTGTGCCGCGGGCGGTGGGTTCGCTGGCAAGGGCCGCCCGCTGATCAGCTCGCGATTTCTTCGATCTTGTGGTGCGGCACCACTTTCCAGCCCACCACCAGCAGCACAAATTGCACTGCTTCGAAGATCATCGGTTGGAAAAAGGGTTGTTGGCCAGAAAGTGTATCTGTCCCAGAGACGATTGCACTGATCGCCCGCCCGCAGAAGGCGATGCCGAATAGCGCGGCCGGGACCAGCAGCAGATCGCCATTGCGGCGCCAGGCCCCGCGCACCATGCAGAAACCGGCCAGCAGGAAGAACGCCACGAAATCCGCGCGCAGCACCGCAAAGCCCAGCGGGCCGTTGGGTGAAACCCCGAATTGCAGCCCCATCCCGCCCGGATCGTAGAGGAAGCTGATTCCCAGCCCCAGGTTGAACATTCCGGCCAGCACAATCAGTGCAATCACGGCAATTCGCATTTCGGTAACCCTCTCGCTACACCCCAATTTAGCCACCTTGCCCCAAGGCGAGGGCCAAGCAAAGCCTGTTGCGCATAAAGGGATGGCGTTGCACAAGCGCGTTTCGATGACTGGACCTAAGATCCTCTTGGTGGTCGGGGGCGGCATTGCCGCTTACAAGGCCTGCGAGCTTGTCCGCCTGATCCGCAAGGGCGGCGGCGAGGTTACTTGCGTGCTGACCGAGGGCGGCTCCAAATTCATCACTGCGATGACGCTGGCCGCGCTCAGTGAAAACCCGGTGCACACCACGCTGTGGGACCTGACCAGCGAAGTCGAGATGGGCCATATCCAGCTCTCGCGCAGCGCCGACCTGGTGGTGGTCTGCCCGGCAACCGCCGATCTGCTCGCCAAGATGGCCCACGGCATCGCCGACGATATGGCCACCACGCTGCTGCTCGCCACCGACAAGCCGGTGCTCGCGGTCCCGGCGATGAACGTGCGGATGTGGGAACACAAGGCGACGCAGGACAACGTCAAGAGCCTGATCGAGCGCGGCGTCCATGTGCTCGATCCCGACGAAGGGCCGATGGCTTGCGGCGAATACGGTGCCGGGCGACTGCCCGAGCCGGTGACGGTGTGGAACGCGGTGTGCCAGCTGTTGGGCCTCGAAACCATGCTGCTGCCTGCGCCCGAGCCTGAGCTGGACCTGGGGAGCTTCGAAGCGCCCGAAAGCGTCGATACCGGGCTTGGCGGGCTGTCGGGCAGCATTATCCCGCGCGCCACCAAGGGCAAGACAATCGACCTCGACGCGGTCGAGCTGGAAGGCGAATATGTCGACTTCGAGCCCGAGCCGGAAGGCGAAATTCCCCCGCCCGAGGTCCTGCTCGACAATCCGATCCTGTCCAAGAAAGGCAAGGCCAAGGCCGCTCCGCCGACCGATCCCGAAGCGCTCAACCACGTGGTCAAGGACGATCCCGATGCCGCGCCGGAAATTCTGCCGGAAGACTTCCTTGCCAATCCGCTGATCGGCCAGCCCGATTTCGCGCCGGATGAAGCTGCGGTGATCGATCCCGAGGGCCCGCTCAAGGGCAAGCACGTGCTGGTCACCGCCGGCCCGACGCATGAGCCGATCGATCCGGTGCGCTACATCGCCAATCGCTCGTCGGGCAAACAGGGCTATGCGATTGCCGCCGCCGCCGCGCGGCTGGGTGCGCGGGTGACGCTGGTTTCCGGGCCGGTGCACCTGGCAACCCCGCCAGGGGTAGAGCGGATCAATATCGAAACCGCGCGGCAGATGGCCGATGCGGTCAAAGCCGCTTTGCCCGCTGATGTTGCGGTGATGGTCGCTGCGGTGGCCGACTGGCGCTCGACCGACGAACACAAGGAAAAGATGAAGAAGCGCGGGTCGGCCCCGCCGGCGCTGCGGCTGACCGAGAATCCTGACATCCTGACCATGGTCGCGGTCAGCGACAAGCGCCCCAAGCTGGTGGTCGGCTTTGCCGCCGAAACCGAGAAAGTGGTCGAACACGCCAAGGATAAGCGCAAGCGCAAGGGCGCGGACTGGATCATAGCCAACGACGTTTCTGGCGATGTGATGGGCGGCGATGCCAATCTGGTGCATATCATCACCGCCAAGACTGTCGAAATGCTTCCCGAGATGGCAAAGGACCAGGTAGCCCAAGCCCTGGTCGAAAGGATTGCCGATGCCCTTGTCGGAGAAGAAGCCGACACCTGACGTTCCCGTGCTGGTCAAGCGCCTGCCGCATGGTGAGGGGCTCGATCTGCCGGCCTATGCCACCCAGGGCGCAGCAGGGATGGACGTGCTCTCCGCCGAGGATGTGACGATCGCGCCGGGCGTGCGGCACGCGGTGGCGAGCGGGCTGGCTTTGGCAATACCCCCCGGTTACGAAATCCAGGTCCGCCCGCGTTCGGGCCTCGCGCTCAAGCACGGGATCACCGTGCCCAATACCCCCGGCACGATCGACAGCGACTATCGCGGTGAGCTGAAGGTGATCCTGATCAACCACGGGCACGAGCCCTTCGCCATTCGCCGCGGCGACCGCGTGGCCCAGCTGGTGCTCGCCCCGGTTACGCGCGCCGCCTGGCTGCCAGTCGAAGAACTCGACGAGACCGCGCGCGGCGAGGGCGGGTTTGGCTCGACCGGCGGGGTGATGGCGCTGGAGGGGTAGTTGCACCGCAACTGAAACTGCGCTAGGTGTATATTTGAAGGAATGATACACATGCGCACCAACATCGAGATTGATGACCGGCTGATGGCCGATGCCCTGGCCGCTTCGGGCAAGCGCACCAAGCGCGCGGTGGTGGAAGATGCCTTGCGGCTGCTGATCGACGTCAACCGCCAGTCAAAAGTCCTGGCACTTTACGGCAAGATCGATTGGCAAGGCGATCTTGATGCCATGCGGCGCGATGGATGATCCTGGTCGATTTCAGCGTCTGGATCGATTTTCTGCGCGGAAATCCAACCCCGCAGGTTGCGCGATTGCAGGTCTTGCTGCCGGTGACACGGCTTGCGATCGGTGACCTGATCCTCACCGAAGTGCTGCAGGGCATCGACAGCGAACGAGATTTCAACCGCACTCGCGAGCTGCTTGGCACGCTGGAGATGATCGAATTGGGCGGCGAAGAGCTAGCGATTGAGGCAGCCCGCAACTTTCGCCGTCTGCGCAGCCTGGGGGTGAGCGTGCGCAAGACGATCGACACCATCATTGCCACCCGCTGCATAACAGACGGCCACGCCTTGCTGTTCAGCGACAAGGATTTTGCGCCGTTCGTGACCCATCTGGGCCTTCAGGATGCCATGGCGGACTGACGCTCTGACCTTGCCTATGCGAAAAGGGCGGGCTCCTCTCGGAACCCGCCCTTTCGTTTGACCAGCGATTGCCGATCAATTCTTCTTCTTCTCCGGCGCCACCGAGATCCGCACCGTTTCGCCGTTGTTGCCGGGGAAGTCGGTGAACATCGCCTCGACCAGGTTGGGCACCAGGTATTGCAGGCGGTTGGAGGTGCTGGCGGCTTCGGCGCGGCCTTCGAACAGGCGCTTGCCGTCCTTCTGGTCGATCTTCAGCGAAACACCGCTGATGTAGACGGTGTAGCTTTCATAGCCCTGATCGAAGAACGAATTGTTCCAGCCATAACCCCAGGCACCGAACGGGCGGTAGGGGCGGTAGTAAGGGCGGTAATAGCCACGGTGGCCAAAGCCGTACCAAGGGTTCCAGAACGGATCGCCATAGCCGGTCGAACGCACCTTCTCACGGCCCTTGTCCACTCCATAGTCAAAGCGAACGACCATGTCGGCCGAGGCCGGGTCGGCGGCCGGGACATAGCCCAGCGCGCGCATCTTGGCCGAAACCAGGCTGGCATATTGCGAAAACTCGAGGCCGCCAGCCAGGGCTTTGTCCTCGGCCACCACGGCAAAGGTCTGGCCCTGCGGCGCGGGCAATTGCGCATTGAAGCGCTGGACATTGGCCTTGAACGGCGTGGCGCAGGCAGCCAGCGCCGCCAGCATCAGCGATGCGACTGCGGCCTTGACCAGGCCCGTCGGCGTGAAGCGGTTATGCGTCATCAAACCCAAACTCCCTGTTGATCCGGCAAGCCTGCGACTCGCAGACGGACCCGCGCAAATATTAAGATCGTCAGCAGCTTGCGCCAAGCAGGCTTAATCGCGCTTGAATGGCACAATGTGTGCCTGAACGGGATTAGCCGCGCAATAGCCCCAGTGCTTTGTAGGTTGCTTCGAGCGTCGGCACTGCCAGTTCGCGGGCTTTGGCTGCGCCCTGGCGCAGGATCGCGTCGAGCGCGCCTGGGTCGCTGCGCAATTCGCCAAAGCGCGTGTTGATCGGGGCGAGCTTTTCGACCAGCAGTTCGCCCAGCGCTGGCTTGAACTTGCCGAAGCCGTGGCCGCCGAACTCTGCCAGCACCGCCTCGACCGACGTTCCAGCCATCGCGGCGTAAATGCCAACCAGATTTGCGGCCTCGGGGCGGCCTTCCAGCCCGGCCTTGTCTTCCGGCAGCGGCTCGGGGTCGGTCTTGGCCTTCTTGATCTTCTGCATGATCGCATCGGCATCGTCGGTCAGGTTGATCCGGCTCATGTCGCTGGGATCGCTCTTGCTCATTTTCGCCGCGCCGTCGCGCAGGCTCATGATCCGGGCGGCTTCGGGCGGGATGGTCGGTTCGGGAAGGGTAAAGACCGGCGCGTCCTCTGTGCAGAAGTCGTTGTTGAACTTCTGCGCGATGTCGCGGGCCAGTTCCAGGTGCTGCTTCTGGTCGTCGCCCACCGGCACGTGGGTCGCCTGATACAGCAGCACGTCGGCGGCCTGCAGCACGGGGTAAGTGAACAGCGCGACCGACTGGCTGTCGCCTTTCTTGCCGGACTTGTCCTTCCACTGGGTCATCCGGCTGAGCCAGCCCATCCGCGCGGTGCCGCTCAGCAGCCATTGCAGCTCGGCATGCTGGGGGACCTGGGCCTGGTTGAACAGCACCGACTTGTCGGGATCAATCCCGCAGGCGAGCAAGGCGGCGACCATCTCGCGGCAATTGGCGGCGAGTTCGGCGGGCACATGCGGCTGGCTGAGCGCGTGGAGATCGGCGAGGAAATAGAGGCTGAGGCCCCCGCTGGCCGCCACTTCATCCTGCATGCGCACCCAATTGCGGATCGCCCCCAGGTAATTGCCGAGGTGGAGATTGCCGGTGGGCTGGATGCCGGAAACGATGCGCATGAAACGGTTACTCGGTTGGATTGGCTTGGCGGCGGGTCAGCATGGCGATCTTGCTGCGATCGATCGCCCCGCTGAGCCAGGCCAGCGCGAAATAGACGAAGGCGCCCGTGCCGACCAGCGCCAAGATGCTGACGACCCGCGCCCCGGCCCCCGCGCCGTACCATTCGGCACCCAGCGGAGCGAGGAAGTGGATCGCCGCGCCCATCGCCGCGGCGGACAATGCGATCCGCCCAATCCGGGTCCACAGGTCAGGCTCGACTGCAAAATGGCCGCGCCGGTGCAGCACGCCATAAAGCAGCGCGCAATTGGTCCAGGCCGCGATCGATCCGGCCAGCGCCAGCCCGGCCACGCCCAGCATGGGGATCAAGGCCAGGTTAAGGGCGATGTTGACCAGCATCGATATCCCGGCGGTATAGACCGGCGTCTTGGTATCGCGCCGGGCGAAGAAGCCCGGGGTCAGCACCTTGACCATCACATAGGCGGGCAGCCCGACCACCAGCATCGCAACCACGGCCGACGTCGCCGCGACATCGTCCGCGCCGAACTTCCCGCCGAAATAGAACGCGCTGACCAGCGGCTGGGCGGCGAAGTAGAGCCCGACCGCGGCCGGAACGGTCAGCAGCAGCCCCAGCTCGATCGCGTTCGATTGCACCCGCTGCGCGCCGCCGGCATCGTCCAGCGCGATGAACCGCGACAGCGCGGGCAGGATCGCGGTGCCAAGGGCAATCCCGATGATCCCCAAAGGCAACTGGTTGAGCCGGTCGGCCAGGGCAAGGAACACGAACGAGCCTTCCTCCAGCCGCCCCAGGAAGAACAAATCGATGAACCGGCTGATCTGGTAGATCCCGGCCCCGAACACCGCAGGCAGGATCAGCACGCCGAGCTGGCGCACGTCGCCAGTCAGGCGCGGGCGCTTCAACGCAAAGCGGAAACCGGCGCGGCGGGCGTGCCAGAACAGCCAGGTCATCTGCAGCACCCCGGCTAGCGTCACCGACCAGGCCAGCGCCATGGCCACCGCTTCGGGATCGCCGCTGCTGCCGTTCCAGATCGCCAGCAGCATAGCCGAAATCATGCACAGGTTGAGCAGCACCGGGGCAAAGGCCACCGCGGCAAAGCGGCTGATCGAATTGAGGATTGCGCCGAACAGGGTCATCACGCTGATCAGCCCCAGATAGGGGAAAGCAATCCGCGCCAGGGCAATGGATGTTGGCGTGGTGCGCCCGCCCTGACCAAAATCGTCGATCAGCCAGATCGCCCAGGGCATCAGCATCATCATCAGCGCCGAGAAGACCAGCAGCACCGGCACGAAGACCGACAGCGTCTCGTTGGCGAAACGCTGGGCGCTGGCATGATCGCGGCTGCCGTCCTGGGCCACATGCTTGTTGAACAGCGGGACAAAGGCCGCAGAAAAGGCGCCTTCGGCAAACAGCCGGCGGAAGATATTGGGCAGCTGGAAAGCGATCTGCCAGGCATCGCCCATTGCGCTCCCGCCCAGCAGGCGCGAGAGCATCATGTCGCGAACAAAGCCGAAGATCCGGCTGATCAGCGTCATGCCGCCGATAATGCCGGTTGATTTCAGCAGGTTCATCGGCGGCTACCCGGCAAGTGCTGGGGCCTTGCTCAGGCCTCGCCAGCCGCGCCTTCGGCGGAATCAGCCGCCTGGGCCTGGACCTGCGCCATGTAGATGCCGTTGAAGTCGATCGGCTCCAGGATCAGCGGGGGGAAGCCGGCATCGCGGACCGCGCTGGCGATTACCGCACGGGCGAAGGGGAACAGCAGGCGCGGGGCTTCGGCATAAGTGAAGGCGTGCTTGCTGGCATCGTCGATGTTGCGCATGCCGATCAGGCCGCCGTAGGACAGCTCGACAATGAACTGGGTGCCCGAGGGGGTCTTCGACGTGATCGAGATCTTCAGTTCGACCTCGCTGACTTCGCCATTGCCCTCGGCCATTTCGCGCGCGCCGATGTTGAACTGGACGTCGATCTGCGGCGTATCCTGCCACTGAAAGCATTCCGGCGCATTCGGGTTTTCGACCGACAGATCCTTGATATATTGCGAGATAATCCCGACTGCCGGGGCAGTGTCGGCGCCGTTGGGCTGGGGGGCGCCAAGGCCCAGGTCGGTGATGATGCTGCCGTCGTCGGACATGGTAGTGCTGCCTTCGTAACTGGAATTGAAGCTTGGCGGCGCGCCTAGCACCGGTGGCAGAGCGGGTCGAGTCTCTTTGCGGGGCGCGCTGCCGTGATCCCCGGCGGGCGGCAAAAACGCCACAGGACGGCGAAAAATTACGCCGATCCGCTCGTCCACGCGTTGTTCATTTGTCAAGGCTACCTATTTATCGCTAGAACACTGCTAATGGCCGCGCTGTGCGGCAAGGACTGGACCATTGGACAACACTGTCGGAATCGTGATCCTGGCGATGGTCGCGGCCTTTTTGGGCCTGCGGCTTTATGCCGTGCTGGGCCGCCGGGCTGAGCATGAAGAGCAGCCCCGGCTTGAGCCCAAGGGTGATCCGGCGCCGCGGATTACCGCCCCGGAATTGAACGACCGCGCCGCGGGCAGTGCCCAGCCGCGCCCGCTGGTCCCGGGGGTTACCCCGGCGATCGAGCGCGGGCTCAAGGAAATCGCGGTTGCCGACAAGCACTTCGATATCCTCTCGTTCCTCGACGGGGCCAAGGGCGCCTACAAGATGGTGCTTGAAGCCTTCTGGAGCGGTGACCGCGAATCGCTGGCCAAGCTGTGTGCCCCGGATGTGCTGGCTGCCTTCAATATGGCAATCGATGCGCGCGAGACGGCGGGCGAAAAGCTCGACAACCGGCTGGTGCGGATCACCGATGCGGATATCGTCGCGGCTTCGCTGGAAGGCAAGCTGGCCCGCGTCACCGTGCGCTTCACCGCCGATCTGGCCGCTGTCACCCGCAACGCTGCTGGCGAAGTGATCGCCGGATCGCTGACCGACGCGATCGAAGTGCGCGAGCTGTGGACATTTGCCCGCAACACCGACGCCGCGACGCCGGACTGGCTGCTCGACGAGACCGACGAAGCCTGATGTCGCCGTGGCGGGGCAGGCTGGCTGCGCTTGCGCCGGTGCTGCTGCTGGCCAGCTGCGTTCGTCTGATCCCCG
>JAGXTB010000069.1 GCA_018334165.1 Sphingomonadales bacterium | reverse complement strand
CGCCCTGGCGCGGATCGAGGCGGGGGCATGAGCGCCTGGCCGTTCGGACACCTGCGGCCCATGGGTTATGGGGCGATCTGCGCCGATCCGCCGTGGTCCTATGAAATGTATTCGGCCAAAGGCCACGCCAAGAGCCCCGAGGCCCATTACGCGACGATGGCCGACAACGATATTCTCGCTTTGCCGGTGGGCGATCTGGCGCAACGCGATTGCCTGCTGTGGCTGTGGGCGGTGTGGCCCAAGCTGCCCCTCGCGGTCGAGTGCGTCAGGCGCTGGGGTTTCACCCACGTCACCGGCGGGGCCTGGGTCAAGCGCACCAAAAACGGCAAGCTGCGCTGGGGCACCGGCTACACGCTGCGCTCGGTGACCGAACCGTTTCTCATCGCCCGCAACGGCCGGCCCCAGGCGCGCACCACCGATATCGTCAACCTGATCGAGGCGGAGGCGCGCGGCCACTCCGCCAAGCCGCGGGAAGCCCGCGACATCGTCGAACTCATGACGCCCGCCGCCTTCCGCTGCGAGCTGTTCGCCCGCGAGGCGTGGCCCGGCAACGACGTCTGGGGCCATGAAGCGCCGGAGTCCCGCCCATGACGGCGCGTATTTTCGTGCCGGATTACCAGCGCCGCCTGGTGATCGAGATGGCCAAGGCCGGCCATCCGCCGCGCATCATCGCGCGCGATCCCGCCGTCGCGGTGGGGATCGACGCCATCTATGCCATTCTTGCCCGCGCCCGGGCCGAAGGCCAGCCGGTGCCGAAGTTTCCGGCATTCAACGGGCCGCGTCCCGACGACCGCCCCGGCCTGGTGGTGCGGGTGGCCCTGTGGCGCGGCGAACAGGTGCGCGCCGTCGAGGCCGCCGCCCGGGCGCGCAACCTCACCCGCAGCCAGCTGGTCAACCGGCTGGTCGAACAGGCACTGGAGCACAATCTGATCGGCGCGGTGCTCGACGATGGGGTGGGCGATGGCGCTGGCTAAGCGCTGTGTCGCGCGCGGCTGCATGGCCGATCCCCATTGGGGCTTCGGCAGCGCGCTCGCCGGCACCATGCGCTGGGCCTGCCTGGCCCACCGGGGCCTGATCTGGATTACCGAAACGCTGGGGAGCCCCACAGTCTCCACCCCGGCGGCGGCGGAGGGCCGCGCGCAACACCGGCCCTCCGCCGCACTCCCTGCGAAGGCGCCCTTTCCGAAGGCCCAGGGGAGTTTGTTCGGATGACCATGGAAGCCCGGACGCAGGCCGATGTGCGCGCCGCCTCGTATGAGGAAATCATCGCCGATCCGCTGTTCAAGCGCGGCTACGACGATATCTTCCACGCCCGCGAACCGGCCCGCCAACTGGGCTGGGACGATAAAGAGCAACTGGCTTACGAGCGGGGCCGCCAGTTCGGCGTGGTGGTGGCGGGCCTGGGCGAGGGCCGGGTGCCGCTGGTGCGGGGCTTTCAGGCCCATCCGCGCGCCAGGCTGCTGCTGACCCTCGCCATGCAATCGCGCGAGGTGCTGTGAACCGCGACCCGGCATTCGAGGACTGGGTGGGCGAGGCCCGGCGCGCCGATGTGCTGAGGGTGGCCATGGCGCTGCCGGGGGGCTCGCATCTGGGGCCCGGCCACTGCACCAATGTGCCGTGCCCCGGCTGCGGCGGGATCAAGCGCTTTTCGGTCAACACCCGCAAGAACATCTTCTATTGCCGCGAAACGGCGGTGGGGGGTGATGCCATCGCCCTGGTGCGCCACGCCACGGGCGGGGATTTTCTCGACGCGGTGGAATTGATCACGGGCCGCCCCATGCCCGGAAAGAAAGCCTTGACCGAACAGGAAAAGAAGGAACGGGCCGAACGGCTGGCGGCCCTCGACGCCAGCCGGCAGGCCCACCAGGCGCGGGCCGAGGCGGAGCACAACGAGTTCCGCGACCGGGAAATACGCCGCGCCCGCAAGATATGGGACGCCGCCCAGCCCATGGCGGGTTCGGCGGCGGAAGCCTATCTCGAGAAGCGCGGCGTGGCATGGGCCCCCAACGCGAGGCTGCGCTCGCTTGCGGCACTCCCCTACTGGCACAGGATCGGCGCGGACTGGCGCATTATCCATGAAGGCCCCGCCCTGGTGGCGGCGATTGCCGGGCCGCCCGAGGGTGGCTTCATCGGCTGTCACTGCACCTGGATCGATCTCGCGCAGGCCAAGGGCAAGGCCGCGATTGCCCACCCTGAAACCGGCGAGCTGCTGGCGGCCAAGAAGGTGCGGGGCTCGCACCGCGGCGGCCATATCCGGCTGGGCGGCGAAGGCCGCTGCGCGCGGCTGTTCGTGGGCGAGGGGATCGAAACCGTCTACGCGGTGCGCGAAGCCCTGGTGGCGGCGGGGCAGAGCCTTGCCGACACGTGGTTCTGGTCCAGCGTGAACATGGGAAATCTCGGGGGCAAGGCCGCCAACCGCAGCCGCCATCCGGTTCTCACCCACACGGACGCGCGCGGGCGGGTGCGCCCGGTGTTCGTGCCGGGGCCGTTGCCGCTGCTCGATGACACGCGCTCGCTGGCGCCGCCCGAGGAGGCGGTGGACATCGTCCTCCTCGGCGACGGCGACTCGGACCGGCTGACCACCGAAAACGTGCTGAAGCGCTTCGCCGCCCGGCACGGCAGAGCGGGCCGCATCATCCGCGCCGCCTGGGCGGACGACGGCAAGGACTTCGGCGACATGTGGCAGGGGGAGCGCGCGGCGTGACGGCGGGCGATATCCCTTCGATCGTCGCGGCGGCGGAACCGCTCGATGTGCCGGCGTCCGAGGATTCGGGCGGCGGCGGCGGCGCGCTGCCGCCTGATGCCCCGCCCGACGATATCGACTGGGACCTGCTGCGGCGCTGTGCGGCCGAGGATGCCAACGACGTGGGCAACGGGCGGCGGCTGCGGCACCGCTTCGGCCACGAGCTGATCCACGTCCAGGCCATCGAATTCTACGCCTGGGATTTACGGCGCTGGCAGGAGGACGCCGACGGCAAGGTGTCCCGGCCCCTTTGCCACAAGGTGGCGGACCTCCTGCACTTCGAGCCCCTGGTGCTGGAGTCGACGGCGGCGGAGGCCGAGGCGATGGCGGAAGCCGAAATGGCGCTTTCCCTTCTCAAGGCGGCGGAGGCCGCGCTCTCCACCGCCGATGACGAGGCGAAGGGGCCGCTGAAGATGGAGATCGAGAACTTCAGGGCCGCCATCGCCGAGGGGCGCAAGGCGAAGGCGGCCCTGGCCCGGCGGCGCAAGGCCAGGCGCGGCTTCGCCATTTCCACCGGCAACAGCGGCAAGATCGCCGGGATGCTGAGCGAGGCCGTGCCCTACCTCAGCCGCAAGGTCGACGATCTCGACCGCGACCCCTACGCGCTGAACCTGATGAACGGCACGTTGCGTTTCGTGGGCGAGGATATTCCCAACCCGTTATATGCCGATGCCGACGTGAGTGCTGCCGACGTGCCGCCCATGATCACGCGGTGGAGCGCGAGGCTCGACAGCCACAACCGGCTGGACATGATCACCAAGCTGTGCGACGCCGAATGGCGCCCTTCCGCCCCGCGCCCCACCTTCGATCGCTTCATCGCGCGCATCCTCCCCAGCCTCCCCGTGAGGGCTTTCGTGCAGCGTTTTCTGGGCTATGGGCTGACGGCGCTGACCCGCGAACAGGTGTTCTGCCTGTTCCATGGCGAGGGGCGCAACGGCAAGTCCACCCTCATCGACGTGGTGGCGAAGATTCTGAGCGACTATTCGACCTCGCTTCCGGTGTCCACCCTGGTCAACGACAACCGCTCGGGCAAGGGCAGCGAGGCGACACCGGACCTGGCGAGGCTGCCCGGCGCCCGCCTGGTGCGTGCCGCCGAACCGCGCGAGGGCCTGAGCTTCGATGAAAGCCTGATCAAGGGGTTGACTTCCGGCGAGCCCATTCCGGTGCGCCGCCTCAACCGCGAGTTCCTCGATATCTATCCCACCTTCAAGCTGGTGATCTCGGCCAACCGCAAGCCCACCATCAAAGGCAACGACGACGGCATCTGGCGGCGCGTGCTGCTGGTGCCGTTCGACGTGCAGATCCCGGAAGAGGAAATGGACCGCGAACTCCCCGCCAAGCTGTGGGCCGAGCGCGATGGCATTCTGGCCTGGCTGGTGGAAGGCTGCCTGGCCTATCTCGATGGGGGCCTGAAGCCGCCCGAGGAGGTGAGCGGGGCAACCCGCGAATACCGCGAGGAATCGGACGTTGTGGGGGCCTTCGTGCGCGGCGCCATCGTGGTGACGGGGGCGAGCTACGACACGGTGGAGGCGGGCGAACTTTATCACGCCTACGAGGTGTGGTGCCGGAGGAATGGCCAGACCCCGGTCATGTCGTCGACCTTCAACCGGCGCATGCCCAAGGCGGCGGCGCAGTTCGGCTTCACCAAGGGCAAGGCCTCGGTCAGCCGCTACCACGGGATACAGATTCTGCCCGAGTTCAAGCCGCGCCAGGGCGCCCTGAAGGAGGGGGAATGATGGCGGTTGAGATCATAGTCGGCGATTGCCGCGATGTGCTGGCGCAGATGCCGGATCGTTCAGTGCAGTGCTGCGTGACCTCTCCGCCCTATTTCGGGCTCCGGGACTATGGGGTTGACGGACAGATCGGGCTTGAGGCATCGCCGGAGGAATTCGTGGGCGAATTGGTGGCGGTGTTCCATGAGGTGCGCCGGGTGCTGGCAGATGACGGGACGCTATGGTTGAATTTGGGGGACTCTTATGCGGCCAGTGGCATGGGAGGTAATCCAGCCGAAAGTAGCCATCGAAAGCAGGCAACAAACGTGGGTTCCTTAGTCGCCGGTCGAAAGGCTCCCGATGGGTTCAAGCCCAAAGACCTGCTCGGCATTCCGTGGCGGGTGGCTTTCGCGTTGCAGTCGGACGGCTGGTATCTCCGCCAGGACATCATCTGGGCCAAGCCGAATCCGATGCCGGAGAGCGTCACCGACCGCTGCACCAAGGCTCACGAGTATATCTTCATGCTGTCGAAGTCGGCGCAGTATTTCTATGATGCTGCCTCCGTGGCCGAGCCTGCGGTTTCAACCGATGTGAAGAAATTCACCGACGGAGGACGCGACAAACAGCGCGGCCATGGCAGGCGGCACGAGGGCTTCAACGGGCGCTACGCCGCGAAGTTGGCTGCGGACGGTGTTCCCGCCACTCGCAACCGCCGCTCGGTCTGGGCGGTGGCCACCGCGCCATTCAAAGAGGCGCATTTCGCCACCTTCCCGCCCGAGATTCCCAAACTGTGCATCCGCGCCGGGTCTCGCGTCGGCGATACTATCCTCGATCCCTTCGGCGGCGCTGGTACAACGGGCTTGGTGGCTGACGGCTTGGGGCGCAACGCCACCCTGATCGAACTGAATTCTTCCTACGCCGCCATGGCTCACAACCGCATCCTCGCCGCAGCGCCGCTGCTGGTCAATGTTTCGGGAGGCTAGGGAGGCTGGCTGGCCGCTCGTTGGCTAGCCTCCCGTGGGGCGCGGGGGAATGCGGAAATGATTTCAACGGGCCGGGGAGGCTGGGGAGGCTGGGGAGGCTGGATGCGCGCGTCACGCGCGAGACGATATGAAGGGGTGCGGGGCCATGGCCTTCGCGATTAGAACACAAAACATTTCTCGCGCGTACTAGGCGAACATCTACACTCCCTACACTCCCTACACTCCCTAAGAGTGAAATAAGGAAAGGAAAGACAATGGGTTATGAAAACGCATTTTCAGGGAGGCAAGACAATCCCGGTTTTCCTTCCCTCCCCAGCCGCTTGCAGGCCGATCTCAGGCGGGAAACTACCGCATGGAAGGCCGTGGTCTGGGCCTATCGCGATGAAAAGGCGCACATGGCCACCAATGGCTCTGCGGGCGGGCTGCCCGGACCGCATCTGGCGCAATCGCGGTTGGATGGCGGCAAGGTGGGCGGGCTGATCAACGGGCGGATCGACGCCCATGAGGATGCGGTGCTGCTCGACGCCATGGCGGTGGAGTGGTTCGGCTGGCCGGGGCGGGACCGGCTGGTGGGTTTCGCCGCGCGCAACGTCGCGCCGCCGGCCACGATCTCGGTTGAGCGGCTGCGCGTGGTGCCGAAACTCGATGACCGGGGCCGCATGATGCTGGTTTATCCCGAGCGCGGCCGCCATGAGGCTATCGCCTGCGTGCTCGATTACATCGGCGAATGGCCGGAAAAGGCGGCCCGGCGCGAACGCGAGTGGCGCGACTGGCATGTGATGGCCGTGGCCTTCCTCGACGCCCTTGGCCGGCGGCGCTTCGTCCGGTGGAAAATCGTCGGCAGGGGGTATTGACATGCCGGGGCGAATCATTGACACAGGGGCGTCGGCTCACCAAAGGTGGGTAAGAAGGACGCCCTGCACCCGCTGCGGGGCGTTTTGCGTTTGAGGATGCCTCCGTGCAATTCGATGTCCGCTCCAATATCGCCGATGTCGGGCGCTGGATGAGTGATGCTCAGAAGAGGCAGATACCCTTCGCCACGGTGCTGGCGCTGACCATGACGGCCAAGGACGCCAGGACCGAGGAAGTCTCGGTGATGAAGCGGGTGTTCGACCGGCCTA
>JAGXTB010000068.1 GCA_018334165.1 Sphingomonadales bacterium | reverse complement strand
GGTCCTGAGCTGTCGGGACCACTCGCACGTACCCCTCCACCACCCTTCGGGTGGTTCCCCTCCCCCAAGGGGGAGGATGGTTGACCTTGTAACCAGTTTGAAATAATATGTCGCGCATCTAAAATTTGCTTCCAAAGCTAGGGCAACGCGGGAGAGCGCTTGATGGCCAAAGGGCCTGCCAGTTCCGGATCCTCGCGCGGCAACCTGCCGCCGCTGAGCCTGCACGTTCCCGAACCGCCGTTCCGTCCCGGCGATCCGGTCGATTACAGTTTTCTTGAGATCCCCGCGGCTGGCGCTTTCGCGCGCCCGGACGAGGGCTGCGACACGCATGAAACCCACCCGCTGTGCCACGGCCTGATCCGTGTGCTCGACGATAATCACTCCGCAGTCGGCCCCTGGGATCCCAAACTCGATGCCGAAACACTGCGGCGGATGTTGCGCGTTATGGCGCTGACCCGCGCGTTCGATGACCGGATGTATCGCGGCCAGCGCCAGGGCAAGACCAGCTTCTACATGAAGTGCACCGGCGAGGAGGCGACCAGCGTTGCCTCTGCTTTCGCGCTTGCAGACGACGACATGGTCTTCCCCTCGTACCGTCAGCAGGGAATCCTGATCGCGCGGGGCTATCCGCTGGTCGAAATGGTCAACCAGATCTATTCGAACCGCGCGGACAAGCTGAAGGGCCGGCAGCTGCCGATCATGTACTCCAGCCGCGAGCACAACTTCTTCACGATCAGCGGCAACCTGGCAACGCAAATGCCGCAAGCGGCGGGCTGGGCGATGGCCAGCGCGATCAAGGGTGATACCCGAATCGCCAGCACCTGGATTGGCGAGGGCTCCAGCGCTGAGGGCGATGCCCATGCCGCTTTCATCTTTGCCACGGTGTTCAACGCGCCGGTGGTGTTCAACGTGGTGAACAACCAGTGGGCGATCTCCAGCTTTTCAGGCTTTGCCGGGGGCGAGCGGGCGACTTTTGCTGCGCGCGCAATCGGCTACGGTATTGCTGGGCTGCGCGTCGATGGCAACGATGCCTTGGCGGTCTATGCCGCGGCGCGTTGGGCCGCCAACCGGGCGCGGGCGGGCAAGGGCCCGACCCTGATCGAGCACTTCACCTACCGCGCCGAAGGACATTCGACCTCGGACGATCCCGGCGCCTACCGCTCGGCGCAGGAGCGCAGCGAATGGCCGCTGGGCGATCCGATCATGCGGCTCAAGCAGCACCTGATTGGCCTTGGCGAATGGAGCGAGGACCAGCACGCGGCGATGGATCTGGAACTGGCCGAGCAGGTCAAGGCCGCGACCAAGGAAGCCGAAAAGAACGGCGTTCTGGGCCACGGCCTGCACCACCCGTTCCACACCATGTTCGAAGACGTGTTCGAAGAGCTGCCCTGGCATCTTGAAGAACAGGCCGAACAGGCCATCCGCGAGCGCCGGATCAAGTGGCCGGAGTGGAAAGAGTCATGAGCGGGGGTATGATTCACGCGGAGGCGCGGAGACGCGGAGATTTTGGAGTTCGCGCAAAGGCGCGAAGAGCGCGAAGAGGTCGTGTTTGGGGCGAAGCCCTTTCCCCTTTCCGGGTGCGGTTTCGAACTGCGGCCGAAGCAAGAAAGAGCCTGCGGCTCGGCGCAACACCTTCGCGCTCTTCGCGCCTTCGCGTGAACCATTCCGCTCTCCGCGTCTCCGCGCCTCCGCGTGAGATATTAGCAGCCACCCCTGGAGCCAGCCAATGAGCGAGATCGAAGAAGCGCCGCTTTCGCTTGCCCAGGCACCCAGCCGGCGGCTCAACATGATCGAGGCGATCAACGAGGCCTTGGGCGTGATGATGGAACGCGATTCGGGCGTTGTCGTCTTCGGCGAGGACGTCGGCTATTTCGGCGGGGTGTTCCGCGCCACCGCAGGCTTGCAGAAGAAGTTCGGCAAGAACCGGGTGTTCGATACTCCGATCAACGAATGCGGGATCATCGGCGCGGCGGTGGGGATGGGGGCCTATGGCCTGCGCCCGGTCCCCGAGATTCAGTTTGCCGACTATATCTACCCGGGCCTTGACCAGCTCGTCAGCGAGGCAGCGCGGCTGCGGTACCGCTCGGCCGGAGAGTTCACTGCGCCGATCACCGTGCGCAGCCCGTTCGGCGGGGGGATTTTCGGCGGGCAGACCCACAGCCAGAGCCCCGAGGCGCTGTTCACCCACGTTGCCGGCCTCAAGACCGTGATCCCCAGCACGCCGCACGATGCCAAAGGCCTGCTGATCGCGGCGATCGAAGACAACGATCCGGTTATCTTCTTCGAACCCAAGCGGATCTACAACGGACCCTTCACTGGCTATTACGACAAGCCGGTCGAACCCTGGGCCAGGCATCAGGGCAGCGAAGTTCCCGAAGGCTATTACTCGATCCCGCTCGGCAAGGCCAAAGTGGTGCGTGAGGGTGAGGCGATGACCGTCTTGGCCTATGGCACCATGATCCATGTCGCCGCGGCGGTCTGTGCTGAAAAGGGCATCGATGCGGAGATCATCGATCTGCGCACGCTAGTCCCGCTCGATATCGAAACGATCGAAAAGTCGGTCCAGAAGACCGGCAGATGCCTGATCGTCCACGAAGCCACGCGGACCTGCGGGTTCGGCGCGGAACTCAGCGCACTGGTGCAGGAACGCTGCTTCTACCACCTCGAGGCCCCGATCGAGCGCGTCACGGGTTTCGATACCCCCTATCCGCACAGCCTCGAATGGGCATACTTCCCCGGACCGGTCCGCATTGGCGAAGCCGTTGACCGACTGCTGAAAGCTTAGACGCATGGGCACGTTCACTTTCAATCTCCCCGACATCGGCGAAGGCATCGCCGAGGCCGAGATCGTCACCTGGCACGTCAAGGTTGGCGACCGGATCGAGGAAGACGGCAAGATCGCCGACGTCATGACCGACAAGGCCACGGTCGAAATGGAAAGCCCGGTGACCGGCACGATCCTCTCGGTCGCCGGGGCCGAGGGCGACATGATCGCGATTGGCTCGCCGCTGGTGGTGATCGAGGTTGAGGGGGATGATGCGGCGGCGGAAGAGCCAGTGGCTGCACCCGCGCACGCTTCTGCTCCTGTCGAACCAACACCAGAGCCGTTCGTGTCGAGCGAAGTCGAGACACCGCGCGCCGCGCTTGAGCCCGAGCCTGAACCCGAGCCTGCCAAAA
>JAGXTB010000067.1 GCA_018334165.1 Sphingomonadales bacterium | reverse complement strand
CGCTGTCCGAGGGGCTTCCTGACCCAACCGTAAACGGCGGGCCGAATTTGGTCCAGCGCAGCGTCGCTCGTCGGTCATTATATGCCAGCATAACTCCCTCCTCGCTTCTCGCGCTGAACCAAATTCGGCTCCGTCACGGCGGTGCAACCTGGCGTCACCTGGCTCTATATCGTCGCGGGCGGCAGCAGGGTGTTCTGGATCAGGGGCTTCAATTGCGGCCAGCCATAGACGTCCTGCAGCTTGCCGTTGATCTTGAACATCGGGGTGCCGTTGACCCCGTCGGCTGCGGCCTTTTCGGTCATGGCCATCAGCTGTTTGACCCTGGTTTCATCGGCCAGGCAGATGTCGAGCTGGGCCGGGGCATAGCCGCGGCCCTGCATCAGCGTGACCAGCCCCAGATCGCGCGCCACAGCCTTGCGCAGCGCGGGCTTGTTGCTTTCCAGCGCGGCCCAGCGATCCTTGTAACCGGCGTCGGCGGGTGGTTTGAACCAGGTGGCCTGGGCGGCCAGCACGGCATCGCTGTTGCCAAACCACTTGTCCTTGGTCCCGCAGGTCACCAGCAGCGAGGCGATCAGATCGAACTCGTTGCGCAGGAAGGGTTGCAGCTCGAGCGAAACCTTGCCGCTGCGGACCATGCCGCCGCGCAGTTCGCCGTGCGATTCCTCGTTGAAACGGGCGCAGTGCGGGCAGGTGTAGGACATGTATTCCACCACCTTCACCCCGGCCGCCGGATTGCCCAGCAGGACCGAGCCATCGGGATTGACTGTCACCCGCTGGTCGAGCGGAAGCACCGTCGTGACGGCGGGAGCCTTGCGCTTGGCCTGGGCGGCGAGGCCCGCTTCGGCAGTGAACATCAGCAGGCCGATCAGGGCGGCCGAAACTACAGTCTTCATCGCTTCACATGCTCGCATCGAGTTGGGGGCGCAGCTCTGCCCAGGTGGAGGTATCATCAAGCAGCTTGCCGTTGATGGTGAATGCCGGGGTGGACCGGATTCCCATGGAATAGCCTTGCTTGGCCTGGTTGCCAAGCCGCTGGGCCAGGGCCTGGTCGGCCAGGCACTTGTCGGCCGTGATCCGGTCATAGCCACGGCTCTGCATCACCGCATAGAGACGGAAATCGCTGGCGATCGCCCGATTGCGCTGGACCAGCGAGCCAGTGGTCCAGCGGCTGCGCTGAGCCGCGCTGGCGCTTCCCAGCGGCTTGATCCAGGTCGCCTGGCTGCGCATGAACGCCGTGTGGTTGAGGAAGAACTTATCCTTCGGCCCGCAATTGGCCAGCATGGCCACGGTCAGATCGATCGGATCGCGCAGCAGATGGCGCACCTCGACCGAAACCTTGCCGGTCGTCAGATAGCCGATCCGCAGCGGACCTTCGCTTTCGGCGGTGAACCGGGCGCAGGCCGGGCAGGTATAGCTGATATATTCGGTCAGTTTGACCGTGGCCGCCGGGTTGCCCAGCACATGGCTGCCGTCGGCGCCCAGATTGACCACATGGTTCCACCCGACGGCGGTCTTGGGCGCGGCGCCCGCAGCCGATGCCAGCACGGCCAGCGCCGCGAATGCCAGTTTGCCTCTCACTCGTCGCCCTTCCTCTCCGCCTCGCCCAGGCTGCGTGCCAGTGATTCGAGCACGGTGCGCAGCTCGGGATCGCCGATATCGCGCAGGCTTTCTCCCAGTTCGAACGGGATCGGCCTGAGCGATGGCGGCGCAGCAGCGCGCTTTTCAGCAGGCGGCGGCTTAACCTCACCTTGCCGAAGCTTGACCCGGGCGACCGCGCTGTAGCCGAAGAAGCGGTTCACGCGTTCGATGATTTCGGGCACGACATGGCTGATCAGCGGTGCATGGGCAGGCACGACCACCAGTTGCAGGATCCCGCCGGTCTTCTCGCCCTGGGGAAAACGGATCGATTCGGGCATGCAGACCCGGGCATGGCGCTCGCCCACAATCTCGGGCCAGCGGGTCACTACGCTCGACTGGATGAAGCCGAAGCGGCGGAACGCGGTGCGGCCGACATCGGGCATCAGATCGGCAATCGCGCGCACCCCCGATCCGCGCGGCCGCTCATAGCGGCGCGGTTCTTTTTTCGGAGGCTTTCCTTCCCGTTCCATTCGGCTGCGGGCAATGCCATAGGCAGGCGATGGACGCCAGCGCGCAGACAATTGCCGGCAAGTTGCTCGCCTGGTACGATGCCAGCCACCGCAGCCTGCCCTGGCGCAGCCCGCCGGGCTCTGCTCCGCCCGATCCCTACCGGGTCTGGCTCTCCGAAGTGATGCTGCAGCAGACAACGGTGGCGGCGGTCGGGCCGTACTTCGCAGAATTCACCGCGCGCTGGCCGACGCTGGCCGATTTGGCGGCAGCCGATGAAGCCGATGTCATGGCGGCCTGGGCGGGGCTGGGCTATTACTCGCGGGCCCGCAATCTGGTGGCCTGCGCACGCGCCGTGACTGTGCAGGGCGGGCAGTTCCCTGATATCGAAGCCGAATTGCGCAAGCTGCCGGGGTTAGGGGCCTATACCGCCGCAGCCGTCGCGGCGATTGCCTTTGGCGCGCGCGCGGCGGTGGTCGATGCCAATGTCGAACGCGTGGTGGCGCGGCTGGAGGCGATCGAGGACCTGCTGGTCAAGGCCCGCCCGCAAATCCGCGCGCGGGTGGCCGAACTGACCCCGGCTGAGCGACCCGGCGATTTCGCCCAGGCGATGATGGACCTGGGGGCCACGATCTGCACGCCGCGCAGCCCGCGTTGCCTGCTATGCCCCCTGCAGGACGCGTGCAAGGGTAGGGTGCTTGGTCCAGAGCGTTTTCCAGTGAAAGCGGCCAAGACGGCCAAGCCGCAGCGCCGGGGGCAGGCGTTCTGGATCGCGGCGAATGGCAAGGTCTGGCTGGTCCAGCGCCCGGGCAAAGGCATGCTGGCTGGGATGCGCGCGCTGCCCGATGATGGCTGGAATGCGCGCGGCGACAGGCAGGGGCAGGCTCCGCTGGAGGGGCCTTGGCTGCCGGGCGGGGTGGTGCGCCACAGCTTCACCCATTTCGATCTCGATTTGCAATTGATGCTTTATTCGGGAAGCGATTGGGCTAGGCTGGCGGCTGATGAGGGCGAATGGTGGCCGCTGGACCGCCTCGAACAAGCCGGGCTGCCAACGCTGTTCGCCAAGGCCGCGCGGCTGGCCCTGGCGCAAGACTGAGACGATTGGAGAGAATTTCGTGGTGACAGGGTTGAACCGGCGCGATCTGTTGGTGCGCGGCGGCGGATTGGGACTTGGCCTGGGGATTGCCGGTTTGCCGCTGGGTGCCTTGCAGGCCCGCGCGGCGCGGTTGGACCTGCCGGCGATCCGCGACCTCATCTCCGGGCTGGTCGATAGCGGCAAGCTGCCCGGCCTGGTGGCCTCGGTCGGAATCGGGCGCGGGGCGCCGCAATTTGTCTCGCATGGCACGCTGGCCTTTGACAGCAAGGTCCCGGTCGGCCCGGATTCGCTGTTCCGGATCTATTCGATGACCAAGGTGATCACCGGCATGGCGGCAATGCACCTGATCGAGCAGGGCAAGCTGCGGCTCGACCAGCCAGTGGCCGACATTCTGCCCAAGTTCGCGAAGATGCAGGTGCTCGACAGCGTCGATGCTCCGATCAACAAGGTCCATCCGGCGAAGAGCCTGATCACCATCCGCCAGCTGCTGACCCACACCGCAGGCCTCGGCTACGCAATTGTCCAGACCGGACCGATCCAGAAGGCCTACATTGCCGCCGGCCTCGCTTCCGGCCGCGCCAGCCGCCAGTTGCTGCCCGGCGAAGTGCGCGTGCCCAGCGCGCCAAGTCTGGCCGCCTTTGCCGATCGCCTGGCGGACCTGCCGCTGGTTTACGAACCCGGGACGCAGTGGTCCTATTCGTACGCGCAGGACCTGCTGGGCCGGGTGATCGAAGTGGTCAGCGGCATGCCGTTCGAACGCTTCCTCCAGCAGACCTTCTTCGGCCCCTGCGCAATGCGCGATACCGCGTTTCATGTTCCGGCCGCCAAGGCCGCGCGGCTGACCAGCAATTACGGGATCAAGGACGGCAAGGCACAACTGATCGACCCCGGCTCCGATTCGATCTTCCTCGATCCGCCGCTGGTGCCGTCGGGCGGGGGCGGGCTGGTTTCGACCCCGCGCGATTACGACCGGTTCATGGCGATGCTGGTGGCTGGCGGGCTTTCGGGCCGCCTCCGGGTGATGGCGGCCCGCGCGGTGGCGCTGGGCGGATCGAACCTGCTGCCGCCGGGCGCGGCAACCAAGGGCACCTGGATGGAAGGTGCCGGCCACGGCGCGGGCGCGCAGCTGGGGCTGGGCGAGAAGGCCGGAGTGCTGGGCTGGAGCGGGGCGGCGGCGACGGTGTTCCGGATCGACCTGAAGCGCGGGATCCGCATTGCGATTTACTCGCAGCACATGCCGACCAGTGCCTATGAGCTTTACGACAAGTTTCCGAAAGCCGCTGGCAGTGATCTTGGCGCGCCGCAGCTGGCAATCTAGGGAGATGCCGGGAATGCACGATCAGTTCGAATTGTCGCGCCGCAATCTGCTGCGCGGCACGGCTTGGCTGGGCGGGGCGGCGGCGCTTTCCGGACTGCCGCTGGGCCGCGTGCTGGCTCAGGCCCAGACGGCGGGAATCGAGACACACTGGCCCACGGTCACCGCGATGATCGAGAAATACGTCCGCCGCCGCAAGGTCTCGGGCATGGTCGCGGCGCTGGGCTGGAAGGACCAGGCCCCCGGCTATATCAGGCGCGGCAAGGAAGGCTTTGACGACCGCGATCCCAGCGGCCCCGACAGCCTGTTCCGCGCCTACTCGATGACCAAGCCGCTGACCGGCATGGCCGCGATGATCCTGATCGACGAGGGCAAGCTGAAGCTTGACCAGCCCTTGGCCGATTTCGTGCCCGAATTCGCAAACATGCAGGTGGCGATCGATCCCAAGGTCAGTCTCGATGCCCGTCCGGCCAAAAACCCGATCACGATCCGCCACTTGCTGACCCACACCAGCGGACTTGGCTATGCGGTGGTTGGGCGGAACAAGGTGGCGGACCGGCTCTATGCGCTGGGGCTCAACCCCGGGATCATCACCAAGCGCAAGGTCAAAGGGGTCAACGATGGCCCGCCCACGCCCGGCCCGGACGAGTTCCTGCGGCTTTCGGCAACCGTGCCGCTGGTGGCCGAACCGGGAACCAAATGGGCCTATTCGATGAGCCTCGACGTGCTGGGGCTGGTGGTGGGCCGCGCGGCGGGGACCAGCTTTGACCAGTTCGTCAAGGACCGGATCCTGGGGCCCTGCGGCATGACCAGCAGCTGCTTCCAGGTACCGATGACGGTGAGCGAACGGCTGACCACCAATTACGGCTACTTCCTGGGCTCACCCGTCGCGATCGATAAGCCGGGCAAGTCGATCTATCAGGACCCGATCCCCTTTGCCTTCGGCGGTTCTGGGCTGGTGACCAGCCCGGCCGATTTCGACCGTTTCCTGACCATGCTGGTGAATTACGGCTTGCTGGACGGCAAGCGCGTGATGAGCGAGGCGGCAGTGCGGCTGGGCACATCGAACCTGTTGCCCGAGGGCGCGGACCTGACCGGAACCTGGGTGGCGGGCCAGCACTTCGGCGCGGGCGGAATTGTCGGCACCGGCAAGGACGAAGGGCTGTTCGGCTGGTCGGGTGCGGCGGGCACGATCGGCTTTGCGCAAATGAAGATGGCGCTGCGCACCAGTCTTTATGTCCAGTACATGCCGCAGAACAGGCTGCCGATCCTCAGCGAATTTCCCAAGGCGGTCGGCGCGGACCTGACCGCGATGCAGGCGAAGAAAGCATGACCATCGGCACCATCGCCTTCGCCGGAGCCGGGCTCGACCGCGCCGATCACTTGCGCTCCGATCCCGAAGCGATGGCCGGCCTGATGGACTGGCGCGCGCGGCTGCTGAGGCTCGATGGGCTCGATCCGGTGATCGATCCCGACGGCAATCTGGGCTGGGGCACTCTGGCCGATGCCGCCGAGGATGCCGAGCTGGTGTTCCTGGGGCTGGCCCAGGGCAAGGCCTGCTTTGCCGAAGTCTCGCCCGCCTTGCTGGGCAGCGTCGCTCCCGCCAACCCGCGGCTGTGGGCGGCAATGTCGGCGCTCGAAAGTGCCGAGCTGGCGACTTACGGAACGGCGCGCGCGCTGGTCGATTGGCACGCCCGGCATCGCTATTGCGCGCGTTGCGGCAATCCCACCGTCTTGGCCAAAGGCGGGTGGCAGCGCAGCTGCACCAACCAGGTCTGCAAGGCCGAGCATTTCCCCCGGGTCGATCCGGTCACGATCATGCTGGTCGAACATGACGGACGCCTGCTGCTGGGCCGCCAGCCGCGCTTTCCCCCGCGGCGCTTTTCGGCGCTGGCGGGCTTTGTCGAACCCGGCGAAAGCATCGAGGAAGCCGTCGCGCGCGAGGTCAAGGAAGAGGCCGGGGTCACGGTGCGCGATGTCACTTACGTCGGCAGCCAGCCCTGGCCGTTCCCCTCCAGCCTGATGATCGGCTGCCACTCGCATGCTGAAGGTGCCGAACTGGAAGTGGACAAGACCGAGCTTGAAGAGGCCGACTGGTTCACCCGCGAAGAAGTGGCCTATGCCATGGGCGGCGCCGAGGACGGCCGCTTCATCGCTCCTCCCCCGCAGGCGATCGCGCATCACCTGGTCAAATGGTGGCTAGAGCGATGAACCGCACAGGCCCTTAGTCCGTTCGTGTCGAGCGAAGTCGAGACACCGCGCGCGGCATCTCGACTTCGCTCGATGCGAACGGGGGTTGGGGCAGGAAGAAGGAATACACAATGTCAGCACCAGCCAAACTGACCATCGACATCTATTCCGACGTGATGTGCCCGTGGTGCATCGTCGGCTACAGCCAGCTGCAAAAGGGCCTGGCCATGCTGGAAGGCGAGATCGAGGCCGAGGTGCGCTGGCTGCCATTCGAACTCAACCCCGACATGCCCCCCGAAGGCGAAGGGCAGAGCGAGCATATTGCGCGCAAGTATGGCCGCACGGCAGAGCAGGTTGAAGCCAACCGCGGACAACTGCTGGCGATCGGTGAGCGGGCCGGATATTCCTTCGCCTATTCCGGCGAAGGCGATCCGCCCCCGGCGATGATCTGGAACACGTTCACCGCGCACAAGCTGCTCAAATGGGCGCTGATCGAGGGCGGTTCGGAAGTCCAGAACCGGCTCAAACTGGCGCTGTTCGATGCCCATTTCCAGCAGCGCCGCAATATGTCCGATCCAGACGTGCTGGTCGATGTTGCGGCCTCGGTCGGGCTCGATCCGGCGGGCGCGCGCGCGGCGCTGGACGACGAAACGCTCGGCGTGATTGTCCGCCAGGAAGAGGCGCAGGCCTGGGACATGAATATCTCGGGCGTCCCCGCGATGGTGGTCCAGGGCAAGTTCCTGATCCCCGGCGCGCAAGAGCCTGAAGTCTATGTGCAGGCCCTCAGGCGGGTGGTGGCTCGCGATAGGAATCTATAATGGATCCCAAATTGTACATGGCCATAGGGCCGATCATCGCAGCAATCATTGGTGCGGTCGTAACCTTAGCCAGCCTGATCATTTCTAAAGAAAGTAAATTGTCTGAGTTCCGGCAAGCGTGGATTGATAGCCTCCGGCAAGAAATTGCGGATTTGCTGTCAAACATTCTGCATATTAAGAAGTTAGTTTAATCATCCGATGGCTCTGAGAGTAGTCGGACCGCGTTCTTTGAGACGCTTCAAGTTGCCGACAAAGCGCTGATGCTCATTCGTCTTCGCTTGAATGAGCATGAAAAGGACGCAGGCGACTTGATGAGAGTGTTGCAAGATATTGAGGACTTCTCGAACCAGAGTGTTTTTCCGCAGGATCGAGTAAATGAGCTCGAGCGAGACTTGCTGCGAACTTCAAAGAAGGTTCTGAAAGCCGAGTGGAATAGAGTGAAAGCAGGCGAGCCGATATTCAAGGCAACAAAATCTGTGATGTTGGGGTCACTGGTCGCGCTCACGGCAGCGCTCCTGTTTCAAATTTTCAGAGGCGGCTTTGATCCAGCCGAAATCACCCCAAATCACCCGCATACCGTTCAGGATGAAACTCCAAAGCATCCGTCTTGTTAGACAACTCGGACAGTAAGGCTCTCTGCTAAGGAGTCGTCCGCACCGTTACCGCGCGGATGCGGGCAGAGCGGAAGTAGCACGGGGTACTCCTCCAAGCCCGTTCGTCCCGAGCGAAGTCGAGGGACAGCGTGCGTGGAGGTCCCTCGACTTCGCTCGGGACGAACGGGTTTAGGTAATCAGTCCCAAATTGAAATCCCATACCCCACCTGCGTTCGCATCGAGCGAAGTCGAGATGCCGTGCCCGGTGTCTCGACTTCGCTCGACACGAACGGGGTGGTTTTGGGTTACTGACTTTGGCTGTCGATCGCGCTGAACAGGCCCTCGCTCAGCCACTTGGCGAACAATTGGCCGAAGCGCGCGAGGCCTGCTTCGCCAACTTGACTGGCAGCTTCGCCGAAGCTGGCTCCATCGAGCAATGGTTCCAGTGCCGCGAATTCGTCTGGCGAGAGCAGGCGGAAGTGGGGGGACAGGTCCTTGCGCCAGATCAGCAGCACAGCCGGTTCGGTGGCCGCGAGTGCGGACCGGTCGGTCAGTCCGTGCCACAACGCAGCGAGATCGTGGTTCACTTCGCGCCAGGTCAGCCCGGCGGCGGGGGCCAGGCGCAGTTGCTCCCAATCGGGTTCCGCAGCAGCCAGGGCCTCGCCGGTCAGCGTGGCACGATCGGGCGCGGCGAAGGCTTGTTGCATGTGCCATTCGAGCCAGGCCAGTTCCGCCACTTCGGGATCATCCGCGAACAGTTCTGCCAAGGCCTCGGGAAAGTCCGCGCCATAGGCGTCGAGTGTCCATGACTGCGGCGGGTGGGTGAGGATGTAGTGGGCTGCGGCCAGCTCGAACATTTCCTCGCCCACCCAGCGGCGGGTCCTTTCAAAACTGACCGCAAGGGCATCGGCGAGGCGTCCGCGATAGGCGTTGCGATAAATCGCCATGCCCAGGCTGCTGCTGGGCAGATCATCGTCAGCGGCGATCTCGGCCACGAAGGCGCGCTGGGCTGCGAGCAGGGTCATGCGAGTACACTTGCGGCTTCGCGGGCCTGGTCGAGTTCGGCCAGCAGGTCGTCCAGCGGCGGGATGGCATCGTCGCGCTCGATCATCGTCGCGCAGGGGCCGAAGCGGTCGATGGCCTTGGCATAGAGCGCCCAGACCTCGGCGCAGACCGGCGCATCGTGGGTGTCGATCAGCAGGCCCTCGGGACCCTGGCTATGGCCCGCCAGGTGGATCTGGCGCACCCGGTCGCGCGGGATTACGTTAAGAAATTCAAGCGGATCGAAGTGATGGTTCACGCTCGATACGAAGACATTGTTGACGTCGAGCAGCAGGTAGCAGCCGCTCTCCTCGGCCAGCGCCTTCAGGAATTGCCACTCGCTCATCGTGCTTTCGGGAAAGGTCATATAGCTTGACGGGTTCTCGACCAGCAGCGGACGTTCCAGCACGTCCTGCGCCAGTTTCAGATTGGCAATGCAGGTGGCGAGTGCCTCGTTGGTGTAGGGCAGCGGCAGCAGGTCATGCGAATTGTGGCCGGGAATTCCGGTCCAGCACAGGTGGTCTGAAACCCACAAAGGCCGGGTCCGGTCGGCCAGCAGTTTGAGCTCGGTCAGGTAGTCGCGGTTCAGCCCGGCTGGCGAGCCGAGCGACATCGAGACGCCGTGCATGATCACCGGATGGCGTTCGCGCATTGCATCCAAAGTGCGCAGCGGCCGCCCGCCGCAGGCCATGAAATTCTCCGAGATGATCTCGACGAAATCGACCTTCTGCTCCGCGCCCAGGAACTGGGCGTGGTGTTCCTTGCGCAGGCCCAGGCCGAAGCCGGTGAAGGGGGGAATCGTTTCGGACATCATGCTCGCACTCAAGAAGGTGGCCCGGCCGGCAAGGGGGGCAGAGGGACCGACCGGGCCTTGGGGGGCTCTGGTTACTTGAGGTCGCCGATGGTGCCGCCGGCCTTGAGGCAGGCATTGGCGGCCATCGCCTTGAAGCCTTTACCCTTGCAAGCGTTCATGCCTTTGCATTCGTGGTCGGTGGTCTTGCAGTCGGCCGAGCCCTTGCAGCTGTTGACGCCGTAGCAGTGGACCATGTCGGCACCGTTGATCGCGCCGCCGGTGCTGCCAGCGGGCGGAGTGGCGGCGCTGGCCAGCGCCGCGAGGGCGAGGGCGGCGGCCGTCGCGGCCAGGGTGGTTGCAGTCTTGATGGGGGTCATGTGAGTCTCTCCGAAAAAGGAATGTGCCGGGGTGGCACTGGTCAATTCGAAGATGGCTGCATTCCGGTTACAGCGGGCCGACGAGATTTTTTTGGCACTACGCTGTAACCGGCGCATGATGGCGTCCGAATTGGCTGGTACCTGCCGCAGCGGCGGCGGGCATTCATTCCTGGAGAGACCCATGAAACCTGCCAAGACTACCGCCGCGATCGCCCTCGCCGCGCTGGCCAGCGTCGCCAGCGCCCAAAGTGTCCCCGCCAAGCCGATGGAAAAGTGCTATGGCATTTCCAAGGCCGGCAAGAACGATTGCAAGGCCGGGCCCGGCACCAGCTGCGCCGGCAGCTCGACCCGCGACTACCAGGGCAACGCCTGGAAGCTGGTTCCCAAGGGCACTTGCCTCAGCACCAGGACCCCCAAGGGCCACGGCACGCTGGAGCCGCAGGCGTGAGCCTGATGGCTGCCACGCTGACGCGCTATGATGCGGCCACGCGCTGGCTTTCGGGCAACGTGCCGGAAAGCCTGCTGCTCGCCTTGGTGCGCGTGGTGCTTGGCGGGATCTTCTGGCGCTCGGGCCAGACCAAGGTGGTCGAAGGTACCTGGTTTCAGGTCAGCGACGGCACCCTTGAACTGTTCCGCACCGAATACGCGGGAGTCCCGCTGCCGCCGGAGTTCACGGCGGTGATGGCTAACGCGGCCGAGCATGTGCTGCCAGCATTGCTGCTGCTGGGCCTGTTCTCGCGGCTTTCGGCGCTCGGCCTCTTGGGGATGACGCTGACGATCCAGTTCTTCGTCTATCCCGAGGAGTGGTGGGCCCAGCATTCGCTGTGGGCTGCCTTGGCGCTGGCCCTGATCTTGCGCGGTGGCGGCTTGTTCAGCCTCGATGCGCTGCTGGCGCGGAGGCGCGGGTGATTGCCGACGAAGCCAGTCTGGCCCGCCTCGCGGGTCTTGCCCAGCGCGGTGACAAGCAGGCCTATGCGGCCTTGCTTGGCGCCGGGCGGCACTGGCTGGCGCGCTATTTCCGCACCAAGACGCTGCCCCATCAGATCGACGATCTGGTTCAGGACACGCTGCTTTCGCTGCACCGCAAACTGGCGAGTTACGATCCCGAACGGCCGTTCATGCCGTGGCTGGCGGCGATTGCCCGCTACCGCTTCGTCGATCACTTGCGACTGGTCTATCGCCAAGCCGAAGACGAACTCGACGCCGATCACCCTGCGCTCGACAGCGACGAGCCGGCGATCACCGCGCGGATCAGCCTGGAGCGCCTGTTCGAAAGCCTGCCCGAAGCGCAGCAACGCGCGATCGAGCTGGTCAAGATCGAAGGCCTGTCGATCAGCGAAGCCGCGGCCAGTTGCGGCCAGAGCGAAAGCCTGATCAAGGTCAACATTCATCGCGGCCTCAAACGCCTGGCCGCCATCGTAGAAAGAGCCTGACGCAATGCCCCAATCCACCGACGATCTGATTGCCGGGCTGGTCGATGACCTTGAACCGGTAACGCAGCTGCGGCAGGCACGCGGCATGGCGCTGGCACTGGGCGCACTGGTGCTGGGCACGGCGGGCATGCTGTTCCTCTATGGCCCGCGCGCCGATCTGGTGACCGGCCAGCCCGATGCCATGTTGCTGCTCAGCGCCGGACTGTTCCTGGTGCTGGGGCTGGCTTCGTCATGGGCCGTGGTCGATATGGCCCGCCCGGCTGTCGGCACACGGCGCGAAGGTTGGGGCTGGACCGCGCTGATGGCCGCGATGTTTCCGCTCGCCGCATTGGGAGCGATGGTCGTGGCCTGGCTCCAGTCGCGGCCCAGCGGGCTCGACAGCGCGGGCATCAATTGCATGCGTTATGGCCTGGTCTGGTCGCTGGTGACTTTCGCCGCACTGACGCTGTGGCTACGGCGCGGGGCGCCGATGGCCTTGGCACGGGCCGGCCTCTTGACCGGCGTGGCCGCCGGTTCAGCCGGGATTTTCGCGGTTTCGCTGCACTGTCCGCACAACGACGTGGTCCATATCGGCATATGGCACGGGGTGACCGTAGTGCTGGCCGGACTGCTGGGCCGGATCGCCGTGCCAAGGTTGATTGCCTGGTAGGCGGTTTAGACCAGCCCTAGCCGCGCGAGGTCCGCAGCCAGCTTGCCCGGCATCGCGTCACCCGCAACCTCACCGGCGCCCAGATCGCGCGGGGCGTCTTCATCGCTGAGATAGCGCCAGCCCTGGTGCGCGCGGTGCGGCTTGGGCACAACGTCGATCAACTTGCACGAAATCATGATGTGCGTGCGCCCGCCCTCGGCTTCCTCGAAGCCCAGAATTTCGCTGCGCGCAACCAGCTGGCGTTTGAAGATCCAGAACAGCGACCCGCCGATCAGCTCGGCATGGCGCTTGGGCAAGTAGCGGGTGGTCAGCTTGGCGACTTCGCCGCGGTCCGCGAACCAGCCGTGGATTTCCTCAAGCGAGGTCGCCTGAAATGCGACCTTGGTCAGGTGCAGCGGCATCAGCTGACCAGTCCGCTCAGCACCGCCAGGCCGAGGAAGGCGAAAAAGCCCATCGAATCGGTGATCATCGTCACGAAGACCGAACTGGCCACGGCTGGATCCTGGTCCATCCGGTCAAGCAGCACCGGCACCGTTACTCCGGCGAGGCCAGCGGTGACGATATTGACCACCACCGCAGTGCCAATCACCGCACCCAGCAGCGGGTTGGCGAAGACCAGCGCGGTCGCCACCCCGATCAGCGTGGCCACGGTCACCCCGTTGAGCATCGCCACGCGCATTTCGCGCCACAGCACGCGGCCGGTGTTGGCGCGGGTCAGCTGGTTGGTGGCGAGCGCGCGCACGGCCACGGCCATGGTCTGGGTCCCCGCATTGCCGCCGATCGAAGCGACCATCGGGGATAGCGCGGCCAGCGCCACCAGCTTCTCGATCGCCCCGCCGAAGCTGGAGATGATCGTCGCGCCCAGCAATGCGGTGACCAGGTTGGCAATCAGCCAGCGGACCCGGCTCACATAAGAGTCGCTGATCGGCTCGTTGACGTCGCCGTCGCCTGCGCCCGAGAGCAGCAGCACGTCTTCGCCGGCTTCTTCCTGGATGATGTGGACCACGTCATCGACGGTGATCTGGCCGACCAGCCGCCCATCGGGATCGATCACTGCGGCTGAAATCAGTGCATACTTCTGGAACCGCAGCGCGACTTCTTCCTGGTCCATATCGACCGGGATCAGGCTCTGCTCGCGGGTCATGACGTCGGTCAGCGCGATGTGCCGCGGCGTGCGCAGGATCCAGCTCAGCGCGCAAGTGCCGATCGGGTGATGGCGCGCATCGACGATGAAAATTTCCCAGAACTCGTTGGCCAGTTCTTGCTGGTCGCGCAGGAAATCGATCAGATCGCCGACGGTCATATGCTCGGGCACCGCGACGAAATCGCGGCTCATCAGGCGCCCGGCGGACTCTTCGGGGTAGGACAGCGCAGATTCGATTGCAGCGCGGTCCTCGGGCTCCATTTCGGCGAGGACGGCCTGCTGGTCTTCCTCGTCGAGATCTTCGAGCATCGCCACCGCATCGTCGGTGTCGAGCAGTTCGGCGATGTCGGCGATCTCGCCCGCGGGCAGCGATTCGACCAGCAGTTCGCGGACGTGATCGTTGAGCTCGGCGAAGACTTCGCTGCCCATCAGGTCGCTGATCGCCTTGGCCAGCGCCGGGCGCTCGTCCACATCGAGCAGTTCGAACAGGTCGGCGACGTCGGCCGGGTGGAGCGGTTCGACCAGTTCGTACACCTGGTCGGTCTCGCCCGCATCCAGGGCCTCGCGCACCCGCCGCACGAAGTCCTTTTTCAGCACGTTCTCTTCGTCGAGGCTGTCTTCCACGCGCACGACTTCGGCGGCGTCGGCCGCTTCGCTCTTTTGCGCTTCGAGGAGTTCCTCGGGAGTCATGCCGCGAGGTCTAGGCTGGTCGATGCCAAAAGCAACAGGGCAGGCGCGAGAGGCGTGACTTTGTGCCCAAGCTCCCTATATCGGGGCGCAAATCATCAGGAGACCACCGCAATGTCCGAATACCTTACCCTGTCGCTGTCGAGCGGCGGCGACGTCAAGATCAAGCTGCGCCCCGACCTGGCCCCCGGCCACGTCGCGCGGATCGTCGAGCTGGCCGGTGAAGGCTTCTACGACGGGGTCAAGTTCCACCGCGTGATCCCTGGCTTCATGGCCCAGGGCGGCTGCCCCAACGGCACCGGCATGGGCGGCTCGTCGAAGCCTGACCTGCAGGCCGAATTCAACAATGAACCGCATGTCCGCGGGGTCTGCTCGATGGCCCGCACCAGCGCGCCGCACAGCGCCAACAGCCAGTTCTTCATCTGCTTTGACGACGCGACCTTCCTTGACCGTCAGTACACCGTCTGGGGCGTGGTCGAAGAAGGCATGGAACACGTCGACAACCTGCCCAAGGGCGAACCCCCGCGCGAGCCGGGCATGATTGTCAAAGCGACCGTTAGCTAAATTCCTCCCCGGCACGGGGAGGGGGACCATGCGCAGCATGGTGGAGGGGTACGCGCGAGTGATCACGACCTTGC
>JAGXTB010000066.1 GCA_018334165.1 Sphingomonadales bacterium | reverse complement strand
GCGACAGGCGCATGCAAAGGCGGCTGGCGCGGCGCGGGTCGAGCGTGCGGCAGATCTCGAGCCAGTGGAGCATATCCTCGCCATTGCCCGTGCGGTGCGCCGCTGCGGCGCGTTCGGCGGCATCCTCTGCGGCGCGCAGGCCGTGCGCGGCAAAGTGCTTGAGCGCTGCGCGCAGCACCAGTTCGTGCCGCGCACCGTCGCCGTTATCGTTGGCGGCACGCGCCTGGAGCCGCCCTTGCGCCGCACGGGTCAGGTGAACCGGCTGGGCGATCGGGCGGGCAGCGGCATAACGGATGGACATTGCGGGGCGCGACCTTTTTGTTCGTTGGACCAGCCTCTTAGCGGCGCCCCCGCTAACTCTTGGTGTGAGGCTATGGTTGCTGAAGATTTACCATGTTGGCCGGTGCGCCTTATCCGCCGGGCTTGCCGATCCACTGGCCGGAGTTCTGGAATTCAGGCTTTACGCCCGATCCCGGCAGCTTGTCGCCGCTGTACTGCTTGTCGCCGCCGCGGGCCTGGACTTCGGCGGAGTAGCTGGGGGCGGGGGCCGGGCGGGTGGGGGCCTGGCCGGTATCGCCAACCTGCGCCGGGGCATTGCCCTGCGTGCTTTGCAGCCCGGCATCATAGGCTTTTTGCAGTGCCAGCGGATCGAGCACCGGATCGGGCAGCTTGTCGGCCGCGGGATTGCGGGCGTGCGGCACGGCCATCGGCTCGCCGCCGGCATAGGCAAAGCGGAAGGTCCCGGCCTGCCCGGCCCTGCCCTGGAACCGGTAGAACCGGTGCGCGGCAATCGTGGTGATGTGGAACAGGCTGGGCGCCCAATAGGGGTAGATCTGGATCGTGTGGTAATGCGTGGCGAGGCCGACCGACGGCTCGACATAGCCCGACAGCGCCTGCGCCGCGACACCCCGCGCGCGTTCCCAGAAGTAGGGCTGCGGCCGCCGCGCCAGCGATCCATCGCAGGTAAAGCTGAACTGGCACCCGGTGGTGCGCTCGCTGCCCTGATAGACCACGCCGCAGACGGTGTTGGGATAGGAGGGGTGCGCGACCCGGTTGAGCACGACTTGCGCCACCGCGCGCTGGCCCTGGTCAGGCTCGCTGCGGGCTTCGTAATAGACCGCGGCGGTCAGGCAATCGAGCGCGCGGCTGCGATCGACGCCCGAAAGGTCCATCCGCATCGCCTTGGCGATCGGTCCGCCGGCGAAATCGATCAGCCCGGTGCTCTCGCTGCCGGTGCTGCCGATGGGCAGGACTTCGCTGGTCGCAACATAGTACGATGCCGAACCAGGGAAGCTGTCGCCCGGCCGCTCGAACGGCATCGGCTCCATCGCAAAGCTGCTGCTGCCGGCATTGCCGATCCCGAAGGCCTGCCACGGGCTGGGCGCGGCGAGCGCCGGTACCGCGAGGGCGGCTGCCAGCAAAAGCAAACGCCTTCCGCGATGCTTGCGCGCCGCCTTTGCGCCCACCGTGGGCACGCCCCGCCGCTTAAGCCGCGCGGCGAAATCGCGCGGCTTCGGCTCATAGGGAAAGGTCAGCAGATGGGTCATGCATTCTCGTGTTCGGTTACGCGCCTTCGCGCGTAAGACCGGGTGGGGCCACTGCGCCAGCGCGCAATTCGCGCCGTTTCAAGGCGGGACAAGTGCTGCCCATACCGGTTAAGCCCTCAAAAAAAGTGAACGGAGCATGCAAAAGCTGGAACTTGTGCATTAGCCGCAGCGGGTCTAGTGCGCGGTCCACGTCACGGGTTGTCCGGGAAACCGGGCCTAAGAGGGAAGCGGTCTGAAATGCCGCGCTGCCCCCGCAACTGTGACCGGGGAGTGACCCCCAGATGCCACTGGACTTGTCCGGGAAGGCGGGGCGAGCGACGATCCGGGAGCCAGTAGACCTGCCCATGACCGTCGTTCCGCAGCCGGGCGGGGTGTACCGGATGTAAGCAGAGGCCCGCAATGGTGCGGGCGCTCTCGCCATGGACGGCAATCGTTCAATGGCGGAGCTATACGTTATGAATCCCTGCAAATCTCACGAAACATCCCCCCAAACCCCGACTGTCCTGAGCTTGTCGAAGGATCGTCCTTTGCTGCGGGCAGCAACGTGCGACCCCAAGAACAAGGGCAGTGCTTCGACAAGCTCAGCATGGTCGGTTTTTTGGGGGAAGTCTGGGTCTGGTCTGGTCGCGCTGGCTGCTTCGCTGGTTGTTGCTTCGCCTGCTCTGGCGCAGGGTGAGAAACCGCAGGCAGGGGAAGCAACGTTCAAGGATGAGCGAGGAGAATTCGCTGGGCAGACCTATGGTCCATTCCCGCTGCCCGACGATGCGATCACCGTCACTGCTACCGGACTTTGGTCCAAGCGCGAGGATGCCGGCCAATCGATCTCGGTCATCACCGCCGCCGATATCGCCAATATCCAGGGCGCCGACCCGGTCCGCGTGATTGAACGCCTGCCCGGCGTCTCGCTTGCCCGCAGCGGCGGGCTGGGCAGCCAGACCGCACTGTTCGTGCGCGGGGCCAATTCGGAACAGCTGCTGGTGATGATCGACGGGATCCGCGTCACCGACCAGGCCTCGCCTTCGGGCGGGTTTGACCTCGGCACCTTGCTCAACGGCGGGATTGGCCGGATCGAGCTGCTGCGCGGGTCGAACAGCCTGGCCTGGGGCAGCGAGGCGATCGGCGGGGTGCTGGCGGTGACCAGCGACGAGCGCGACGGAATGCGCGCTGCCATCGAATACGGCGCGCACGATACGCTTGATGCACAGGTTCAGGGCGGTCTGTCGGGTGACAGCTATGGGCTCGCACTCAACGGCGGTTACACCCGCAGCGACGGAATTTCGGCCTATGCGCCGGGGGCCGAGGCCGACGCCTATCGCCAATGGCGCGTGGGCGGGCGCGGGCATTTCGATCTGAGCGACGGCCTCAAAGTGGTCGCCGCCGGGCGCTATGCCGATAGCAAGATCGACTTCGACGGCTTCCCGCCGCCGTTCTATGCTTTCGCCGATACCCCCGAATACCAGACCACCAAGCAAGGCTCTGGCCGGGTCGGGCTGGAATATGCCGGGAACGGCTTCCAGCTGAGCAGCGGCGTCGCCATGTCCGACACCCGCCGCGCCTACTACGATCCGACTTATGGCCCGGCCGCCAATTTCGACACCGTGGGCCGCGGGGTTCATGCCGATCTCAAGGGCCGTGCTGACCTGACCGACAGCGTCACGCTCGATTTCGGCGGCGATGCTGACTGGTCGCGGTTTTCGACCATGTTCGACCCCCAACAGACCGCGCGGATTTTGGGCGCGCATGCCTTGCTGGGCTATCACAGCGGACGGCTCAACCTGACTGCAGGCGGCCGGATCGACGATCATGACCGCTTTGGCAGCCAATGGACTTTCGGAGCTAACGGCAGCTTCGAGCTGGCCGATGGCCTGCGGCTGCGCGCGTCGTGGGGCCAGGGCTTCAAGGCTCCGACCCTGTCGCAGCTCTATGGCTTTGGCGGCAACACCGCGCTCAAGCCTGAACAGAGCGAGGCCTATGATGCCGGGCTGGACTACACGACCGCCAATGGCGCGTTCAAGCTGGGCGCAACCGTGTTCCGCCGCGATAGCACCAACCTGATCGACTACGTCTGGCCCGCTGGCTACTTCAACATCGGCCGCGCCCGCGCGCAGGGGTTTGAACTGGAAGGCCAGGCCAAAGTGACCGAACGGTTCACGATGCGCGCGGCCTTCACGTACCTCGATACCACCAATCGGGTGACCAATCGCCAGCTGGCGCGCCGCCCCAGCCAGGCGCTGAGCGCCTCGTTCGACTGGCGCACGCCGCTGAACGACCTGGCGCTGGGTGCGGACTTCCGCCTGGTGGGTGACCGGTTCGACAATGCGTCGAACTCGGTTCCGCTTGATGGCTATGCGCTGGTGACGCTGCGGGCGAGCATGCCGGTGGGTGAGCATTTCGAGCTGTTTGGCCGGGTGGAGAACGTGACCGACGAGACGTATCAGACGGTCGCCGGTTACGGCAGCTATGGTCGCTCGGCTTACGGCGGGGTCCGCCTGAAGTGGTGAAACCTTTCCCAATCCTCCCCGAGCTTGTCTCGGG
>JAGXTB010000065.1 GCA_018334165.1 Sphingomonadales bacterium | reverse complement strand
AGGCCGCCAGGCCTTGCGTCGGCGCAGGCGTCGAGCCCCCACCCCCGACCCCTCCCCAACGGGGAGGGGGGAAAGGCGACTCAAACTCGAATCCAAAACCACCGCCTCAGCCCTTCAGCGCAGTGTTCTCAGGGTCGAACGGGCTGTCAGGAATCACCACTGCCTTGTAGCGCAGGCCCAGGATCGAGATCTCCAATTCGGTGCCCAGAGCGGCGTGCTGCGGGCGCAGCATGGCGAGCGCCAGGCTCTTGCCCACGCGCCAGCCATAGCCGCCCGAGGTGGCGCGGCCGACAAGTTCGTCGCCCAGATAGATCGCCTCGCTGCCGCGTGCATCGGCATCGGTTACGCCCAGGACTTCCATCGTCACCAGCTGCCAGCCCAGGCCTGCTTCCTTGCCCGCCAGCAGTCCGTCCTTGCCGTGGAAGCCGGGCTTCTTGAGGCTGATGAAGCGGTCGAGCCCGCTTTCGTAGGCGTTGTATTCGATCGACAGTTCGCGCGGGATCAGCTTGTAGCTCTTTTCCATCGCCATCAGGGTCATCGCCTTGATCCCGAACGGCTTGATGTCGAATTCCGCACCGGCCTCCATCAGCTTGTCGAAGATGTAGTTCTGCATCTCGATCGGGTGGTGGATTTCCCAGCCCAGCTCACCGATGAAGTTGACCCGCAGTGCATCGGCCGGGGCCGCGCCGATGGAGATCCGCTGGCCGGTCAGCCAGGGAAACGCTTCGTTCGACAGGTCGGCGCGGGTCAGCTTGGCGAGAACGTCGCGGCTGCGGGGGCCGGCCAGGACCAGCACGCCCATCGAAGTGGTCAGCCGTTCGAAAGTGACCGAACCGTCGGTGGGAAGTGCCTTCTTGAGGTAGTCCTGATCGTGGCGTTCATAGGCGCCCGCCGAGACCAGATAGTACTCCTGCGGCGCGGTCTTGTAGACGGTGAATTCGGCGCGGACCCCACCTTTGGCTGTCAGCAGGTAGGACAGTGTGACCCGGCCGACCTTCTTGGGCACGGCATTGGTCAGCAGGCCATCAAGCCAGGCTTCCGCGCCCGGGCCGCTGATCCGGCACTTGGCAAAGGCGCTCATGTCCTGCAGCCCGACCTTTTCGGTCACGTGGCGGCATTCATTGCCGACGTGCCCGAAATAGTTGGAGCGGCGGAACGACCACTTTTCGCGGATCGGCGAACCTTCAACATCGGGGTGATTGTGGTTCAAGAGCACATCGGGCCGGTCGAGATCGGCATCGCTGAGCTCGTAACCCTTGGGCGCGAACCAGTTGGGGCGCTCCCACCCGAAGACCGATCCGAATACCGCACCCAGATCCTTCATCCGGCTGTAGCACGGGGTCTGGCGCAAGGGCCGCGCGGCTTCGCGTTCCTCGTCGGGATAGTGGACGGTGAAGACCTTGGCATAGGCTTCCTCGTTCTTCTGGGTCAGGTATCCTTCACCCGCATAGTCACCGAAGCGGCGCGGATCGACGCCCATCATATCGACGCTGGGTTCGCCCTCGACAATCCAGTGCGCCAGCTGCCACCCGGCCCCGCCTGCGGCGGTGATTCCGAAGCTATGGCCTTCGTTGAGCCAGAAGTTCTTCTTGTCCCAGGCCGGACCGACAATCGGCGAGCCATCGGGGGTATAGGCGATCGCGCCGTTATAGACCTTCTTGACGCCGACTTCGCCGAACGCCGGAACGCGGGCGATCGCGGTTTCGATGTAGGGCATCAGCCGGTCGAGCGCGTCGGGGAACAGCTCGTACTCGCTGTTCGCCGCCGGACCATCGACGTAGCAGGCAGGCGCGCCGATCTCATAAGGGCCGAGCAGCAGGCCGCCGGCTTCCTCGCGCATGTACCAGCTGGAATCGCTCTCGCGCAGCACGCCCATTTCGGGCAAGCCAGCTGCGCGGCGTTCCATGATCGCGGGGTGCTGGTCGGTGACGATGTACTGGTGCTCGACCGGGATCACCGGAATATCGAGCCCGACCATGCGGCCGGTCTGGCGGGCGAAGTTGCCGGTGCAGGACACCACGTGTTCGCAGGTGATGTCTCCCTTGTCGGTCGAGACGACCCACTCCCCATTCGGCTTCTGGGTAATGCCGGTAACGGTGGTATTGCGCTCGATGCTCGCGCCGCGCTGACGGGCCCCCTTGGCCAGTGCCTGGGTCAAGTCGGCGGGCTGGATATAGCCATCGGCCGGATGCTGGATCGCGCCGATCACGCCATCGACATTGCAAAGCGGCCAGATTGCCTTGACCTGGTCGGGGGTCAGGAAGTTGACCTCCACCCCGATCGTCTCGGCGACACCAGCGTAGTACTTGTATTCATCAAACCGGTCATCGGTGCGCGCGAGGCGGATGTTGCTGACCTGGGAGAAGCCGACGTTGAGCTCAGTCTCAGCCTCGAGGCTCGGGTAGAAATCGACCGAATACTGGTGCAGCTTGCCGACCGAGTAGGACAGGTTGAACAAGGGCAACAGCCCCGCAGCGTGCCAGGTGCTGCCGCTGGTCAGCTCCTTGCGCTCGATCAGGACGCAGTCGCTCCAGCCCATCTTGGCGAGGTGGTACAGGGTCGAAACCCCCACCACGCCGCCGCCGATAACCACTACCCGTGCGCTCGATTTCATTGCCAAAGCCTGCCTGTATTGTTCCGAGCCGATCCCATGCCAGCTTGGGGGCCGCGCCGACAACATTAGCGCGCGTTATGGCGCTTTCTAATGGTTTGGATAAGCGCTGTCAGGCCGCCGGATCGATGGTCAGCACGATCTTGCCGACGTGGCGCTTTTCCAGAAACACCCGCTGCGCCGCTTCGATCCGTTCAAGCGGGAAAGTGGCGCAAACCAGCGGCCTCACCTCGCCGCGTTCGATATGGCCGACCAGCTGCGCAAAGACTCCATCGTCCAGCGCGGTGCAACCGTAAAGCGTCAGGTCCTTGAGGTAGAGGGTGCGCAGATCAAGGTCGACCACTGGTCCAGCAATCCCCCGGATACCGCATAGCGCCCGCCCGGCTTCAGCGCGCTGAGCAAGCTGCCAAACCCGGGGCCACCGACGACGTCGATCACTGCGTCGAAGAAATCCGCTTCGAGCGGGGCATGCCGGTCGAGGACTTCATCCGCACCCAGGTCCTCAACCGCGCGGTGCTTCGAAGTGCCCGCCAGGGCTGTCACGAATGCCCCGCGCCGCCGCGCGAGCTGCACCGCGGCCGATCCGACCCCGCCCGAGGCCCCGGTCACCAGCACCCGCTCGCCTTCGCTCACGCGGCTGCGGTGCAGCAGGTTTTCGGCGGTAGAATAGGCACATGGGAACGAGGCCAGTTCGATGTCCGACAAGTCAGAAATGATGGCATGGGTGTGGGCCGATGGTGCCACGGCATATTCGGCAAAAGCCCCGTCGCGCTCTGACCCGAAGAAATCGACCCCGCCATCGGCGCGGCGCAAGGCGGGTTCAACCAGCACCCGCTCGCCGATCCGCTCCGCGCTGACCCCCTCGCCCACCGCGACGATCCGCCCGGCCGCGTCGATTCCCTGAATGCGTGGAAAAGTGAACTGCTCGCCGCTCCAGCCCTCGCCTGCGGTTTCCTCAAACCCGCTGGCCCCGCCGGCCGCGGTCGAGCCTTCGACTGCGGGCGAATACCAGCCGATCCGGGTATTGATATCGGTATTGTTGACCCCTGCCGCGCCGACTTTGACCAGCACTTCCCCCGGTCCCGGCTGCGGCACGGGCACGTCGATCCGGTATTCCAGCTTGTCGAACCCGCCAAACCCGGTGAGGACCATGGCGCGCATCGTGGCTGGAATCCGATCAGGCATGGTCATGGTGTCTGAGGTACCATTGCTGGAAGGTAACAAGGGCGCGTTCCTGGGTGGAATAACAGCCTGGCTGATAGCGACTGGACAGAACTCCGGCCTGATTGTCTTCGGTGATCTTCTGATCCTGCAGAGTCGTGGTGTGCCAGGCCCAGGTCATCTTCTCAACATCGTAGTCCACCGCCGCGCCGTCAACCAGCCAGGTTACATCGACATCGGTCTGCATGGCCCCGCGCGGGGTAAACCGGAACAGCATCGCGAAATCGCTGTCGGCTACCACGTGGCTGAACGGGCTGAAACTGACATGCATCCGGCCCTTGTCCCAGTCGGTCCGTTTGCCCATCAGGCTTGAAGCGGGCTGGCCGTCCTGCGTCTCGGTCAGGAAACCCTCGCGGATCGTGCGCTGGATCATCGCGCGCAAATGCGTGCTCTCCGGCCCATCGTCGATCGAATAGATCGGGCGGCCCAGTGCCTCGGCTTGCTCTTCCCATGCCGCCAGCACCGGAGCGTACTTCTCGACCGCTTCCTGCGGACCCGAGCTGGGCCCGCCGCCCACTGCCAGCAAGGCCTCGGGCGGATGCATCGAACAGAATTCCGGATGCGCCGGGGTGCAGTGGTAGCATTCAAGGAAATTCTCGACCACCAGCTTCCAGTTCGCCGCGGTGGGATAGCGCCCGACATGCGCGACCTTGGCTCCGGTAAAGCCGTGATAGTCCAGAATCGGATCGAGCTCTCCAAAAGTGGTGTCGAAATCGTCGGGCTCGTCTTCGCTCAGGTTGACGAAGATGAACCCGTGGAACACGCGCACATGGCACGGATGCAGGCCGTTTGCGGCCTTGTCAAAATCCTCGGGCATCAGCCGCGCAGAGAGCAGCGACCCGTCGAGATTGAAGCTCCAGGCGTGGTAGGGGCAGACCAGCACGCGGGCATTGCCGCTTTCGGCCGAACATAGCGTCGAACCACGGTGGCGGCAGACGTTGTAGAATGCGCGAACGCTGTCGGCGTTTTCGCGCACGACCAGGATCTGCTCGCCCGCCACCTTGAACAGGAAGTAGTCGCCCTTGTTGGCAACCTGCGAGACATGCCCAGCCACCAGCCACTTGCGGCTGACGATCCGGTCGATATCGGCGCCGAAGACTTCGCTGCTGGTATAGAAGGCCTGGGGAAGACTGTAACCCTCCCGCGTCTGCGCCAGCAGGTCGCGGAACAAGGCAACGCGGTTCATCAGCATCGAATTCTCTCATTCTTGGGGTCGTAAAGCGGCTTCAGCGAAGCCGTGGCCGGATAGCGCACACCGGCTACTTCGATTTCATAGTCATCGGCTCCGATAGGCCCTACAACGCCGCCGTCAGCGGCCGTCACGTAACCCAGTCCGCCAGCACCGCCCAGCGTGTGGCAATACATCCCTGAGCGGATGTAACCGGCGATCCGCTCGCCCTGCCAGATCGGCTCGTTGTGGTAGAGCATCGGCGCGGGGTCCTTCAGCAGGAACTGCACCAGCTTCTGCTTCACGCCCTCGGCCTTCTGCTTGCGCAGCGCCTCCTGGCCGATGAAGCCGCCCGGCTTGTCGAGCTTGACCGCAAAGCCAAGGCCCGCTTCCAGCGGTGTATCCTCGTCGGTCACGTCATGGCCCCAGTGGCGATAGGCCTTCTCCATCCGCATCGCATTGAGCGCATGATAGCCGCAGTGCTTGAGGCCATAGGCAGCGCCCGCCGCAACAATCGCGTCATAGACCCCGGCCATGAACTCGCTGGGCACGTAGAGCTCCCAGCCCAGTTCGCCGACGAAGGTGATCCGGCTGGCGCGGACGATCCCGTAACCCAGCTCGATCTCGCGGCTGGTCGCGAAGGGGAAGTGCTCGTTCGACAAGTCATCCGGCGTCAGGCTTTGCAGCAAGGCGCGCGAATTGGGCCCCATGATCGAAAGCACGCCCATGCCTGAGGTGACATCGGTCAGAACCGCATGGGCATCTGCCGGAATATGGCCTTTCAGCCAGGCGAAGTCCTTGGTCGCGGTTTCGGCCCCGCCGACGACCAGGTAAGCATCCTTGGCCAGGCGGGTGACGGTCAGGTCAGCCTCGATCCCGCCGTGGTCATTGAGCCATTGGGTATAGACCATCCGGCCCGGTTCGACATCGACTTGGTTGGCGCAGACCCGGTTGAGCACCGCGCAGGCGTCGCGTCCTTCGAGGCGGAACTTGGCGAAGCTCGACTGGTCAAAGATTCCCACTGCTTCGCGAACGGCTTTGCATTCGGCGGCAGTATTCTCGAACCAGTTCTGGCGGCCGTAGGAGTATTCGTACTTCGGCGTGGTGCCCGGCTCGCCATACCAGTTGGCGCGTTCCCAGCCGAATGCCTCGCCAAAGCATGCGCCCTGCGCGGCCAGTCGGTCATGGATCACCGATTTGCGCACGCCGCGCGCAGTTTCGTACTGCTTGAAGGGATAGTGCGTGGCGTAAAGCAGCCCCAGGCTCTCGCCGACCCGCTCCTGCAGATATTTGCGGTTGATCTGGAACGGCATGTTGCGGCGCACGTCTACCGTCCACAGGTCCGCCGGCGGTTTGCCGTCACGGATCCATTCGGCCATGACCTTGCCGACCCCGCCTGCCGATTGCAGGCCAATCGAATTGAGCCCGGCAGCAACGAAGCAGCCCTTCAATTCCGGCGCCTCGCCGATGTGATAGCGCACGTCGGGGGTGAAGCTTTCCGGCCCGCAGAAAAACTTCTGGATGCCCGCATTTTCCAGCGCCGGAACGCGCTTCATCGCATCCAGCAGCAGCGGTTCGAAATGTTCGAAGCTCCCGGCGATCTCATCAAAGCAGAAGTCTTCGGAAATCCCTTCCATCCCCCAGGGGCGGGCATTGGGTTCGAACGCGCCGACCAGCAGCTTGCCGGCGTCGTATTTGTAGTAGCCGCAGTGGTCATAGTCGCGCAGCACCGGCAGGCTGGGATCGATCCCGGCCACGCCTTCGAACATCACGTAGTAGTGCTCGCAGGCATGCAGCGGAACGGCAACGCCAATGCTCGCGCCCAGATCGCGGGTCCACATGCCGCCCGCCAGCACCACGTAATCGGCGTCGATCGAGCCGTGTTCGGTATCGACCCCGGTGATCCGCTCGCCATCGTGGCGGATGCGGGTGACCTTGCAGTTCTCGACAATCTTGGCCCCGCCCGCGCGGGCGCCTTTGGCCAGGGCCTGGGTGATATCGACCGCATTGGCATAGCCGTCCGAGGGGATATGGATCCCACCGACCAGGTCACCCACCTCAAGGATTGGGGCCATCGCCTTGATCTCTTCTGGGGTCACCACGTGGACCGGCAGATCGAACACCTTGGCCATCGAGGCGCTGCGTTTCAGCTCCTCGAACCGCTCATGATTGGTCGCCATCGAGATCGAGCCGCATTGGCGATAGCCGGTGGCCTGCCCGGTCTCAGCCTCAAGCCCGCGGTACAGTTCGCCGGTGTACTTGGCGAGTTGGGTCATGTTGATCGAGGGCCGAAGCTGCCCGACCAGGCCAGCGGCGTGCCAGGTGGTGCCGCAAGTAAGCTGCTTGCGCTCGCACAGCACAACGTCCTGCCAGCCCAGCTTGGTCAGGTGATAGGCAATCGAGGTGCCAATCACTCCGCCGCCGACGATGACCACGCGGGCGCGGGTGGGAAGGTTTGGTGCTCCGCTCATACTCTAAATCCACTCCAGAAACCCAAAAAGCCGACTACCCTGAGCTTGTCGAAGGGCTGCACTTTTCTTTTGCGAGGTTGCGAGAAGAAAGGACGGTCCTTCGACAAGCTCAGGACAGTCGGGGTTGGGGTGAGCGTGCGCGCGCATTCAGACCCTCATCAGCGAGCTGTCAGCGTCATAAGCCGGTTCGGCCAGCACAACCGCCTTGCGGCGTTCGCCCTGAAGTTCGATCTCGAAAGTGGAACCAGGCTCCGCATGTTCAACTGGCACGCAGGCAAAGAACAGGCTCTTGCCGGTCCGGTGGCCAAAGCCGCCCGAAGTGACGAGGCCGATGCATTCATCACCAACCAGGCACGGCTCGGTTCCGCGCGGATCGACGTTCGCAGCGTCAACCTCGCCATAGACGATCTTGAACCGCACCGGGGCGTCAAGCGTGGCCTGCTTGCCGGTGAAGCTGTCCTTCTTGAACTGAATGAAGCGCGGCATGTCGGCTTCGATCATGGTCAGCTCGTTGGTCAGCTCGCTGCCCCAGGCCTTGTAGCCCTTTTCCATCCGCATCGCGTTGGAAGCGTAGAGGCCGTAATCGACGATCCCGAACTCCTCGCCCGCAGCCCAGATCGCATCGTAGATGGTCACCAGATCGGCGTTCAGCGGGTGCAGTTCCCAGCCCAGCTCACCGGCGTAGGACACGCGCAATGCTCGCACCGGACAGCCCGCAATCATGATTTCCTGCCCGCTCAGCCACCGGAAACCTTCGTTGGAAAGATCCGCGTCAGTGACCTTGCTCAGCACATCGCGGCTGCGCGGGCCATTCATCACCAGCACGCTGCGATCCATCGTGACATTGCTGAGTTCGACCTGCTCTCCGGGCAACCTGTGCTGCACCAGCCAGTCCCAGTCGCGCTGCTCGGCTGCGGCGGCAGAGAGGCAGTAGAAGTGATCGTCGGCAAACCGCGTCACGGTCATTTCGCCCTGGATCATGCCGCCCTCGGACAGGATGTGCACCAGGCCGATCCCGCCCTGCTTGAGCGGCATGCGGTTGGCGCAGAGCCGGTTCAAATAGCTCTCTGCATCAGCGCCTTTGACCTCATACTTGGCAAAACCTGAGAGGTCGAGCACGCCCACGCCCTTGGCCACGGCCTGGCATTCCGCTGCAACCACGTCGAACACATTGGTGCGGTGGTATCCGCCCTCTTCCTCGCGCCCGTCGAGCGAAAACCACTTGGGCCGTTCCCAGCCATAGGTCGGGGCATAGACTGCGCCCTTGGCCGCCAGCTTGTCATACAGCGGGCTGACTTTCTTGGGCCGCCCATCCGGCTCTTCCTCGCCCGGCAGGCGGGTGGTGAAAGTCATCCGGTAGTCGAGGAACACCATTTCGCGGCTGTAGGCCTCGTCGGCATAGGGGCCGTAACGGCGCGGGTCGAACTCGACCATGTTGATCTCAGCATCACCGTGAACCATCCACTGCGCCATGTATTTGCCCGCACCGCCGCCTTGCGCGATGCCAAAGCTGGTGCCGCAGCAGTGCCAGAAATTGGTGAGGCCAGCAGCCGGCCCCAACAGCGGCCCGCCATCGGGGGTATGCGGGATTGCGCCGTTGACCACCCGGCGGATGCCGACCTCGCCAAACACCGGAATCCGCTCGATCGCGCGCTCCAGCCACTTGGAAATGCGGTCGAGGTCGTCGGGAAACAGCTCGCTGGTCGAATGCCATTCGGGGTGCCCGCCACGCGGGGCCCAGGCTTCGGCCAGACCGATATTCTCATAGACCCCGATCAGCCCGCTCTTCTGCTCCTGGCGCATGTATCCCGACATCCAGGAATCGCGCATCACCGGCATTTCCTCATCGCGCTCCTGGAACGCGGGGATCGGATCGGTGACGAGGTAGTGGTGCTCCATGTTGGTCACCGGAATGTCGGTCCCGGCCATCTGCGCCACCTGGCGGGCATAACAACCCGCCGCGTTGACCACGATCCCGGCGCGGATGGTGCCCTTCTCGGACTCAACGTCCCATTCGCCGCTGGGCAGCTGGGTGAGGCCCGTGACGCGGTTCTGGCGGACGATCTTGGCACCCATCTGCTTGCCGCCAATCGCCATCGCGTTGCAAATGCCGGACGGGTCGGCATGGCCGTCGTCGGTGGTCCAGGCCCCGGCCAGCACGCCTTCGGTGGTGGCGAAAGGATTGATCTGCTTGATCTTCTCCGGATCGATCAGCTCCATGTTAAAGCCGACCACCTTGGAAAAGCCCTTGATGTATTTCAGCCAGGCCAGCTCGCGCTCGTTGTTGGCAAAGCGGATCCCGCCAGACTTGTGCCAGCTGACATATTGCCCGGTGAGCCCTTCCAGCTGCGGATAGAGCCAGTTCGAATAGGCGTGCATCTTGGCCAGGTTGAAGCTGCCGGTGATGTTGGGGCACTGCCCGGCGGCGTGCCAGGTCGAGCCGCTGGTCAGCTCGTCCTTCTCGATCAGGACCACGTCGGTCCAGCCTTCCAGGGCGAGGTGGTAGAGCAGGCTTGCCCCCATGATCCCGCCCCCGATAATCACGACCCGTGCCTGACTTTGCATCGAAACTGCCTCTCCCAATCTTCCGGCCAGCTTAGGGGTGGCAACACCAGTAAGACAAATGTGCAATTCGCGGTGATCGGTACAAAAAACTTACGCGTCACGGCCAGTCGCGGCGGCAATAAATTTGACCCATCTGGCCAAAGAATTCAGTTGTGAAGCGCCCTCCCCGGCGGGCAAATTTGCGCCAACTAGGGGATCATTCCGGGCGGAGTTTGCATGAAAATCGGATTTATCGGCCTGGGCAATGTCGGCGGCAAACTGGCCGGCAGCCTGGTGCGCAATGGCCATGACGTCTGGGTCCGTGATCTTGACGCCGCGCTGGTGGACGAATTCGTCGCGCGCGGGGCAACCGCCGCCACCTCGCCGCGCGCGATCGGTGAAAGCTGCGACGTGATCGTCACTTGCCTGCCCTCGCCCGCTGCCAGCGCTGCGGTGGCCGAAGGCGAAGACGGGTTCCTTGCGGTGCTGCGTCCGGGCCAGGTCTGGATGGAAATGAGCACCACCGATTACGAAGAAGTGATCCGGCTGGGCGCGCTGGTTGAAGCCAGGGGCGCGCTGTTCATGGAATGCCCGGTTTCGGGCGGGTGCCACCGCGCCGATACCGGCAACATCTCGATCTTCGCGGGCGGCCCGCGCGAAGGCTTTGACAAAGTCCTGCCGCTGCTCAAATCGATGGGCCGCCGCATCCTCCACACCGGCGATCTGGGCACTGCGTCCAAGCTCAAGGTGATGACCAATTACCTCTGCACCGTGCACCTGGTGGCGCTGGCCGAAGCGCTGACCACCTGCAAGGCCGCAGGGCTGGACATGAACACCACGTATGAGGCGATCCGCATCTCCTCGGGCAACTCTTTCGTGCACGAAACCGAAAGCCAGGTGATCCTCAACGGCAGCCGTGATATCAACTTCACCATGGACCTGGTCAGCAAAGACGTCGGCTTGTTTGACGATATCGCGCAAGAGGCCGGCGTGCCGGTCGAACTGTCGCCGCTGATCGTGCGCCTGTTCAAGGAAGCCCGCGCCCAATATGGCGACCGCGAATTCTCCCCCAACATCATCCGCCGCTACGAAGAGCCGCTGGGTCTCAAAGTGCTGGGCACCGGCTTCCCCGCCGACATGGTCGATGATGAGCCCGAAGAGCCCGGCTACGAAGTGGTGCCCAAACGTTGAAAAGCCGGGCCGACTGGCAAGCGCTGGCGGCCGGGCTGCGCCCCGAAACCGGCCTGGTGATCGATGGCATCTGCGTTCAGTCGGGTGATGGCCGCACGCTCGCCGTGATCAACCCAGCCAACGGCAAGGTTGTGGCCGAAGCGGCTTGCGGCGGTGAACGCGAAATTGATCTGGCGGTCGCTTCTGCGAAGGCAGCCTGGGATGACGGCCGCTGGCGGCACATGTACCCGCGCGAGCGGATGGCGATCATGCGCCGCTGGGCCGACTTGGTCGAAGCCCAAGCCGAAGAACTGGCCCTGCTCGAAACGCTGTCGATGGGCAAGCCGATCACCGACGCGCTGACCATCGACCTGCCCGAAGTGGTGGTGACGATCCGCTATTTCGGCGAAGCGATCGACAAGGTTGCGGGCCTGACCACCACCAGCGCGCACGATGCCGTGCATATGGTGACGCACGAGCCGCTGGGCGTGGTCGGCGCGATCAGCCCGTGGAACTATCCCTTGCTGATGGCGACCTGGAAAGTCGCCCCGGCGCTCGCTGCGGGCAACTGCGTGGTGCTCAAGCCTTCGGAGCTGGCCCCGCTGAGCTCAATCCGGCTCGCCCAGCTGTTCCTCGAAGCTGGCGGCCCGGCGGGCGTGTTCAACGTGGTCAACGGCACCGGGATCGAGGCTGGCAAGGCGCTGGCGTTACATCAGGACGTCGCCAAGATCACCTTCACCGGCTCGACCGCAGTCGGCAAGCAGCTGATGGGCTATGCCGGGCAAAGCAACATGAAGCGGGTGTCGCTGGAAACCGGCGGAAAGAGCCCGCAGATCTTCATGCCCGACCTGCCCGATCTGGACCGCGCGGTCGAATATGCCGTGCGCGGGATTTTCGACAACGGCGGGCAGGTCTGCAACGCCGGCTCGCGGCTGCTGGTCCACGAAGCGATCGCGGAAGAGTTCACCGCGCGCTTCATCGCCAAGGCGGCTGAGCTCTATGCCCCCGGCGACCCGCTCGATCCCGCCACCACGCTGGGGCCGCTGGTCTCCAAAGCGCACCAGACCAAAGTGCTCGGCTGGATCGAGACCGGCCGCAGCGAAGGCGCCACAGTTGCGCTGGGCGGCAACGCCGATGCCGCGCGCGCCGACGGTGCCTTTGTCCTGCCCAGCCTCCTCACCGGCGTTGCCCCCGGCATGGCTATCGCCCGCGAAGAAGTGTTCGGCCCGGTCGCCAGCCTGCTGACTTTCGCGAGCGAAGCCGAAGCAATCCGCCTCGCCAACGACAGCATCTACGGCCTCGCCGCCTCGGTCTGGACCAGCGACCTCGCCACCGCCCACCGCATGATCAAGGCGCTGGAAGCAGGCGTGGTCTGGGTCAACTGCTTCGGCGATGGCGACATGACCCAGCCCTTCGGCGGCTTCAAACAATCGGGAAACAGCCGCGACAAGTCGCTGGAAAGCCTGACGGGGTATATGCAGTCAAAGTCGAGCTGGATCAGCCTGAGCTAAATTTCCGCGTGAAGTACGAACCGATTCTGTGCGGATGGCTTGATGGATGCTTTAGTTGGAATGGCAATGGATCAGAAATTCGACTTTAAGTTAAGTTAAACGAGCTGGCATTCTGACTCTTGGTAAGTTAACTCTCTCTTTGTGGGTGTTTTCAGCGATATCAGTCCATA
>JAGXTB010000064.1 GCA_018334165.1 Sphingomonadales bacterium | reverse complement strand
CCGCTCCCGCAGCTCGCGCAGACATGCCGTCATCGAGATACCGGACAAAAAGAACACGCAAATCCTTCGAATAGGGTCCCATCCATGCTGGCCTCCTCACCAGTGGACAGCTTGAATCACAAATTTACCTCTCTGGGAATCCCTCGCGATTCATCCTAGGTCAGAAAGACACTAGGCTCTGGCGGCAGCGCGGGCCTTGCGTTCGCGCACGATCAACCAGAAGAACAGGCCGATCGGTCCAACCAGGAAGGTCAGGAGCAGGAACGGTAGCTGGACCAGCCGCGAGAAGCCCTTGGCGTCAGCGTCGCGGCTGATCCACATTCCGGTGAACAGGTCGAAGGCCAGGTAATGGGTCCAGCCGATCACCACCCCGCCGTCGCTGCCGAAGAAAGCGCGGACGCCCTCAATGCTGGTAAATGACGCCTCGCCAGATCCAACCGCCCGGTGAGGATCGATCAGTCCGCCCACCACCGTGGCGAACAGCACCAAATAGATGAAGCACAGCAGTCCAACGCCCAGGTACATGATCGCCGAATGGGTCAGCGGTTTGCGCGGGAAGAACAGCAGCAGCACCCAGGCAAGCGTCGCCCAGATGTTGGTGAAGGCAAACAATGCGTGCCACATGGCGGCGGGTCCTATCCTTGACTGTCGCCCTTCCACACCAGCACCGGCTTCCTCGCCGCCTGGGTCTCGTCCAGTCGGCGGCGCGGGGCGAAGTGGGGGGCGCTCTTGAGGCTGTCATCGCCTGCCTTGGCGCGAGTGGCAAGGCTTTGCAGCGAGCCGATAAACCGGTCGAGCCCAGCCTTGCTCTCGGTTTCGGTCGGTTCGACCAGCATCGCGCCGTGGACGACCAGCGGAAAATAGACCGTCATCGGGTGGAAACCCTCGTCGATCAGGCCCTTGGCAATGTCGAGCGTGGTGAAGCCATCGGCGAGGCCGCTGTCGCTGAACAAGGCCTCATGCATGCACGGACCACTGTCACCAAAGGGTGCCTCAAGGTGCCCTTCGAGTGACCTCAGGACATAGTTCGCGTTGAGCACCGCGTCTTCGGCCACCCGGGCCAGGCCATCCGCGCCGTGGCTGAGGATATAGGCCAGCGCGCGGGTGAACATGCCCATCTGTCCGTGGAAGGCAGCCATCCGCCCGAACGAGTGCGGATGCTGCTGGGCAGCGTCCTCTTCCTCGACCAGCAGTACCGAGCCATCGGCCTGGCGACTGGTGAACGGCAGCGGGCCGAAGGGTGACAGTGCTTCGGACAGCACCACCGGTCCCGAACCCGGCCCGCCCCCGCCGTGCGGGGTGGAAAAGGTCTTGTGCAGGTTGATGTGCATCGCATCGATGCCGAGGTCGCCCGGACGGACCTTGCCGACGATCGCGTTGAAGTTGGCGCCATCGCAATAGACATACCCGCCCGCAGCGTGGACCGCGTCGGAGATGACCTTCATGTCGCGCTCGAACAGCCCGCAGGTGTTGGGGTTGGTGATCATCACCCCGGCAACGTCCGGCCCCAGCCGGGCCCTGAGCGCGGCGAGATCGACCCTGCCCTCGGCAGTGGCCGGGATGTTCTCGATCGTGAACCCGGCAAAAGCGGCGGTGGCGGGGTTGGTGCCGTGGGCGCTTTCGGGGACCAGCATGACCTTGCGGTCCTCACCCCGGGCCTGCAGCGCGGCCTTGATGCACAGCACCCCGCACAGTTCGCCGTGGGCGCCGGCCTTGGGAGTCATCGCCACGCCGTGCATGCCGGTCAGTTCGATCAGCCAGTGCGCCAGCTCGTTGATCACCTCAAAGGCCCCGCGCGCAGCTTGCTGCGGGGCGAGCGGGTGGAGATCGGCAAAGCCCCCCATCCGCGCGACCTTTTCGTTGAGCCGCGGGTTGTGCTTCATGGTGCACGATCCCAGCGGAAACGGCCCCAGGTCGATCGCATAGTTCTGGCGGCTGAGCCGGGTGTAGTGGCGCACCGTTTCGGGCTCGGACAGGCCCGGCAGCGCAGGCACTTCGGCGCGGAGGAACTTGGCCAGACCCGCAATGGGCTCGGCATCGGCTTCGTCGATATCGACACCGTAAGTGTCGGGTCGGCCCAGCTCGAAGATCAAGGCTTCTTCCAGCATCAGCGCCCGGTCGCCCGAAGCGGTGGCCTGGCCTTGAGCTTCGGCGCTGCCCATTTCCGGGCGCCAGCCGCTTGCGTTCACACCGCTCATGCCAGCACTCCTTCCAGCGCCGCACCCAGCGCATCGATATCCGCGTCAGTAGTCATCTCGCTGGTGCAGACCAGCAGGGCACCCGCCAGCCCCGGCACGTCGGGATAGAGCCGCCCCAGCGAAACCCCGCCCAGGATGAACTCGTCAGCCAGCTTGCGCACCACTTCACGGGCATCGACCGGCAGCACCACGGTGAACTCATTCACATAGGCATTGTTGAGCACCGAGAGCCCCGGCACTTTCGACAGCCGCGCTGCTGTCTGTTGCGCGCGGGCGTGGCTCAGGCGCGCCAGCTTGCCCAAGCCCGTCCCGCCCAGCAAGGTCATGTGAATGCTGAAGGCCAGCGCGCAAAGTCCTGCATTGGTGCAGATATTGCTGGTCGCCTTCTCACGCCGGATATGCTGCTCGCGGGTCGAAAGCGTCAGCACGAAGCCGCGCTTGCCCTCGGCATCAACCGTCTCGCCGCAGAGCCGCCCGGGCATCTGCCGGACGTATTTCTCGCTGCAGCCGAACAGGCCAAGGTACGGCCCGCCGAATTGCAGCCCGACGCCGATCGACTGCCCCTCACCCACCACGATATCCGCGCCCAGCTTGCCGGGTGCCTCGATCAGGCCCAGCGCGACCGGCTCGGTCACCACCGCCACCAGCAGCGCGCCCTTGGCATGGGCAGCTTCGGCAATCGCTGCAAGGTCGGTCGGGCGGCCGAGGATGTCGGGATACTGCACCACGACGCACGAAGTCGCATCGTCGATTGCGGCGATCACGCCCGCGGTGTCAGGATCGGCACTCAGCGCCGGTGCCGCCCACTCGATGCTGTCGCCGGTGAACTTGGCCATGGTGCGGATCGTCGAAACGTAGTGCGGGTGCAGGCCCGAACACAGCACCGCCCGGCTGCGCTTGGTCACCCGGCCCGCCATCGCCACGGCTTCCCAGCAGGCGGTCGAGCCATCGTACATCGAGGCATTGGCAATGTCGGTCCCCAGCAGCCGCGCGACCTGGGTCTGGAACTCGAACAGCATCTGCAGCGTGCCCTGCGCGATTTCGGGCTGGTAGGGCGTGTAGGCCGTCAGGAACTCACCGCGCTGGATCAGATGATCGACCGAGGCCGGAACATGGTGGCGATAGGCCCCCGCCCCCAGGAAGAACGGCACTTGCCCGGCGGCCAGGTTCTTGCCTGCGAGCGCAGCCATGTGACGTTCAACCGCCATTTCGCTGGCGTGCATCGGCAGCCCGGCGATGGGGCCGGACAAGCGGGCTTCGGCGGGGACATCGACGAACAGGTCGTCGACCGTGGCGGCGCCGATAACGCCGAGCATTTCGGCGCGGTCGGTGGGGGTCAAGGGGAGGTAGCGCATTCAGTCTTGTCCTTCACGATCCTCCCCCTCTGGGGGAGGTGGCAGCGCGCAGCGCTGACGGAG
>JAGXTB010000063.1 GCA_018334165.1 Sphingomonadales bacterium | reverse complement strand
GTGGTGGCCGGGTATTGCCCCCACCGTCAGGTGCTGCGCGGCTGCCACCTCCCCCAGAGGGGGAGGATCGGGTGAGCCTGGACCAGATCCTCACCGTAGCGCAAATGCGCGATGCCGAAGCGGCACTTGTCGCTAGCGGCACCAGCGCCTGCGAACTGATGCAGCGCGCGGCAAGCGGGGCGGCGGAATGGGTCTGGCGGCTGGCGGCGGGTCGGCAAGTCACCGTGCTGTGCGGTCCCGGCAACAATGGCGGCGATGGCTGGGTGATCGCCGAGGCGATCCGCGAGCGGGGCGGCAAGGTGTCGGTGATCGCCGGTGCCGATCCCGCGACCGATGCCGCGCGGCATGCTCGCTCGCTGTACCAGGGCGGAGTCTTGCCAGTGGAGCAGGCCACGCGCGGCGAAGTGCTGGTCGATTGCCTGTTCGGTTCAGGCCTGACCCGCCCGCTCAGCGCGGAGCACATGGCGCTGCTGACCCATCTGGCCGCGATCCATCACCATGTGGTGGCGATCGACTTGCCCAGTGGGATCGACGCCGACCTTGGCCAGCCGCTCAATCGCGGGCTACCGCATAACGACCTGACCATTGCGCTGGGGGCCTGGAAGTTCGCCCATTTCCTGATGCCTGCAGCTGCCAGCATGGGCGCGCTGAAGCTGGTCGATATCGGGGTAGAGCCGGTCGGCGCGGCAGCGCGGGCGATTGCGCAGCCGCAGTTTGATCCGCCGGGGGCTGACGACCACAAATACACCCGCGGACTGCTGGGGGTGATGGTCGGCGCGATGCCGGGCGCGGCCTTGCTCGCCGCCCATGCCGCGCAGGGTGCGGGGGCGGGTTATGTGCGCCTGCATGCCGATGCGCCGCTGGCGGTGCCGAACGAACTGGTGGTCTCCACCCAGCCGCTGGCCGAGGCGCTGACCGACAAGCGCATCGCCGCGCTGCTGGTCGGCCCCGGGCTGGGCCGCGATGCCAAGGCGCGCGAGAAGCTGACGCTGGCATTGGCCGAACAGATCCCCGCCGTGCTCGATGCCGATGCGCTGGTGGTGCTTGCTCCGCGCTTGCTGGCCGAACACCAGACGCCTTTGGTGGCCACCCCGCACGAAGGCGAACTGCTGTCACTCGAACGCGCCTGGGACCTCGATGGCGCGGGCAGCAAGGTTGATCGCGCCGTGGCCTTGGCGCTGGCCAGCGGCATGGTGGTGGTGGCCAAAGGCGCCGACACCGTGGTCGCCGCGCCCGATGGCCGGCTGGCACTCGCGCACCGGGCTTCCAGCTGGCTCTCGACCGCCGGAACCGGCGATGTGCTGGCCGGAACCATCGCCAGCCGGCTCGCCAATGGGGTCGATGCTTTCGACGCGGCCTGCCAGGGCGTCTGGCTCCACGGCGAGGCGGCGCGGCTTTGCGATCCGGCCTTTGCGGCGGGGCAGCTTGCCGAAGCGGTGAGGGCGGCCTACGCGGCTTGCTTGTAATGGTTTACGCAGAGGACGCAGAGAAGAAAGAGGAGGCGCAGAGAGGTCCTGCTTTCGGCGAAGCCGCTCAAAATTTCATACGTTTCCGAAAACGCAGCGTTGGTTGAATGAAAGAGCCTTCGGCTCAGCACAACACCTCTGCGCCTCCTCTTTCTTCTTTGCGCCCTCTGCGTGAACCCCAAACTGGCACAACCTAGAATGACCAACGAACCTATCATCCGCATCGCCGCCAAGGGCGACGGCGTTACTGCATCGGGCCGCTTTGCCTGGGGCGCAGCGCCGGGGGACGTGCTGCTTGGCGACGGCTCGCTGGAATGGGGGCCGCATCATGTCACGCCGCCGTGCCGCCATTTCGGCCAGTGCGGCGGGTGCCAGTTGCAGCAGCTCGACGAAGAAAGCCTAGCAGACTTCGTCGCCGCGCGGGTCGGCAATGCCTCGGCCTCGCAGGAGCTGGGGGCAGAACTGATCGCGCTGCCGCACCTCTCACCCCCGCACAGCCGCCGCCGGGCCTCGCTGAAAGCGGTGTCGAGCGGCGGTCGCGTGGTGCTGGGCTATAACGAGGCGCGCTCGGCCCGGGTGGTCGAGCTGGCCGAATGCCCCGTGCTGCGGCCCGAATTGGCGGCGCTACTCGGCCCCTTGCGCAAGCTGCTGATCGCGCTGGGGCAGGGGCAGGCTGCGCCAAAGGGGCGGGGCAAGGCCAAGCCGGGCAAGCATGCCACGCCGCGCATGGCCGCCGATGTCGAACTGACGCTGACCGACCAGGGGGTGGACCTGGGGATCAAGGGCCTCTCCGCCGAGGGGCTGGCTTTGACCGAGGCCTTGCTCGATTTCGCCCGCGAACACGCGCTGGCACGGATCACCGTCGATGGCGGCTATGGTCCCGACACCGTGTGGGAGCCGGAGCCGGTGACGGTAACGCTCTCGGGCGTGGCGGTGCCGTTCCCGCCGGGGAGCTTCCTTCAGGCGACCGAGGACGGCGAGGACGCGCTGGTTGGCGCGGCGCAGGAATGGCTGGCGGGCGCGACCAGCGTGGCCGACCTGTTCGCAGGCCTTGGCACTTTCGCTTTCGCGCTGGCCGGGTCAGAGACCAAGGTGCTGGCAGTCGAAGCCGCACGCGATGCCTCTGCGGCCTGCGCAGCGGCAGCGGGACGCAGCCAGAGGCCGGTCAACGCGGTCCACCGCGACTTGTTCCGCAATCCGCTGTTGGCAGACGAGCTCAACCGCTTCGCCGCCGTGGTGCTCGATCCGCCGCGAGCGGGTGCCCGTGAACAAGTGGAACGGATCGCCGAAAGCACGGTCGAGCGGGTGGTCTATATCAGCTGCAACCCCTCCAGCTGGGCCAAAGACGCGCGCACGCTGGTGGAGGCGGGATATCGGTTGGTGGAGCTGCGCCCGGTGGGGCAATTCCGTTGGTCCACGCATGTGGAGCTGGCGAGTTTGTTCGTGCGGTAGTGGGTCGATCGGGCGGTCGGAATTGGGGCGACACCTGGATTCTTGGGTTCACGCAGAGAACGCAGAGAAAAAAGTGGAGGCGCAGAGAGGTATCGCTTTCGGCGAAGCCGCCAAAAATTCCCAGGCATCCGAAAACGCGACGCCTGAATAGGGATAGAGCCTTCGGCTCGGCGCTACACCTCTGCGCCTCATTTTCTTCTTTGCGCTCTCTGCGTGAACCCCCTTCTTCTTCTTTCGGTTCTACGCCGACGCCTCCCGCCATTCCCCAGGCGCGATCCCTTCCAACGACCAATCCCCCACCTGCCACCGCACCAGCCGCAGCGTGGGATGCCCCACCGCCGCTGTCATCCGCCGGACCTGGCGGTTCTTGCCCTCGCGGATGGTCAGGCGCAGCCAGCTGTCCGGCACGGTCTTGCGCAACCGCACCGGCGGATCGCGAGGCCATAGCGTGGGCGGCGGGATCGATTCGGCCTCGGCCGGGCGGGTGCGGCCGTCTTTCAGCTCGACCCCGCGTCGCAAGGCCTCCAGCGCGGCGGCATCGGGCTCGCCTTCAACCTGCACCAGATAGGTCTTGGGCTGCTTGAACTTCGGATCGGCAATCCGCGCCTGCAAGCGCCCGTCATCGGTCAGCAGCAGCAGCCCCTCGCTATCGGTATCAAGCCGCCCGGCGGGATAGACGTTTGGGACCTTGATGAAGTTCGCCAGCGTCGGCTTGTCTGAGCCATCCTTGCTGAACTGGCACAGCACGCCGTAGGGTTTGTTGAACAGGATCAGGCGGGGCATGGGGTGGGCATAGGCCAAGGCACCGCAAACACAAACTCCCTCGTCGCCCCGTGCTTGACACGGGGCTTGGCTTCCTTCGCAGCCCATCGTTTGGCACAACGCGTAAATGGAAAAAGGCGGCTGGGTTTACATCATGGCAAGCCGCTATCGTGGCGGCATGTATGTCGGGGTCACATCCGACCTGATCAGACGCGTGTGGCAGCACCGCGAAGGTGAGGGTTCAACCCATGTCGCGGACTTCGCCAAAACCCGGCTGGTCTATGCCGAGCGCCACGAGGAAATCGAACCGGCCATTGCCCGCGAAAAGCTGGTCAAGAAATGGCGCCGCGAATGGAAGTTTGCGCTGATCGAGGCGGAAAATCCCGATTGGCTGGACTTGTGGGAACAGTGGTATCCGGAACGGGAGGGGCAAGGGCCAAACGTCGAAAGTTAGCCAAGCCCCGTGTCAAGCGCGGGGCGACGATGGAGGGGGAGTGCGGTTGCTACTCGAAAGCTTCCGCTTCAAGTGAATTCTCCCTCAATTTGGTCGCGCGACGCCATGTATAAACAAAGACGATCAGTGCACCGGGGAGATAAATTAGGATGCCGCCAGGATTCCAAGGTCCGCCATTGGCTGAGCCGAAGCCATAGATGATAACCGCTGAAAGATAGGCCGCAGCAACACTGGCCAATTTCCCCCGCATTGGATCGTCGAAGATGCGCATGAACAACGCCCATTCCCAGATGGCGTACAGAATAAAGACACCGAAGGTGCCTCCGACAAGCATTCCGAGTAGTGCCGCCATTGTTGCCCCCTGAGCTAACTAAGCAGAGATTGCCATTGGTGACCCCCCAAAAGCAAATGGGGCCAGTGTTTCCACCAGCCCCACGCTCGCCTGCATTGTGCCCGGTCGATTTTGGGCGATCGCCATTCCGTTTGCCTTGCCTGGACCCTCTGTAGGCCTTGCGGCCCGCACCCGGTCTGGATCGGCGTCCCGGTGGTTCGCGAACGAACCGGCTTTCATCGCCCGGCCACCTCGCCGGCGTCCGGTCCCGTCAGGCGGTCGGCTCGGGCCTTGCGACCTTTGCTTTCCACCTGGCGGTTCCGTGACCGCTTCTCCGCATCTGCCGTTCCGGCCCTTCCGTTCCGCGTTTGGCCGAAGCTTCCCGCTTTCCTTCTGACCTTCCCGGCCGCTGGTGAAGCGACCTGCTGACTGCTCTGCCGCTCGCTGCATCTGCGGTTCGCCAGATTCAGGCCGAAGCCATCCTGAGGCGTGTTTTCCGACACTGCTGCGGGCATTGCTGCCAGATCGCGAGGTTTATGTTTTCCCTTTCCGTTTCAACGGTTTCCCGCCGGAACTTCAAGTGCGGTTCCACACTCTCGACACCTGAAAGCTGCGCCTATGAAGTGAGTCGCGCAAGCAAAATCGTATGCAGTTATCCACAGCTCGTCGCAAATTTGGTGGATAAGTCTGGGGGTGATCTTGTGCAGGACTAATTCCGCATTCCGGACGCAATTTGAGTCGTTGGAGAGGTTGGAAAATTTCTCACGCCAAGACGCCAAGAGGTGGCGCTGTGCGGCAAAGCCGCTTTCCAATCATCCGTTCGATGTAAGCTGCAACCTGGCATCGCGGCCATCCTCTTCGTGACCTTCGTGTCTTCGTGTGAAACAAATTGGGTTCACACGAAGACACGAAGATGCCGCGTATTTGGGTGGGGTAAACGCGCAGTCGCTAACTTCGTAGATCAAGGCGGCTGCGCCGCACAGCACTACCCCTTGGCGTCTTGGCGTGAGACTAATAGTTCCGCCGATCACGCGTCGCCAGCAGGCGCAGGCGGAGCGCGTTGAGCTTGATGAAGCCCGCCGCGTCCTTCTGGTCGTAGGCGCCGGCGTCGTCCTCAAAGGTCACGTGGCGTTCCGAATAGAGCGAGTCGGGGCTCTTGCGGCCGACCACGCTGGCCATGCCTTTGTAAAGCTTGAGCCGCACCGTGCCGTTCACGCGCGCCTGGCTGTGATCGATCGCAGCTTGCAGCATCTCGCGCTCAGGCGCGAACCAGAAGCCGTTGTAGATCAGCTCGGCATATTTCGGCATCAGCTCGTCCTTGAGGTGCGCCGCGCCGCGATCGAGCGTGATCTGTTCGATCCCGCGGTGCGCGCGGGCATAGATCTCGCCGCCCGGGGTCTCATACATGCCGCGGCTCTTCATGCCGACAAAGCGGTTCTCGACCAGGTCGAGCCGGCCGATCCCGTGCTTCTTGCCCAGCGCGTTGAGCGCGGTGAGCAAGGTCGCGGGGCTCATTGCCTCACCGTTCAGGGCAACACCATCACCCTTCTCGAAGTCGATGGTGATGTATTCGGGCTGGTCGGGCGCATTCTCGGGATTGTCGGTGCGCGAATAGACGTAGTCGGGGGTTTCCTCCCACGGATCTTCCAGCACTTTGCCTTCGCTGCTGGTGTGCAGCAGGTTGGCGTCGGTGGAAAACGGCGCTTCGCCGCGCTTGTCGTTGGGCACCGGGATCTGGTGCGCTTCGGCCCAGGCGATCAGCGCGGTGCGGCTGGTCAGGTCCCATTCGCGCCAGGGGGCGATGACCTTGATTTCGGGCGCTAGGGCATAGGCCGAAAGCTCAAACCGCACCTGATCGTTGCCCTTGCCGGTCGCGCCGTGGGCGATGGCATCGGCGCCAGTTTCGCGGGCGATCTCGATCAGGCGCTTCGAAATCAAGGGCCGCGCGATCGAGGTGCCGAGCAGGTAATCGCCTTCATAGCGGGCATTGGCGCGCATCATCGGGAAGACGAAATCGCGCACGAATTCCTCGCGCATGTCATCGACATAGATGTGCTCATCGGGCACGCCCATCAGCTTGGCCTTGGCCCGCGCCGGTTCCAGCTCCTCGCCCTGGCCGAGGTCAGCGGTGAAAGTCACCACTTCGCAGCCATAGGTAACCTGCAGCCATTTCAGGATGACCGAGGTATCGAGGCCGCCCGAATAGGCGAGGACGACTTTCTTGATATCAGACATGGCTGGAATTCCGCTGGATTGGCGTTAGGATTCGCCTGCGGCCCCTAAGGCAAGCGGATTGGGAGAGCAAGCGGATGGCCAAAGCGGCGCTCAAGACCAAAGCCACCGAAATCAGCGTGGGCACCTTCATCGCCGCACTACCCGATGAACGGCGGCGCGAGGAGGCGGCAGCAATCGACGCGTTGCACCGGCGTGTAACTGGCCTTGAACCAAAGATGTGGGGCCCCAGCATCATCGGTTATGGCAGCTATGACTACAAATATGACAGCGGCCGCGAAGGCACCATGTGCCGGGGCGGATTCAGCCCCCGCAAGGCGGCGATGACGCTCTACCTGATGGGCAATTATTGCGACCGGCAGGCCGAAGTCGATGACCTGTTCGCGCGGCTGGGCAAGCACACCACCGGCAAGAGCTGCCTCTACATCAAGAAGCTGGCTGATGTGGATCTGGACGTGCTTGAGCGGCTGGTGGCGATCAGCTGGCAGGTGATGAACGAGAAGTTCCCGGGGTGAGCGGCACAACGGAGGACGCCGCATTCCGTGTTACGTCCGATAGCGCTGATCCACTGCATACCCTGCCATGGGCGTGATGGCTGCCGCCATTGCGCCGCTAGGCTTTGTCCGATCGCAGCACGCCCGTCTTACCAGGGAACTGCGCCTTTGAGTTATGCCGCCACCAGAACTCGACTGTAACCGGGATGCCCCATTTCCGGGCGAGCCGGTCGATCTCTTTCCACGCATCTGAGGCTGACTGACCTTGCACGGAGATGCCAAGGTCGGCGTGATACTTGAATCCCTCTTCCTCATACTGCGCAGCCTTCGCAGGGACTTGGAGCTCGCGGACCAACTTGTCGCCCTCAAAGCCTTTGGCTTTGACCTGCGCGATGATCGCGAGCAAGAGAGAGGACCAACGTGGGCCATGGACGGCCTTGCCATTTGCTGACGCTGACAACGGCTTCGTAAACGCGAGGCTAGGTGCTGCGTCAAAGGCCATCGCGCCGCTGCTTGTCAAGGTCACGGCTTCCTCGGGTTCGTCGTCCCGCTCGATACCAAGTTGATCCATCGCCTCCCGTACGAGTTTTTCTATTGTATCGCCCGGCGTCTTTGTGCCGAACCACGTCTTAAGGGAACTCAGGTCTGTAAAAGTGGGATCGCTCACTCCAATAACTGGCATCATGTCTTCCTCCTCACGTTTCAGTGAGATCATGTTACCTATCCTCTGAAATTCCGCAGAATCCCAAACTGGCAGGCATTAGGGGACCCACCATCAAGCCGCCACGGCCAGCCTCACTCCCAGCGCCCTTGTTACCTTGATCAGCGTATCGAGCGTCGGGTTCCCATTCTCGCCGAACGCTTTGTAAAGCGCCTCGCGCGAAATGCCGGTTTCGCGCGCGAGTGAAGTCATGCCGCGCGCGCGGGTGACGGCGCTGAAGGCGTGGCGGATCAGTGCCGGGTCGCCATCCTCGAAGGCCGCTTCGAGGTAATGGCGGACATCGGCATCGGAGCCGAGAAACTCCGCCGCGTCCCAGGGTTTTGTTGCGAGTGCCATCTGCCTTACTCCAGTTCCGAAACCATGCGGATCGCGACAGAAATGTCCGCGTCCTGACTTTTCTTGTCACCGCCGCACAGCAGGATAACGATCTCGCCTGCCCGCTCGGCAAAATAGACCCGGTAGCCGGGTCCGTGATCGATCTTCATTTCGCGTACGCCGCCGGTCAGATTGCGATACTTGCCCGGATTGCCCAAAGAGAGCCGGTCGATCCGGATCGTAATCCGCGCTGCCGCCGCGCGATCGCGCAAGCCTTTGAGCCACGCCGCGAAAGTGTCGGTGCGAATTACCGTCTTCATGGAAGCGGGCTAATCCAGTTCGTAGAGAATGTCAACTATAGTGCACAAGTTTGAACCTCGGATCGATTGACATTTCGCCGATCTTCCCGATCTTGGCCCCGGCAACAGCAGCGGGGCGGAGTAGCAATGGCCGGACTATGGACACGTGCCACGGAAATGGCGGGCAAGGCTCCGCCGGAGCGCAATCGCTATGTCGATTTCCTGCGTGCGCTGTCGATCCTGGCGGTGGTGGTGGGCCACTGGCTGGTTGCCGCGCCTTACATGCAGGACGGCGCGGTGCAGGGCGGGCATTTGCTTGGCATTCTGCCCTGGACGCAGTGGCTGACCTGGGGCTTTCAGGTGATGCCGCTGTTCTTTTTCGTCGGCGGGTTCTCCAACGGGATTTCCTGGGCGGCGACCCAGGCCAAGGGCGGCACTTTTTCCGACTGGTACGGCGGCCGCTTGCAACGCCTGATCAACCCGGTGATGCCGCTGTTCCTGGTCTGGAGCCTGTTTGCCATGTTCGGCACGGCGCTGGGGGTGGAGCGCTCCGTGGTCAAGATGGCCGCGCAACTGGCCTTGATCCCGGTGTGGTTCCTGGCGGTTTACCTGATCGTCTCGGCGCTGGTGCCGTTCAGCTACCGGGCGTGGCAGCGCTGGAGAATGAAAAGCTTCTGGGCGCTGGTCGCGGCGGCTTCGCTGGTCGATTACCTGGCAATCCAGCGCGGCGTTCCGGCAGTGAACTGGCTCAACTTCCTGTTTGTCTGGCTGGCAGTGCACCAGCTGGGCTATCGCTGGCAGGAAGGCAGCTTTGGCAGGCGGCCCGTGTGGTTCCTGGGCTGGCTGGTTATGCTGGTCTGGCTGGTCTGGGCCGGGCCTTATCCGGTGGCGATGATCGGAGTTCCGGGCAGCGACCTCTCCAATTCGATGCCGCCCACCTTGGCCTTGCTGGCGCTGGGCAACATGCAGATCGGCCTGGCGTTGACGCTGGAGCCAGTGATGCGCCGCCTGCTCGGCAAGGCCGCGTTCTGGACCGCGACCGTGCTGGTCAACGGCATGATCATGACCGTTTACCTGTGGCACCTGACCGCTTTCGTGCTGGTGATGGTCGCGGCCTGGCTGATGGGCGGCTTGGGGCTGAACATGGCCCCCGGCAGCGGCGAATGGTGGCTGGCGCGCCCGGTGTGGTTCGCGCTCTACATCGCGGTCACTTTGCCGCTGATCGCGCTGTTCAGTCCGTTCGAACGGATGGGCAGTTCAGCCAAGGACGGCCCGGCGAAGCAAGTACCGCATTGGCGGCTGGTACTGCGCCTGCTGCTGATCTGCCTGGGCCTGACACTGACCGCCGCGATCTCGATCGCCAGCCCGGAAGGGGTGACGGGGCTGCGGATCTGGGTGGTGGCGCTGCCGTTCATCGGCGCGGGACTGGTCGGATTTGGGCCGGCCTATACGCTGGCGAAGCGGTTAGATCGCTAGGCCTCTGCGACGGTCTCCAGATTATAGCTTAAAAGCTATAGACAAAAATAGCTTTTGAGGTATATTCCCTGCCATGGTCTGGACTGTCATCTATCATGACCAGTTCCTTCCTGAATGGGAGGCGATGGCGGATGAGGTTCAGGACGAGCTATTGGCGCTGACCGAATTGCTGGGCGCGATTGGCCCGACTTTGGGGCGACCGCATGTCGATACGCTCGCCGGATCGAAACATGCGAACATGAAGGAGCTGCGTTTCGCTGCTGATGATGGCGTCTGGCGGGTCGCCTTTGCATTCGATCCGAAGCGCCGGGCGGTCATTTTGGTGGCTGGCGACAAGAGCGGGATGGCGCAGAAGCGGTTCTACAAGGCGCTGATCGCGAAGGCGGATGCCCGGTTCAACGCGCATCTCGACGAATTGAAAGGATAGGAACCATGCCGGTAACCCATGATGACTTGATGGCGCGGCTGCCAAAGGCTCGTCAGGCCCGCATCAAAGCACGCGCTGCCGAGCTTCGCAGCGAGGTTGAAGGGCTCAAAGCACTGCGCAAGCTGGCTGAGCGCAGCCAGGAACAGATCGCGCAAAGCCTCGGGATCAAACAGCCGTCGGTGGTGAAGATCGAGCGCCAGACCGATCTGTATCTGTCCACGCTACGCCGTTTTGTGGAAGCTGCGGGCGGCAAGCTCGAACTGCGGGTCGAACTGCCCGGAACTGGCCCGTTTACGCTGACCGGTGTGGGGGAGCTTGATGGAACCAAGGACGCCGCTTGATTTTCATATGAAATGGTGAGGACACTTGCGGACAGCAAGCACTTTGCGCAAGCAATCGAAAAATGTCGGAGAGTGTGAATGTCGGAGCGAAATCGGCTGATAGTCTTCAACACCGTAGGTGTCCTTGTAACCATTGCGGCAGCGGTCCTTTTCTACAAACTAGTCACAAATCGGGTGCCTCCAGATTTGGCGAGAAATTTGGCTGCTGAGGCTGAGATTTTTAATCAGCAGCGCACCAGTATTGAAGTTTCGGAAGATATTGCTGTTGGTTTGGCCGAAGTCGATGGATCAAAGTTCATCGTCAACATTCTCGTTCTTCGCGGCAGTCTAGGAGCCGCCGAGGTTCTTGATGCAATGAAACCTAATGTTTGTGGCCTTATCCTACAGGGTGGAAATGCTGATGCGAACCGAGCGACATTCGTTTTCAGAATACACAATGAAGAAGCAGACCAAAAAACTGATGTTGCGATAAATCGCGTGGACTGTTTGAATTCCGGATATCGCCCCGTGACAGGTTAGAATTAATCGATGGAATAGGATCGGGCAGTCGCAAACTCCTTGATTGGTCGGATGGCATCAGTGCGTCGGCCGCCTACTCCGCCGCCTTCCGCTCCAAATGCCACTCCGGCGCCTCATCCTTGGCCGATAGCCGCGCCGCTTCCGCGCCAATGTAATCCCTTGTCATCGGCAGGGCGCTGCGCTGCTTGACGCTCTGGATGTGGAAGTTGACCATGCTGCCATGGCGAAAGCTCTGTTCTGCGCCCGCCAGGTAGAACTGCCACATCCGGAACAGGCGGGCGTCGTACAGCGCGGTGATCTCGGCCTCGTGCAGGGTGGTGCGGCGGTACCATTCGGCGATGGTGTGGGCATAGTGATAGCGCAGCACCTCGATATCGCCGATCTCCCAGCCGGACTTCTCGCAGGCGGTGACCAGTTCGCTCATCGCCGGGATATAGCCGCCGGGGAAGATGTACTTGCGGGTCCATTTGTCGGTGGTGCCTGGGCCGTTCGTGCGTCCGATCGTGTGGGTCAGCATGATTCCGTCATCGGCGAGGAGCCGGTGGGTCTTGGCGAAGTACTCGGACAGGTGCGGCGCGCCAACATGTTCGATCATGCCGACGCTGGTGATCCGGTCAAACGGGCCCTCGACATCGCGGTAGTCGGTTAGCTGGAACCTGACCTTGTCGGCCACGCCCGCCGCCTCGGCGCGTTCGTTGGCGAACTTGACCTGGTCGGGGGCGAGGCTCACGCCCAGCACTTCGCAGCCGAAATGGCGGTTGAGGTAGAGCCCCAGCCCGCCCCAGCCGCAGCCGATATCCAGCACTTTCATGCCCGGCTGCAACCGCAGCTTGGCCGCGATCAGCGCTTTCTTGTCCACCTGCGCGCGTTCCAGCGTGTTCGCCGGGTCCTTGAAATAGGCCATGGTGTATTGCCGGTCCTCGTCGAGGAACAGCTCATAGAACTGGCGGGTCAGGTCATAGTGGTGGGTGACATTGCTGCTGGCCTTGGGGCGCAGGTTGATCTGGTCGGCCTTGGCGAAGATCCAGTCGATCCCGCGCTTCATCGGGTTTGGCGCCGCAATGCCGCCCCGGCGATTGGCGTTCTGCATCACCAGCAGCACCATGTCGCGGATGTCGTGCGGCGGCTCCACCACCAGCCGTCCGTCCATATAGGCTTCGCCCGCGCCGACGCGGGGGTCTTTGGCGACGTGCAGCGCCGCGCCCTTGTCGGCAAAGCGGATCGTCACCGGATCGGCGGCAAGGTCACCAAAGCGGTGTTCGCTGCCGTCATGGTCGATAACGCGTAGCTGGCCGTGCTTGACCACCTGGCGGAGCATTTTTCCGAGTAACCACATGAATGCAGAACCTATTCAGCAAGAGAAGTGGTGCAACCCCATTTGCGGCAGAATACGGCCAGGCTATCGTCTGGCAAGGTAAAGCACATCGCGCGGCTGGGATAGCAGGTGCTGGCCCGAATCGACAAACAGCGTCTCGCCGCTGGCCAGCCAGCCCTGGGCCATGAACAGCGCGGCATCGGCCAGTTCCTCCGGATCGGTCAGCCGCTGGAGCAGGTTCATCCGGCCCGAAATCTCATGCTCTTCGTTCACCTGGTCGTGACTGGGCAGCATCGCCCCGGGGGCCAGGCCATAGACCCGCGTTGAAGGGTCAGGCTGCGCCATCGCCAACATCTTCACTGTCGAGGCCAGCGCGTGCTTGGCCATGGTGTAGCTGAAGAAATCAGGGTTGGGATTGGCGATCTTCATGTCGAGGAACTGGATCACCCGCTTGCCGCCCTTGGCCCGGGCATCGGCGAGGAAAGCCTGAGACATGCGGGTCGGAGTTTCGGCGTTGACGCGCATCGCTTCGGCAAACACCGCGGGGTTGAGCGCCTCTGCGCTGTCGGGTTTGAACACTGCGGCGCAATTGATCAGCACGCGCCAGTCATCGAGCCGTGCGGCGAGGTCTTCCACCATGTCGAGCGCGACTGCGCCGTCGATCAGGTTGCAGGCGACCACTTCGGCGGAAGGGAGCGTGGCGGCGATCTCTTCGGCCGCACTCACCGAATGGCCGGCGTGGAGCACCACGTGCCAGCCGGCCTCACCGAAGCGGCGGGCAAGCACCGCGCCAATGCGCCTTGCGGCACCGGTTATCAGGACTGCGGGTCGGGCCATCTTAGGCCGCAAACCCGGGGCTGATGCACCTGAGGCATCCAAATGGCGAACATATCGGGCCGAAGCGAGTGCGGCAGGGGCTGGTTGCCCCTGCAAGCGAGTTTCGGTTCGAGATGAAAGCCATTTGGATGTCCCTAGGGGATTTGGTCAGAATGGCCCAGAGCTGCGTCGGATCGGCCCGAAATATCGACATATTCCCGCGCCTCTCCTTCTTGCCCTGAGCCATTCTGCCTCAAACCTCAGGCGCATCAGCCCCGGGTTTGCGGCCTAATGGCTTGGCGTAGGATGGCCCGCCGGGTCAAGTGTTAGCGGCAGCGGGTCGGGCCTTTGGCCAGCTCGTTGCCGATCAGCGCACCGGCCGCCGCGCCCAGGATCGTGCCGGTCGTGCGCTCACCGCGAGTGTCCACTGCGCGGCCGACCAAGGCACCCAAGGCCGCGCCGGCCAGCAGGCCGACTGTCCCGTCGGCCCGGCGGCAATAGTGACGACCATCGCGGCCGCGCCAGTAGCGGATGCCGTTGTCGGTGCGGCGATAGTCGATATCGCCATTGCGCTCGCGCCAACCCTGGGCCGGGGCCCAGCGCGGCGGATCGGCCATGGCGGGCATGGCGGTAAGCGTGGTGGCGGCGACCATTGCGGCCAGGACAGTCTTGTGCATCGCTGTCGTTCCTTTCTGCTGGAAGGTTTGAACTGTGCCAGCAAAAGGCAACAAGGCATTACAACCGGAGATTAACGCCGCGACGAACCGAGCCGGAGCCCGACAAGCCGAGCCTGCAGCGCGATGAAAAGTGCGTGGTTCTGCGACGAAGCGCGGGTGGGCTAGTCTTCCGCTGGCGGAGACGGATTGTCCTTGGCCCAGGGATTGGACGTTTCCCCGTCCTTGCCCTTCTTCTTTTTCGCGGGCTTGGCGGCGGGTTTGGCGGCCTCTGCACCGGCGCCTTGGGTTTCGATCGCCCAGGGATTTTCGTGCGGCTTGCCTTTGCCGCCTTTCTTCTTGGAAGCTTCAGCCTTCTTTTCGGCCGGTTCGGAACTGCCGCCGCAGCCGCCGAGCGTCATCGCCATGGCGGCAAGGGTCAGGAATGCGATGGATCTTTTCATGGCCTTGGCAATAGCAGCCAAGACTTGCCAATTGCCTAACCCAGCGCGGCCTGCTTTTCATCGGCCAGCCGGTCCAGCTCGGCGCGGCTCATTTTCTGGGCCGCGGTCTTGAGCTGGCCGCAAGCCGCATCGATATCGCGCCCGCGCGGGGTGCGCACCGGGGCGCTGATCCCGGCTTCGAAGACGATCTCGGAAAAGCGCCGGATCCGTTCCGGGCTGGAGCATTCGTAGATCGCGCCGGGCCAGGGGTTGAACGGGATCAGGTTGACCTTGGCGGGCAGCTTGTACTGCTTGATCAGGCGCACCAGTTCGCGCGCGTCCTGGTCGCTGTCGTTCTTGTCCTTCAGCATCACGTATTCAAACGTGATCCGCCGGGCGTTGCTGAGACCCGGATAGTCGGCGCAGGCCTGGAGCAATTCCTCAAGGCCGTACTTGCGGTTGATCGGCACGATCTCGTCGCGCACGTCCTTGCTGACCGCGTGGAGCGAGACCGCCAGGTTCACGCCGATTTCCTCGCCCGCGCGGGCCATCATCGGCACTACGCCGCTGGTTGAGAGCGTGATGCGGCGCTTTGAGAGAGCCAGGCCATCGCCGTCCATCACCAGCTTCAGCGCATCGCGGACATTGTCGAAATTGTAGAGCGGCTCGCCCATGCCCATCATCACGATGTTGGTCAGCAGCCGTCCGTCGGCCGAATAGCCGCCTTCGTCATCGACCAGATCGTCGCCCAGCGCCGAAAGGTCAGCCTGGCCCGCACGCGGCCATTCACCCAGCGCATCGCGCGCCAGCATGACCTGGCCGACAATTTCGCCGGGGGTCAGGTTGCGGACCAGCCGCATCGTCCCGGTGTGGCAGAACCGGCAGTTGAGCGTGCAGCCAACCTGGCTGGAAACGCACAAAGTCCCGCGATCGGCATCGGGGATGAAGACCATCTCGAACTCATGCCCGTCGGCAGTCTTGAGCAGCCACTTGCGCGTGCCGTCGCTCGAATGCTGGCTGAGCACGATCTCGGGCCGCCCGATCACGAAGCGGGTGCCCAGCCACGGTCGCATGGTCTTGGCGATATCTGTCATCGCCTCAAAGTCCATCACGCCGCGGTGGTAGAGCCAGTGGAACACCTGCTTGGCGCGCAGCTTGGCGGCCTTGGGATCGAGCCCGGCGGCCTCGAACAGTTCGGTGATGCGCTGCTTGGGCAGGCCAATCAGATCGACGCGGCCATCCTCACGCGGAGTAATGTCGCGCGGGGTAGGTATGGGATCGATGATACCTGGGATTTGCATGTCAGCGAGGCGGGAACACGAGCAAGGTCAGGAATGCCTTCTTCTTCTGGACGGGAGCGCCCTGAAATTGCTCAATGGCACTCTTTGCCGAAGCCATTGCAGTTCGAGCGTCGATTACACTTGTCCAATGCGAGGGATCATAGTCCGCAGAGGTTCGTTTTTCTTTTAGTTCAAGAATTAGCGAGGCGAACTCTCTGATTTTGTCACCAAAAGTTCCGCCAGTAACGTACCTAAGATATTTCTCTCGCAGCGTTTGCTTGATTACCTCTTTGCACAACGCTTCCAGGCTGCCGTGATCGACACTACGATAGGCCAAGGCATATCGAACCTTCTTCCGATTTGCAGGGCCAACGAATTCATCTGCCACGGCAGTCAGAACGAGATGGAAAGCCGCGTAGTATGCGGCTGAGATCGCTCGTCGACGATCTGCCTGTCTGATGACCGTGCTCCGGGTCCTAGGCGACAAAAGGCGCTCGGCCTGCTCCAGCAGGTGCTCAGGGTTTAGGATTGCCATTGGCAGCCTGGCCTAGTCTTCTTCTTGCTCTTCAAGGTCGTCGGGTGTTGCGTACTCGATAATGGCAAACCGCTCTTCACCTTTCCGAAAAAGTGCATCCTTCAATTCTACCAACAGTTTCAGCGCATCCTCGCCAGTGATCGCATCGACCGATTCCGGAGTAAGGACGAAGGTGATCCGAAGCGCGGCTTCGCCTTCACTGTCCGTAATGGGCACAGTGAGTACGTCCGCGACTTCAACCTTCGGCATGCGTTTGGCGACAATCTCCCTCGCGAGCTTCTGAAGTTGGAGCGTTTCCAGCATGCAAATGGTCTAAAAGTTGTCCCCGGGAGCAACCTTGAGCTGATATCTGCTCTTGCGAGCGCCTCAAGGGAGCAAACCGGGGACTTGATGAGTTTGCATATAGCAAATCGGTAGCGAATTTCAACCCAAACCTAGCGCAGCGAAGCGCAGCCCACTGTCGCGGCATCCATCGCGGTCGCCGCGCCTTCGAGCGACCAGGTGTTGGAAAAGCCCTGGCCATCGGCTCCGCGTGCGGAAACGGTCATTTCGCGGGCTGATCGCATGGCTGCGATCACCGCCGCATCGCCGCGCTTGTCGCTTGCCCAGGCGTCCGCTCCGCCGCCGGTCAGCGTGATCCTTTGCCCGCCGATACTCAGCACGATTGGTGCGTTGGGAGCGAGCTTGCGCGAGAGGCGGAAGTGGACTTGCCCGCGCACTTGCACGCGCGGCCACCAGGCGACCGTGGCATAGGGCTGGAAATCGCGCTGCCGGGTCGATGGCGCGGCCATGGCGATGGCGTAGCAGCGCGGGCTTTGCGGATCGCGAAACGCCGCCCATTGGCCAAACATGCCCAAGGCATCGCGCGCCGGCGCCGGGACGGCGATCAGGGCGAGGGCAGGGATGAAGTAGCGCATGCGCATGGCCCGCGCCTCATTGCAGAAAGCGGGAGTGGGCGGAAGGGGCTAGTCAGGGTCGGCCTCCAACGCCCGCGACAGCGGCTTGTTCACCGCGAACAGCAGCAG
>JAGXTB010000062.1 GCA_018334165.1 Sphingomonadales bacterium | reverse complement strand
GGACCAGCTGCTCCAGGCAAAGGCGGTCGAGGCATCCCACTGGCGGGTGCGCATCGCGGCAGCATAGAGCGCGCGGCCGCGCTCGCGCAGGTCGTGGCTGTCATAACGCTGTCGGCTGGTCAGCGCCGATGTCCAGATCCGCCCGCGCTGGTCATAGACCTGGACCAGCTCGCGCCCGTCAAAGGCATAGCTGTGGTAGGAGTCGCGCACCAGGTAAGGCGCTGTTTCGCGCACCGCGAAGTAGTACTGCACCACGCCTTCCTGGCCCGGTTCGACAATCAGCACCTCGCCCGCGCGGCTGACCCAGGCCCAGCAATCGATCCCGTTGTAGCGAAACGTGAAATCGGGCGGACTGTCACCCAGCACCTGGGCATAGCTGTCGGCCTGGTCGATCCAGAAGAACGCAGCTGCGGGGACTGCCGGGGCGGCTTGCGGTGGGGGAGGTGGCGGCGGCGGGGCTACGTAGACCGGCTCCATCACCGGCACCGGCGCGGGGACTGGCGGCATGGTGGTCACCACCACCGGCGGCGGTACCACGACCGGCTTGGGCACCACTTTCACGGTCTTGCACCTGGTGACCAGCTTGCCTTTGACCTTGACCTTGCTGCAGACCCGCTTGGTCGCGGCCGGTTTGCGCAGGGCTTTCTTCTTGGGCTTGGCCGTGGCGGCACTGGCTGCGCCAAGTGAGGCGGCGCTTTGGGGCAGGCCCAGGCTGGCCGCCTGCTGCGCGCTGAACGGTGAGGCCAGCGGTACCAACAAGGCCAGCGGCAGTGCCAGCACGTTTAGCGCCAGAGGCGATACAGTCCGCCGAAACCTGCCTGCGATCATGCCCAAAACCCCCTAAGTCAGCTCGGCCCAAACCACCGCCGTACCAAGCTGCCACGCGGCGGCTTGCCCGCAAATGAACCGCTTGGAAGGCCTTAGGGGAGGCGGGGCGCGCTGGGCTTGTGAAAAGGCGTCAGCATCCACATCCTGTCCGCAGGGCCCCCTTGCGAAATCCGAACAAATCTGGAACAGAGCGGCCACCATGTCGCTATCCCACATCGTCGTGCGCGGCGCGCGCGAGCATAACCTCAAGGGCTTTGACGTCACGCTGCCGCGTGACAGCCTGATCGTGATCACGGGGCTTTCAGGCTCGGGCAAAAGCTCGCTCGCGTTCGATACGATCTATGCCGAAGGGCAGCGGCGCTATGTTGAGTCATTGTCGGCCTATGCCCGCCAGTTCCTTGAGATGATGCAGAAGCCCGATGTCGAGCATATCGATGGCCTCAGCCCCGCGATCTCGATCGAGCAGAAGACCACCAGCCGCAACCCCCGCTCGACCGTGGCGACGGTGACCGAGATCTATGACTACATGCGGCTGCTGTGGGCGCGCGTCGGCGTGCCCTATTCGCCTGCCACCGGCCTGCCGATTTCGGCGCAGACAGTCAGTCAGATGGTTGACCGGGTGATGACCTTGCCGGAGGGGACGCGCGCCTACTTGCTCGCGCCGGTCGTGCGCGGTCGCAAGGGGGAATACCGCAAGGAGCTGGCCGAGTGGCAGAAGGCCGGCTTCACCCGCGTGCGGATCGACGGCGAGTTCTACGCGATCGAGGAAGCCCCCGCGCTCGACAAGAAGTACAAGCATGACATCGAGGTGGTGGTTGACCGGATCGCGGTGCGCGAAGGGATCGAGACGCGGCTGGCCGACAGCTTCGAACAGGCGCTGAAGCTGGCCGAGGGGCTGGTTTATCTGGATCTGGCAGATACCACCGTATCTGAGGCCCTTTCCCAACCCCCGTTCGTGTCGAGCGAAGTCGAGACACCTGCGCGCGGCATCTCGACTTCGCTCGATGCGAACGGAGGTGGGGGTGATGGGGAGAAGATGGGCGCGATGAAAGGCGCCGGCCTCCCTCCCAACCGCATCGTCTTCTCCGAGAAATTCGCCTGCCCGGTCTCCGGCTTCACGATCGAAAGCCTCGAGCCGCGGTTGTTCAGCTTCAACGCGCCGATGGGTGCCTGCCCGGCCTGTGATGGCCTCGGCGAAAAGCTGCTGTTCGATCCGCAGCTGGTGGTGCCCAACGAGGCGCTGAGCCTCAAGCAGGGCGCGGTGGTGCCCTGGGCCAAGAGCAACCCGCCTTCGCCTTACTACATGCAGGTGCTGTCCAGTCTCGCGGCGGAATTCGGCTTCAGCCTCGATACGCCGTGGCAGGACTTGGCCGTAGAAGTGCGGATCGTGATCCTGCACGGCACCGCCGGCGCGCCGGTCAACCTGACTTTCACCGATGGCAAGAAGAGCTACACGGTCAAGAAGGCCTTCGAAGGCGTGATCGGCAATCTCAACCGGCGGATGCTGCAAACCGAAAGCGCCTGGATGCGCGAGGAGCTGGGCAAGTTCCAGACCGCGCAGCCGTGCGAAACCTGCGAGGGCAAACGGCTCAAGCCTGAGGCGCTGAGCGTCAAGGTGGCGGGTGAGGACGTCTCGACCGTGACCATGCTGTCGGTCGCGGCGGCGGTGGCGTGGTTCGGGGAACTGAACGACCAGCTCACCCCCCAGCAGCAACAGATAGCTAAGGCGATTTTGAAAGAGATCAACGAACGCCTTGGTTTCCTTAACAATGTCGGACTCGATTATCTGAACCTCAACCGCACTTCAGGTACGCTGTCGGGCGGCGAAAGCCAGCGCATCCGCCTCGCCAGCCAGATCGGCTCCGGACTGTCAGGCGTGCTCTATGTGCTGGACGAGCCGAGCATCGGCCTGCACCAGCGCGACAACGACCGGCTCTTGGAAACGCTCAAACGGCTGCGCGATCTGGGCAACACCGTAATCGTGGTCGAGCACGACGAAGACGCGATCCGCCATGCCGACCACATCGTCGATCTGGGCCCCGGCGCGGGCGTGCACGGGGGCGAGATCGTCGCGCAGGGCAGCCTCGCGGATATCCTGTCGAGCGAGGCCAGCCTGACCGGCCAGTACCTCTCCGGCGCGCGCAAGATCGAAGTGCCGAAGCAGCGCCGCAAGGGCAACGGCCACCACATCACCGTCCACGGCGCGCGGGCCAACAACCTCAAGGACGTGACGGTCTCGATCCCGCTCGGCACTTTCACCTGCATCACCGGCCTGTCGGGCAGCGGCAAAAGCAGCCTGACGCTCGACACGCTCTACGCCGGGGCCGCGCGCGTGCTCAATGGCGCGCGGGTGATCGCCGGCCCGCATGACAAGATCACCGGGCTCGAAATGTGCGACAAAGTGATCGAGATCGACCAGAGCCCGATCGGCCGCACCCCGCGCTCCAACCCCGCCACTTATACGGGCGCCTTCACCCAGATCCGTGACTGGTTCGCAGGCCTGCCCGAAAGCGCCGCGCGCGGGTACAAGGCCGGGCGGTTCTCGTTCAACGTCAAGGGCGGCCGCTGCGAGCAATGCCAGGGCGACGGCCTGATCAAGATCGAAATGCACTTCCTCCCCGACGTTTACGTCACCTGCGAGGAATGCCACGGCAAACGCTACAACCGCGAAACGCTCGAGGTGAAGTTCAAGGGGCACAGCATCGCCGACGTGCTCGACATGACGATCGAGGACGCCGAAGAGTTCTTCAAAGCCGTCCCCCCGATCCGCGACAAGATGCATATGCTGAACGAGGTCGGGCTGGGCTACGTCAAGGTCGGCCAGCAGGCCACCACGCTCAGCGGCGGTGAGGCGCAGCGGGTCAAGCTGGCCAAGGAACTGTCACGGCGGAGCACCGGGCAAACGCTCTACATCCTCGACGAGCCGACCACCGGGCTGCACTTCGAAGACGTGCGCAAGCTCTTGGAAGTGCTGCAGCGGCTGGTCGATCAGGGCAATTCGGTGGTGGTGATCGAACACAACCTCGATGTGATCAAGGTCGCCGACTGGGTGGTTGACCTTGGACCTGAGGGCGGCGTGCGCGGGGGGGAGATTGTGGCGGAAGGCACGCCTGAGGCGGTGGCGGCCAACAAGCGCAGCTACACTGGTGGGTATCTCAAAACGCTACTGGCCCGCTAGTTCCTCCCCGAAACGGGGAGGGGGACCACCCGAAGGGTGGTGGAGGGGCACCCGCCCAACAGCATAACTGTCGCCGGGCACCCCTATGTGCGCACCCTAATTCGGCGAGGGCGAAGCCTTCGGCGCGGCCGTCTCGGTCACGGTCGGGCCGGGAACGGGCACCACGACGACTTCGGTCGAAGTGGCCCCGGGCACCGGCACGCCGACCACCTGGGTCTCGGTCGGGCCGGGAACCGGCACCACGGTCGTGGTGGTCGCTTCGGCGGCAGGGTAATTTGTTTCCTGCTTGCAACCGGCAGTCAGGAGCAAGGCTATGGCAACAGCCGCAGCAACCCCCAAATCCAACCACTCTTGCCACACCCCGCCCACTTGCTAACCTCTCCCCATGCCCACACCTTCGCCCTATCGCCCCGAATTCGAAGCCGCCCTGCGCCTCTTCGCGCAAGTCAGCGAAGCCATGCACCAGCGCGGCTTCCAGCGGCCGATTCTGGTGGGCGGGGCGGCGGCGGAGTTTTGGTCGGGGTCGGCGATCAATACCGGGGACTTTGACCTTTGCACCCTGTGCCAGGATGCGCTGGAGGAGGAGATGGTTGCGGCCGGGTTTGTGCGGCCCAGCGGGGCCGGGCAGATGCTCAAGGGCTGGGTCCATCCGGAGCTGAAGCTGGGGTTCGAAGTGGTGGCCGAGGTGCCGATGGACGGGTCTGTCGATGCCGCGCACATCCGGCTGATTCAGCCGATCGGCAGCGAGGACCTGTTCCGGGTGATCTCGGTCGAGGACCTGATCGCCGACCGCATGGGTCAATATGCTTCGCGCACCGCGCCCGACCGGATCGATCAGGCCCGGATTCTGCTGGCCCTTCACCCCGATGCCGATCTGGACTATCTTGAGCGCCGCATCCGCGAAGAAAGCATGGGCGACTATGGCGTCGAAGACATCCAAGGCTGAAACAGGCGAGACGGTCATTCAGATGGCCGATGTCGCCGCGCGCCTGGCCAAACGCCGCGCCGAGCTGGGCGAGCCCGAGATGCCCCGCAACGCCGGCAAGAACCGCACCCCCTCGAAACGTGCCTTGCTCAAGGCGATTGAGGGTTTGGGCGGGAAGTGGTGAGTTGAAGCAGGGTTTGCGCTCTTTTGGGTTCACACGTCCTTCGACAAACTCAGGATGATCGGGTTCACACGAAGACACGAAGATGTGGCGCAGTGCCTTGACGCCGCAAGCTATCTCATCTGCTGAGCCAGACGGAACGTTTGAATTTGAAGGCGGCTTCGCCGCGAACGCGGCCTCTTCGTGGCTTCGTGTGAACCCATTTTCCTACACCGCAAAAATCTGCAACATGGCCGGTTTGCCTTTCGCCAAAGGAGCCGCCGCTCATGTCGCAGATGTCTTCGCTTCCCACCACAAATCCGCTCATCCTGAGCCCGTCGAAGGACGACCCCACCATCTTCCCCCGTGAGCGCCAGGCGGCGTTCCTCGCTGCGCTGGCGGCCACCGGCAATGTCCGCTCGGCTTCGGCGCGGGTGGGGGTTTCGCATCAGACTGCTTATCGCGCGCGGCTGGCCTCACCGGGGTTTCGCCGGGCGTGGGATGCGGCGCTGCTGGCGGCGCGGGCGCAGGCGGAGGAGGTGTTGGCGGGCCGCGCGCTTGAGGGG
>JAGXTB010000061.1 GCA_018334165.1 Sphingomonadales bacterium | reverse complement strand
CGCCGCTTTCGCCCAGGCCAGCGCGCCTTCGCCGTCGCCTGCTTCGAGCAAGGCGACCAGCCCCGGCAGCCGCTCAAGCCCCTGGGCCAGGTAAGGCGCATAGGCTGCGGCCCGCGCGATCGCTCCGGTCCAGTCTGGCGTGCTCATGGCAATCCGCGTTGCACACAGTTGGCAGCGCAATCAAGCCGTTCGTCGGATGCCACCTTGCGCGGGGGGGCGGTGTTTGCCAGAACCGGGCGCAAGAACACTCGCAAGGGACTGCCAATCCATGAACCTTCCAAAGCTTCCGCTGATCGCGGCCGGTATGGCGCTCGCGCTGGGCGGCGCACTTTATGCCAAGCCCAAAGCCGCGCTGCCACCGGTGCCCAGGATTGCCGCCCCGGCGCTTTCGGCCGATACGATCCGCGAAATGACCAAGGAGCTGTCGTCCGACCGCTACGAAGGGCGCGGACCCGGCACTGCAGGCGAGGGCCTGACCGTTGCCTATATCATCGCGCAGTTCAAAAAGGCCGGGCTGAAGCCGGGCAACAAGGGCAGCTGGGTGCAGGAAGTGCCGACGGTTGAAATCACCGCCAAGAATTCCACTGCGCTCGCGGTCAAGGCGGGCGATCAGGCCTTGAGCTTTGAATTCGGCAAGGACGTAGTGGTCAGCTCTTACCGCACTGCACCGCGCACCGAGCTCAAGGACGCGCCGCTGGTCTTTGTCGGCTACGGCATCAATGCCCCGGAACTCGGCTGGAACGACTATGCCGGGATCGACATGAAGGGCAAAGTGGCGGTGATCCTGGTCAACGATCCGGATTACGATGCCAAGGATGAGGCCGGGCTCTTCAAGGGCAAGCGGATGACCTACTACGGCCGCTGGACCTACAAGTATGAAGAGGCCGCCCGCCAGGGCGCGGCAGGCGCACTGATCGTGCATGACACCTTCCCGGCGGCCTATGGCTGGCAAGTGGTCAATTCCAGCTGGACCGGCCCGCAGCTTTACATCAAGTCGGCCAGCGGCGGGATGGAACACACCCAGGCCAACGGCTGGATCCAGAAGGGCGTGGCCGAAGCAATCCTGAAGGCCAGCGGGCAGGACCTGGCCGCGCTTTCGGCTCAGGCCAAGCAGAAGGGCTTCAAGCCGGTCCTGCTCGGCTCCAGCGCCAGCCTGGCCTTTGACAACGAGGTCAAAGAGGGCAAGTCGCGCAATGTCATCGGCATCCAGCATGGCAAGAAACGGCCGAACGAATATGTGCTCTACACCGGCCACTGGGACCACCTGGGCCGCTGCACGCCCGACAAGACCGGCGATGACATCTGCAACGGCGCGATCGACAATGCCACCGGGATCGGGGCCATGGCCACGATTGCTGCCGCCAACGTCAAGGCTGGCGCGCCTGATCGCAGCCAGGTGTTCCTGGCAGTGACGCTGGAGGAATCGGGGCTGCTGGGATCGAAGTATTATGCCGAACACCCGGTCTATCCGCTGGCGCGCACGGTCGGCGGGGTCAATATGGACGGGGTCAGCCCCGGCAGCCCCAGCCGCGACGTTTCGGTGACCGGCGGGGACAAGAACCAGCTGACCCGCTATCTCGCTACGGCGATGAAGACCATGGTTCTGTATCAATCGCCCGAAGAGCACAGCGAACGCGGCCATTACTATCGCAGCGATCATTTCAGCTTTGCCAAGCACGGCGTGCCGATGTTCGCGGTGGGGCGCGGCAGTGACTGGATCCGGGGCGGCAAGGCGGCAGGCCAGGCGGCGGGCGAGGACTATACCCAGAACCGCTATCACCAGCCCAGCGATCACTACGATCCCAATTGGGATTGGTCGGGCGCGGTGCAGGAAATGCAGCTGTTCTATGTGCTCGGCCGCAGCCTCGCCATGACCAGCGACTGGCCCAACTGGCACAAGGTCGACGAGTTCCGGCTGATCCGGGACAAGAGCCGGGCCAGCGGGAAGTAGGCAGAGGTCAGTCTGGTGTAAAGGACAGGCCTAGCCGTTCAGCTTGTTCGCGAAGACGTCGGTCGCCTGTCCAGAGTTTGGCGGGGGGCGTTTTCGCGATCGAAGCCAGGAGATGGATGTCGACGAAGCCTAAGCCACGACCGTTGAGCTCCTCGACCTCCAAAAAGTCGAAAAAGTCGGTATTGCTGACTTGGTTCAAACTGCGCAGGCTTCGCAACAGCAGGATAATTCGATGATGGGGGTGCAGGCTGCCTGCTGCCAACTCTCCCACTACGAATGGATGGCAGACGATTTCACCTGACTCAATGCGTTCCAGAAGGCCTGGGACTGGCTTGCGGAAATGATCGATCCACAGCGACGAGTCTGCCAAGATCACCAGGTGACACGCCGACGTGGTGCTGCGGTCGCATTGGGCATAGTTCCACCTAACGCAGCAAGTTGCCGTCCCGCTTCGCGCTGAATGAACTCGGTTAGTACCCTGTGCTCCAATTCAGACCGATCCTTGACGCCGCTGATCAATTCAGCCTGCTTCCAGAGTTCGTGGTCAGACATTGTGCGATCGCGTCGGCCTCCATTGCGGGTTCGCTCAAACCTGACCCGACCTCGACGCTGGTCGATTTCGCGCGTTTCCCATCCTGCGTCTATCCAGCCCTTAGCCTGACTGTGGTTGCCTCGGTACTGGTTAGCCCACCAAGCCCGATGTTCGCGTGCGCTCGCCGGGAGCGAAGTCTGCAAAATGCTCTCGATCTCGGTGAACGATGCATCCCAGCTATCGTCCTTGATTTCCCTGAGGTAGTCTGCGAGCGGTTCGTACTTTCCCATCGGATTCTCCTATTGGGTACTAAAGGAACATAGTAACAGTACTATGTCAAGAACTAGTTTCATGCCGCCCGAATGGCACCCTCAGCGCTGGCTGTGGGTGGGCTTCCCGCACTTGTCCGAAGAATGGCCGGGCTTCCTGGGCCGTGCGCAGGAACAGATCGCCGCGTTTGCCAGCGCGGTGGCGGAGAGCGGGCAGGAAGTGCGCCTGATCGTGCGCGACGAGGTCAACCGGGCGCGGGCGGCCGCGCTGTGTTCGGCCAAGGTCAAGCTGGAGGCCCGCCGCTATGGCGACGTCTGGCTGCGCGATACCGGGCCTTTGGTGGTCGAACGCGACGGGCGGCAGCTGGCTGCGCGGTTCGGCTTCAACGGCTGGGGCGGCAAGTACCTGATGGATGGGGATCAGGAGATCGGCGCCGAACTAGCGGAGAGCGCAGGTTTGCCAGTGGCGACTGCTGACTGGGTGCTGGAAGGCGGGGCGCTCGATTGCGATGGCACCGGGCTGGTGGCGACCACCGAACAGTGCCTGCTCAATCCCAACCGCAATCCGCACCTGACCCGTTCGGGTATCGAAGCGCGGTTGCAGCGCGATCTGGGGTTTCACCGGGTGCTGTGGCTGGGCGACGGGCTGATCAATGATCACACCGACGGCCATGTCGATAACCTCGCCCGCTTCGTTGCACCCGGCGTGCTGGCCGTGCCGCGCGCGACCGGGGCGGATGATCCCAACGCCGCGATCTATGCCGATGCCAAGGCCCGGGCCGAGGCGTTCGGGCTGGCTGTGCGCGAGATTCCATCGCCCGGGCGGGTTGAAACCGCTGGCCGGATCGAACCCGCCAGCTACATGAATTTTGCGATCACTTCGCGGCTGGTGGTGGTGCCGGTCTATGGCACACCGCACGACAGCGACGGCGTGGCCGCGATTGCCGAGCTGTTCCCGGATCGCGAGGTGGTGGGGATCATGGCCGATGCGGTGCTGGCGGGGGGCGGGTCGTTCCACTGCGCCAGCCAGCAGATGCCGGAGCTGCTCTAACCTCACCATCCTCGTCATTGCGAGCGCAGCGAAGCAATCCATGAGCGGCTCTGCGGGACTCCTGGATTGCTTCGCTGCGCTCGCAATGACGGTGGTTGGTTTGAATGCCCGGTTGGACTATTGCAGCGCCCGTGTCCAAACTCCTGCTCGCCTCGATCCACGATGTCGGCCCGCGTTTTGAGCGTGAGGTCGATCAATTGGCCGACTTGCTCTCGGGTATTCTTGGCGGTCCCAAATTCGCGATGCTGGTGGTGCCCGACCATTGGAGTGAAGCGCCCTTGGCCGGGAACAAGGCGTTCCAGGCGCGGCTGCGCGGCTGGGCCGAACAGGGGATCGAGATGTTCGTCCACGGCTGGTTCCACAAGGATCTGGCCGAACATGCCGGCGCCGCAGCGTTCAAGGCGAAGCATATGACTGCGGGCGAGGGCGAGTTCCTGGGCCTCAGCCGTGATGTCGCGGCGCAGCGCATGGCCGATGGCCGCAAGCTGATCGAGGATGCGATCGGGCGCGAGGTGGCGGGGTTCATCGCTCCGGCCTGGCTCTATGGCCAAGGCGCGCGCGAGGCTTTGGCGGCAAGCGGGTTCGCGCTGGCAGAAGACCATATGCGGGTCTGGCGTCCGGCTGACGGCAAGGTGCTGGCCAAAGGCCCGGTGATAACCTGGGCCAGCCGCTCGGTTCCGCGCCAGCTTTCCTCGCGGTTCTTCTCCGGCCTCGCCCGGCATGCGTTGCACGGGCAGAAAGTGATGCGGATCGCAGTTCATCCGGGCGATACCACGGTGCCCGCGCTGCTCACCAGCATCGCCGCGACCTATTCCGCCTTTGCCGCACGGCGTCCGGCCGGGCGTTATGCTGATCTGCTGACTTCGTGAGGATCGCCGTTCCGATCCACTCGTTCGAACCCGGCGGGGTCGAGCGGGTCGCACTCAACCTTTGCGCCGCCTGGCAACAGGCGGGTGAAGAGGTGACCGTGGTCCTGGGACGCGAGGAGGGCGCGATGCGGGCAAATGCGCCCAAACTCGACTATGCCTTGCTGCCCGAGCCCGTGCCCACCGCCGCGTTCGAAACGCTGTGGATGATCCGCGTGCTGCGCCGTTACCTCTCGCGCGAGGGTGCGGATGTGGTCTTCGCTTCGGGCAATACTTATGGGATCGTCGCGGTGGCGATGAAGCTGCTGCTGGGGCGGCGCTGCCCGCCGGTGGCAATCAAGCTGTCGAACGATCTCTATCGCAAGGACATGATCTGGCCCTACCGCAAGACCTACCACTGGTGGCTGCGCGTGCAGGGGCGCATGCTCGACCATTTCGTCGGCATGGCCCAGCCGATGCGCGCCGAGATTGCCGAACTGATGCGGGTGCCCGATGATCGGATCACCATCATCGAAGATCCCTCGCTGGAGGAGCGCCAGTTCGCCGCGCTCTCCGCCCTGCCGCGCCCCGCTGCCTTGCCGCGCGCGCCGCGCTATGTGGCGGTTGGGCGATTGGCGAGGCAGAAGAATTTCCCGCTTTTGCTGCGTGCTTTCGCCCGGCTTGCCGATCCCGCAGCGCGGTTGACCATCCTCGGTGAAGGGGGTGAACGCGGCAAGCTGGAACGGCTGGCGCGCGAGCTGGGCATCGCCGACCAGCTGGCTTTGCCGGGGCACGTTTCCGATCCCTTGCCCCATTTGGCGCAGGCTTCCGCCTTCGTCCTGTCCTCCGATTACGAAGGCGTTCCTGCGGTGGTGATCGAAGCATTGGGGGCAG
>JAGXTB010000060.1 GCA_018334165.1 Sphingomonadales bacterium | reverse complement strand
CCCCGCCGATCCGCGCGTGCCCGGCGCCAGCGCCGAGGCGCTGAAAGGTGTGATGTACGGCAATCAGGGCCAGGACGGGCTGAGCATGTTTGCCGCCTACCTGTTCAGCCACAACGCCGGGGTCGCGATCCTGTGTTTCGCCCTGGGATTTGCGTTCGGAATCCCGCCCTTGCTGCTGCTGATCCACAACACCGCGATGCTGGGGGCGCTGCTGTGGCTGCACGATGACAAGGGCCTGCTGATCGACATCATCGGCTGGCTTTCGATCCACGGTACTACCGAACTGCTGGCGATCCTGCTGTCGGGCGCGGCGGGGCTGCATGTCGGGCGATCGATGGCCTTTCCGGGCGAGCGCGGGGTGCTGGAAGCTGCGGCAGCAGCGGGTCAACGCGCTGCAGTGGTCATGGCCGGGGTGGTGCTGATGCTGGTCTGCGCCGGGATGCTCGAAGGGCTCGGCCGCCAGCTGATCAACGATACCACCCAGCGGCTGGTGGTCGGCTATTCGATCCTGGCCTTCTGGCTGGCCTATTTCTTCCTGTTCCGCCGTGTGCCGATCGCGAGCGACGCCGAATGAGTCAGGTCCGGCCCAAGCGATCTGACCGGCGGCGCACGCTGGTCACGCCCGAGGGGATTGCGCTGCCGCTGGTGCTGGCCAGCCGCGGCACCCGCTTTGGCGCGCTGCTGATCGACCTGGTGATCATCCTGGTGCTGATGACCGTGGTGACGCTAGCCGCGCTCTATTCGGGGATCGGCTTGCTGGAGCTGGTCGGCAAGGAATTCGACAAGGCCGAAGGCTCGCTCAAGTACAGCCTTGAGTTTCTGGTGATCCTCTACATCGCGGTCATGTTCCTGTTCCGTCACGCCTATTTCCTGTTCTTTGAGCTTGGCCCGCGCGGATCGACCCCGGGCAAGCGCGCCACCGGGATCCGGGTTGCGGCGCGCCACGGGGGACGGCTGACGACCGAGATGGTGCTGGCCCGCAACCTGCTGCGCGATGTCGAAATCGTGCTGCCACTGGTCGCGCTGATCACCGCCGCCAGCGAGGGCGGGATCTACTCGTTCGTCTCGCTGCTGTGGTTCGGCGTCTTCGCGCTGTTCCCGTTTTTCAACCGCGATCGCCTGCGCGCGGGCGACCTGGTTGCCGGGACCTGGGTGGTCGAGGCCCCCAAGAGCAAGCTGGAAGTGGCGCTGAGCACTACCGAGAGCGCAGCCAGCGGGACCAGCACGGCAACCGGTGCCTCGTACAAGTTCGGCGAGGAAGAGCTGGCGATCTATGGCGAGTATGAGCTGCAAACGCTTGAACGCGTGCTGCGCGAGGACCGGCACGAAGCCATGGTCGCGGTGCACGAGGCGATCTGCCGCAAGATCGGCTGGAACCCCGGCGCGGGCGACGAGCGCGCTTTCCTCGAAGCCTATTACACCCAGCTGCGCGCGCGGCTGGAATCGGGCATGCGGATGGGCAAGCGCAAGGCCGACAAGCATGCCTGAGGCCAGGCAGTGCCCGGAGCCGGCAATTCAGCCGGCCCCGAGCCTGGACGGTCCGGCTACCTGAAGCCGAGCACCTGCCATAGCTGCGAACCTAGTTGCTTGCGGTACTTGGCACGTTCGCCCGAAGCGGCTTCAAGCTGGCTATCGGTCTGCTTCAGGTACGCCCGCATCGTGCTGTCACGCTTCTGTTGCTCGGCCGAATCCGGCATTGATTTGAAGCGGGTCACCAGGATCAGGTCGGGCTCACCCGGCCGCTTGTTGACATTGGCGAGCACTTCATAGCCGGTGATCCACCCCTGCGACTTGGCATATTCCATCCGGCTCTTCCAGGTTCCGGCAAGGAAGTTGGCATAGTCCATGTAGTGCCCGTCATCGATCGTGATCGAACCAACTTCGACATACTCACCAGGCACCAATGGATCGTTCTGCGCGGCAACGGGCGAGGCAAACACAAGCGTAAGCGAAGCGGCCAAAATGGCCGCACGACGTATCGGTTTCATGGTCTTAGTCCTCCTGTTTGGCAGGCCAGAGCAACCATTTGCCCGGCGAACCATACACCCGGGGACGGACGACCCCTCCCCAGCAGGGACGTCTCCAAGTCCGGGGAGGCTATGCCTCGTTTGAGCAGGAGTCAAATCGCGTTCCGGTTGCCAGATCCCGCCGCGCCGGGGCATAGCGTGGCAATGACCAATTTTCGCATTGTCGAAGACGACTTGACCGGACCCGAGATCGCCGCGCTGCTAACCCTGCACCTGGCCGAGATGCACAGCTGGTCCCCGCCCGAAAGCGTCCACGCCATGCCAGTCGAACGCCTGCGCGCCCCGGACGTGACCTTTTATTCGGCCTGGCACGGGAATCGCCTTGCGGCCTGCGGGGCGATCAAGGACCTGGGAGACGGCGAGGGCGAGCTCAAATCGATGCGCGCCGATCCGGAATTTCGCGGGCGCGGCGCGGGCAAGGCTGTGCTGCTGCATTTGCTGGAGGTCGCCCGGGCGCGCGGCTATTCGCGCGTCAGCCTCGAAACCGGGCGGCCAGAGCCTTTCCTTCCCGCGCGCAGGCTCTATGAAAGCCGCGGCTTTGCGGAATGCCCGCCGTTCGCCCAGTACCGCGAAGACCCGTTCTCGATCTGCATGACCCTGGAACTATGACCAACCTTACCCTTCGCCCCGCCGTGCCCGCCGATGTCCCCGCGCTGTCGGCACTGGCAATCGAAAGCTTCGTCGCCAAGTTCGGGCCGCTCTACAGCGCGGAGGACCTGGCCAGCTTTCTCGAGGAATCGCTGACCGAAGGCCCGGTCGCTGCCGAACTGGCCAAGAATGACCGGATCTACCGGCTGGCCGAAGCCGGTGGGCGGCTGGTCGGTTTTTGCAAGATCGGCCTGACTTGCGGTTTTCCCGATTATGCCCGGGGCAACACAGTGATGGAGCTCAAGCAGCTCTACACCGCCTCGGATGCCACCGGCATGGGGATTGGCGGCCAGCTGATGGACTGGGCGATGGACCAGTTCGCCGCGCGCGGCGCGGACGAAGTGCAGATCTCGGTCTATGCCGGCAATCACGACGGGCATCGCTTTTATCGCCGCTATGGCTTTGAAAAGGTCGCCGACATCACCTTCAAGGTCGGCGAGCAGTACGACCCGGAGTTTCTGTTCGCGAAGATGTTGATATAGTCAAATCGCCAATTCAGCTTCGGACACGACATAGGTCTCGTTCAGCCAATTGTAGACTTTTGTCTTCTTCCAACCATTCAAACCCAACGATCCTGTGTGGACCGCGCTGACCAGCCTGGTTCCATCAATCGGGATGAACCGAACGCTGGGAAATTCCGTAATATCGACCACGATTGCCCGGTCGCAAGCTTCGACCGACGCCACCAAATCGGCCTTTGTACCCTTGCGATTAGACCCAACGAACTTCGACTGCTGGAATTTGACGCCTGCCGAAGTCAGTGCCTTGATGCTGACGTTGACGTTTCGCAA
>JAGXTB010000059.1 GCA_018334165.1 Sphingomonadales bacterium | reverse complement strand
GGGGGTTCGACGCTGGCGTGGAGCCCCCACCCCAACCCCTCCCCGCAGGGGAGGGGCTTTTATAGCTGCGCTCAAAATTGCTACCCAGCCTGATCGGCCAGCAGCTTGTCAAACCAGCCAAGGATCGCCGCATCCCCGCGGCTGTCGGCATTGCGCCAGCTGACCGCATCCTTCTTGGAATTGATCCGCTTGCCCCCCAGTGAAATCACGAACATCGCGGGCGTGCCTTTGAGGTTCTTGACCCCCTGTCGCTTGACCAGATCCAGATTGCGGCCATTGCCGGTCTGCGGCACGCCAACATCGATGAAAGTCACAGTAAAGCGCGCGCCGAACCGGGCCTTGAACTGATCGGACAACAGCACCCGCGCCAAGCCGCGGCTGTCGTGGCACCAGTCGGCCCCGAAAACGATCACTGCCAGCTTGCCCTGCGCTTTGGCATCGGCCAGCGCGGCGTCAAGCACTGCGGGGCCGTTGGCGTCCTGGGGATAGAAGTTGGCCGCCTGCGCCTTGGCAGCAACGGGAGCCTTGGCCTGCTCGACCGGTTCTACTGCACCCGCCAGCAGGAGCAGCAGCGCCGGGGCAGCAATGCGCAGCGTGCGCTTCACCCCTTGCCGACCACGCTTTCGGGCAGGTCGGTTCCGAACACCCGCTGGTAGTATTCGGCCACCAGCATCCGCTCGGTCTCATCGCACTTGTTGAGGAAGCTGAGGCGGAAGGCGAAGCCGGGGTCCTTGAAGATCGCGGTGTTCTGCGCCCAGGTGATCACGGTGCGCGGGCTCATCACGGTGGAGATGTCACCGTTGATGAAGCCGTGGCGGGTCAGATCGGCGACTTTGACCATCTGCGTCACCAGTTCGGGCGCGGTGTCGGTGACTTTCTTGAGCACGATCTCGCTCTCCACCTGCGCGGGCAGATAGTTGAGCGCTACGACGATGTTCCAGCGGTCCATCTGCGCCTGGTTGATCGCCTGGGTACCATGATAGAGACCCGATGTATCGCCAAGACCGACAGTGTTGGCGGTGGCGAACAGGCGGAACCACTTGCTGGGGCGAATCACGCGGTTCTGATCGAGCAGGGTCAGCTTGCCTTCGGTTTCCAGCACGCGCTGGATCACGAACATCACGTCGGGGCGGCCGGCATCGTATTCGTCGAACACCAAGGCGACCGGATGCTGCAGCGCCCAGGGCAGCAGCCCTTCGCGGAATTCGGTGACCTGCAAGCCATCGCGCAGCACGATCGCATCGCGCCCGATCAGGTCGATCCGGCTGATATGCGCGTCAAGGTTGATCCGCACGGTCGGCCAGTTGAGCCGGGCGGCGACCTGCTCGATGTGCGTGCTCTTGCCGGTGCCGTGATAGCCCTGCACGATCACCCGGCGGTTGAAGGCAAAGCCGGCCAGGATCGCCAGCGTAGTGTCCGCATCGAAGACATAGGCGTCATCGACATCGGGGGTGCGTTCATCGGGCTGGCTGAAGGCTGGAACCTTCATATCGATATCGATCCCGAACATCTCGCGCACGTCCACTTCGGTATCGGGCGCAGGAAGCACGGTGTTGCCGCTGGTGTCGAGCTGGATGTTCGGAATATCGGTCATGACGGTGAACCGCCTATACGTGGCGTCGCGGCGGTGCAATACGGTTTGCGTTGCAAATGACGACTCAATGGAGGCACTCAATGAAGGTCCACGGATTTCCGCTCTCGCCGTTCGTGCGCAAGGTCCACGTGCTGGCCGCCGAAAAGGACGTGGCTATCGAAATGGTGCTGGGCCGCCCGGGTGAGCCTTCGCCCGAATTCCTGGCTGCCAGCCCGTTTCGCAAGATTCCGGCCCTGGTGGACGGCGATTTCCACCTGAGCGATTCGACCGCGATCTGCACTTACATCGATGCCAAGCACCCTGAACCGCCAATGTGCCCCGGCGATGCCAGGGCCAAGGCGCGGGCGATCTGGTTTGAGGAGTTTGCCGATACGATCCTGGTCGCTTCGGGCGGCAAGGTCCTGTTCAATACTTTCGTCGGCCCCAAGCTGATGGGCATTCCGGGTGACGAGGCCGTGGCCGAACAGGGCCGCCAGGAACTGGGCCCGATCATGGACTATCTGGAAGCCCATTCCCCCGACAGCGGCTGGCTGGCCGGGGATGAGTTCTCGATCGGCGATATTGCTGTCGCCTGCGTGCTGCGTTCGATGGGCTATATCGGGATGGAGCCCGATCCGGCCAAACACCCGCGTGCAGCGGCCTGGTACGACCGGGTCAAGGCCCGTCCCAGCTGGCGGCTGGTGGCTGAGCGCGAGGCAGCGGTGATGAGCCGGGTCATGCCGGGTTAGCGGTTAAGCCACCGTAACTGCGGCAACTCCAAAGCCCTTCCCCGATGGGGAAGGGTTGGGATGGGGGTACGACGCTGGCGTGGAACCCCCACCCCCAACCCCTCCCCGCCGGGGAGGGGAGATTCACCTTGGGTTGGACGCTCTCCAGGCCACTCCCACCGCGGCGAAGTCGGTCGCCCGGCAGGCGCGGTCGCGGCCATCGGCCTTGGCGCGGTAGAGCGCGGCATCGGCCAGGCGGTAGAGCCGTTTCCAGTCTTCCTCGGTGGTGACCTTGCCATCGACATAGCCCAGGCTGACGGTGACTTTCCAGTCAAGCGGCATGGCCTTGGCACGGACCGCCTCGAGGATCCGGTCAGGCGGGCATTCGCGCTGGTGCTGCAGGGGCACCAGCAGCGCGAACTCTTCGCCGCCGAGCCGCACTGCAAGGCTTTCGGGCGGGCGGCAGCTTTGCAGGACATCGGCCACCGCGCGCAGCACATCGTCACCGGCATCATGACCCAGGCGGTCGTTGATCGCCTTGAAGCGGTCGATATCGACCAGCAGCAGGCGGTGCGTGGCGGATCGCCCCACCGCCATGTGGATAAAGGCCCGGCGGTTGAGCAGGCCGGTCAGGGGATCGGAATTGGCCAGCCGCATCGCGCTCTGCTCGCTGGCCCGGGCACGGTCACGCTCGGCCGAGAGCTCGCGCAGACGGGCCACGATCAGCATGGTCGAAAGCAGCGATTCGATCGACACCGCGATCAGGTTGCTGTTGTCGAGCCAGAAGCTGTAGCCGATCCAGCCAAGACCGTGGACGACAAGCAGCGTCGAAGCCACGAGCGGCGGTGACCAGGCCAGCAAAAACAGCCAAAAATAGTGCACTTTGGCCCGCCAAGCCGCCCATACAATCGGCCCAACAAGTGCCAGCATGGCTGTGCATGAGAAGAAACTGAACCGGTCGAGCAGCCAGCCCATTTGCGGCGCAAGGCTGGCAAATGCCAAGGCTGAGAGCAGTCCGGTCCAGCAGGCAATGCGGATCGCCTTGCCCAGCGCAGGACCAATCACGCGCGGGCCGAAGAACTCGTGGATGAACCGCAGCCCGGCAATCGCAGCCAAGGTCAGGAAAATGTAGTTAAGCCGCATCCGGTCGTTGTTTTCCAGCCAGGGCAAGAATTTCATCGCCAGGCTGGACGAGGTGAAAGTGTAACTCATCAGCGCCGCGACCATCAGCGAATAGGTCAGCTGGAAACGGTGGCGCAGCACCGTCCACAGCGCCAGATTGTAGGCCAGCAGTGCCAGGCACAGCCCGCCGAACCCGGCATAGAGCGCAATCAGCCAGCGCTGGATTTCCTCGCTCTCGCTGCGTTTCATCAGCTCCGCGCCCAGCATCACGCCGCGCCAGTTAGCTGAGTCCTCGATCTCGATATAGGCCCCGACCAGTGGCGAGGTGCGGGCCGGAACCGGAAACTCGAAGATTGCCCCGATCGTCATGTAGCGCCGGGCAGTCTGCTGGGTGAAACTCAGCGCCGCTGTGGTTCCGTCGGCATAGCGAAAAACCACCCGTTCGCTGCCTTGCCAGACACTTGTGGTGCGTAGGACCAACGGGTCATCGGCCGTGGACACGACCGGATCGAAGCGCAGCTGGACCCCAAAATCGCCCGATCCATGGCGCAATTGATCGCTGCTGCAATCGAACTGCAAGGGCGCGGCCGCGCTGCCCCGTAGCGGCGCAATGCAAGTCTGTACCGGGGTTTTGGCGAGCGCCGGCGCGCTTGCCAGTACGGCAAGCGTCAATGCGGCCACCAGCCGGAATATGGCCCCCCAGAGCTGCTTCATCGCGGGAACCCTATGCGAACAAGGCGAATTTCGGGTTAACGCACAGTCGGGATTGTCAAGGAGAAGGCCCTATTCCAGAATGCTCTGGCCCTGGCCCGACGCAAGGCACAACTAGAGGGCGTGATAGTTCCACCCTTGGCACGCTGCCCAATTCGGCTAGCCGTAGAAAAAATTGATAAGAAACGATAATTGGGAGAATGACCATGTCCTACATCGACGGTTTCGTGATCGCATGTTCCGAAGCGAACAAGCAGAAGTTCATCGATCATGCCCGCACGGCAGACGCGATGTTCATCGAAATGGGTGCGACCCGTGTGGTGGAGTGCTGGGGCGACGATGTGCCCGATGGCACAACCACCGATTTCCGCACGGCGGTAAAGGCCGAAGATGGCGAAGTGGTGCTGTTCAGCTGGATCGAATGGCCCGACAAGGCAACCCGCGACAAGTGCTATGCGCTGATGATGTCGCCCGACTTCAAAGACCCAAGAATGGACCCGATCAACAACCCGATGCCCTTCGACGGCAAGCGGATGATCTATGGCGGCTTCGTTCCTGTCGTAACTCTGGAGAAGTGACATGACCAACCAACATGGTGATTTCGTCTGGTGCGAATTGATGGTTCCCGATGCCGATGCTGCGCGCAAGCAGGTGCTTGCAGCGATGGCGACGATGAAGAAGATCGATATCGCCGCGATCAAACCAGCGCAGAAAGGGTAATAGTCTGGCCATGCGGATCGTTGCAGCCAGCAAGCAGCACCTCACCCGCTGGAGCGAAATGCGCCATGCTTTGTGGGACTTTGAAAGCATCCCCGATCATGCCGAGCAGGTTAAGGGTGCCTATCTATCCGGCAATTCTGATCGCGCCGCCTTTATTGCCACATGCGATGCAGGCACCGTGATCGGTTTCGCCGAGGCAACCTTGCGGCGTGACTATGTCGAAGGGTGCGAGACCTCGCCGGTGGCGTTCCTTGAAGGCATCTATGTCGAACCGGATCAGCGCTGCTCGGGCGTGGCCCGGGCTCTGGCTGACGCAGTCGCCGATTGGGGCCGGGCACGCGGGTGCAGTGAATTTGCATCGAACGCCTTGATCGACAACAGTGCCAGTCATGCCTTTCATGCCGCAATCGGATTCGCCGAAACAATGCGCGTGGTCTTTTTCCGCAAGGAGCTTTGAATGCACGAACTCAACGTCACCCGCCTGATCAATGCCGCGCCCGACACGGTCTGGCAGGTGATGACCCAGCGCACCAACGAGTGGTGGTGCCCCAAGCCGTGGCGGGCCGAGGTC
>JAGXTB010000058.1 GCA_018334165.1 Sphingomonadales bacterium | reverse complement strand
CCGGCCCACCCCTAGCCCCTCCCGCAGGCGGGAGGGGGACTGTTTAGAACCCCACCCACGTCACCGCCTCATCAATCCCCACCCTCGGCACCGGGAACTGGTTGACCGCCGCATCGCGATCCCCCCAGCCGATCGCGCAGCCGCTGAAGAAGATGTGGTCTTCGGGGATATCCACCACTTCGCGGATCTGCTTCTGGTAAACCGCCCAGGCCTCTTGCCCGCACGAATCGAGGCCTTCCTCGCGCAGCAGCAGCATCACGGTCTGGAACCACATGCCGATATCGCTCCACTGCGGCAGCCCCATGTAGCGGGGCGTGTGGACCAGCATCAGCACCGGCGCGCCGAACGCGCGGAAGTTGTTGCGGAACACCTCCATTCGCTGGGCCTTGTCCTCGCGCGGGATTTCGAGCGCGGCATACATCGCCTCGCCCACGCCGAAGCGGCTGGCGGCATAGCGGCCTTCCAGCTCGGCGGGATAGATCGGGTATTCGGCCGAATAGGCGGCCAGCCCCAGCGGGATTGTTTCGGCGACCAGCTCGATCAGCTTTTGCAGCGGCTCGCCGGTCAGCATCACTGCGTTCCACGGCTGGGTATTGCCGCCCGACGGCGCGTTCTGGGCTTTTTCCAACACCCGGCGCAGCACCGCCTGATCGACCGGCTTGTCGAGGAATGCGCGGATCGAGCGGCGGCTGGCGACGGCTTCCGAAACGTCCATGGTCACGCTCCTATTCGAACCCCAGGAACTGGACCTTGCTGTCCAGCGGCTCGCGCTTGCGGTCAAACTGGTTCACCGGATCGTCCGCGATTCCACAGCCGATCGCAATGCCGCAGAAGAAGATGTGGCTTTCGTCCGACACGCCCAGATAGTCCTTGATCAGCTTGGCGTGAAGCGAGAGGAATTCCTGCGGGCAACTGTCCAGCCCCGCCTCGCGCAGCAGCAGCATGATCGATTGCAGCCACATCCCCACGTCCGACCATTGCGGTGGGCCCATCACGCGGGGGAAATAGACCAAGAGCACGGCCGGGGCATCGAACGAGACCAGGTTGCGGCCCACGAAATCGGCGCGGCCTTCCTTGTCGCCGCGATCGACCTGCAGCGCGGCATACATATCCGCCCCAACCTGGTGCAGCCGGGCGAGGCATTCGGGCAAGACCTCGGGATCGCTCCAGGAGTATTCCTTGGGATCCTGCATCGGCGCGGCGCGCATCTTGTCCTGCAGTTCGCGCAAAGGCGCCCCGGTCAGCACCGCGCCTTCCCACGGCTGGAAATTGCATCCGCTGGGTGCCCAGCGCGCGGTGTCGAGCACCTGGCGGATCGTCTCAAGCGGAACGGGTGTATCGCTGAACGCGCGGATCGAACGGCGGGTCAGCATGGCGTCAGTGACGGTGGAGGCTTTGGTCATGGCGGTTTAATCAAGCGATTAAACGCGGTGGTCAAGCCATTTCATTGGCCCAAAAGCATTCCGCCGGCCCCGCGCTGGGGACCGGCGGAACCGAAAGTGCCAAATTGATCAGGTGGCGGGAGCAGGAGCCGGCTCAGCCGCAGGGGCCGGAGCCGGTGCCGGAGCGGGCTCAGCCGCAGGGGCCGGTTTGGGTGCCAGCGCAGCCGCTACATCGGCCTTGCGCAGCGCGCCCGGCCCGGGACCCATGTCGTCGTCATCGACCATCTTCCACTTGTTCTTTTCCTTGAACTCAGCCTCGGTGCCCGGGGCCAGGTCAGGACGGCCGACCATGATACCCATCTTGATCCGGCATTTGGCGTACTGGGTTTCGTCGGCTTCGACTTCCAGCGCCAGGACATCCTTGGCTTCGCTTTTCACGGTATATTCGTGCTTGCCCGGATCGGTAACCAGGATGAAATAGCGGCCCGAACCGAGCGAAGAGAGCTTCTGGCCCTTTTCGTTAACCGAGCAGCCCAGCGCCATGCCCATGCCGCCGGGGCGGTAGAACACAATCTGGCCCTTGCCCGGGGGCGGCGCGGGGATCGTGACCGGACCTGCGCCTTCTTCTTCTTTTTCCTTGTCCTTCTTGTCCTTGGCCATGACCGGCGAGGCCGACAGGCTCAGCGCGGCGACAGCGGCCACGGCGGAAATCAGCTTGAACTTCATTGCGCGCTCCCAGATTGCGGAGGTGGTGGTGCGGCGGGGACTGCCCCCGGCGCGGCTTCCGGAGCCGACGGCGCAGGCGCCGGGGCATCGAGAATGAGGTCTTCGGCCAGCTTGGCACCCGCCAGCGCGCCTTGCGGCAAGTCGATATGTTTGCCGCGCACGAACAGCGCGGGAAAGCCGACCGTGACACCCAGCGCAAAGGCCAGGTCCTGGCGATCCTTGCCCGCCACGCCGAATTTCATCGAGCGCAGCCGCACCGGCTTGCCGCCCACGTCCAGAGTCCGCGCGGCCAGCACCAGCTCGCCGCCCACGCCCAGCCCGGTGCCCTTGGCATGGACCACTTCGCCAGTGCCTTTGGTTCCGGTCGGCACCACCACTGCGCCGTTCAGCAGGATCGGTTCGGCCAGCGAGAACGTGAATGTCTCACCCGTCTTGGCCGTGCGCGAACTGATCGGCGCATCAAGGCTGATGATCAGCTGGGTCAGCGCCGGAACACAGCGCGCTGCGGCGGCGCCGGCTGGGCTGGTGCATGGCGGGCTAGGTGTAGAGGGAGGCGCAGCGACAGGCAGCGGGGATGGTGCCAAAGCCGCTGCAGGCGCAGGCGGCGGGGGTGCCGTTTCCTGTGCCGCCAGCGGCATCACGATCCCCAGGGCCATGCCACAGGCAAGCCCGAATCCGTACGTTCTGGTAAGTTGATTTTGCCCCATCGACAGGAATTGCTAATCGCGCGCCCAGAACTTGGCAACCGCCAATTCTTGCTCTTTTCAGCTCTTTGTTCGACCCGCGATCAAAGCCATCACATCCAACGCCTGACCCGGGTGGAGAATTCGGCATAGGCCTCGCCGTGCTGGCGGCGCAGGTGGTCTTCCTCAAGCCGGATCTGGACCGAAATCAGCACATAGCCGCAAACCAGGACCAGCAGGGTCACCGCGTCTGGCTGGAGCAGAAACAGGCCGAACAATTGGATCATCATGCCCAGGAATATCGGGTTGCGGCTGATCCGGAACAGGCCTGAGGCAACCAGATCGGTCTTGCGCTGGGTATCGATACCGATCCGCCACGATGCACCCATTTGCACTTGCGCCAGCACCACCCAGACCAGCGAGGCAATCAGCAGCGTCCAGCCCGCCACCTGCCGCTCCGTTGCCGCGCCCACCGCGATCGCCCCCAACGGCGCAGTCAAGCCCAGCGCCAGCGCGAACAGGTAGGCACCCAATCCGCCCACCAGCAGCTTGAACCACAGTCCAACAAAGCCATCGACGCTGTCATTGGCAGGCAAAACCAGCGGGTTGATCCCGCCGCGCCGCCAGACCCGCAAGGTGGGCAAGACCAGCGCCGCGAAGAAGAATGCAAGGTAGAACAGCAGGATATAAAACATTGTAACGCCTGGCAATTTTCCAATTGCAGAGTGTTGCAGCAACTCTCCCGATGTCAAGCTACACAAACCGGCGCGCTATTCTTCCTCGAACAGCCCCGCCAATTGCTCGATCATCGTCCCGCCCAGCTGCTCGACGTCCATGATCGTCACGGCGCGGCGGTAATAGCGCGTCACATCGTGGCCGATCCCGATCGCCACCAGCTGCACCGGGCTTTGTTTTTCGATCCACTCGATCACCTTGCGCAGGTGCAGCTCGAGATACCCGGCGTTGTTGACGCTGAGCGTGGAATCATCGACCGGCGCGCCGTCCGAAATCACCATCAGCACGCGGCGGTCCTCCGGACGGGCGAGCAGGCGGGCATGGGCCCAGAGCAGCGCCTCGCCGTCGATGTTTTCCTTCAGCAGGCCTTCGCGCATCATCAGCCCCAGGTTCTTGCGGGCGTGGCGATAGGGCATATCCGCCTTTTTGTAGACGATATGGCGCAGATCATTGAGGCGGCCGGGCTGTGCGGGTTTGCCACCGGCCAGCCAGGCCTCGCGGCTTTGCCCGCCCTTCCAGGCGCGGGTGGTGAAGCCCAGGATCTCGGTCTTGACCCCGCAGCGCTCCAGCGTGCGCGCCAGGACATCGGCGCTGATCGCGGCGATCGAGATCGGACGGCCGCGCATCGAGCCCGAATTGTCGATCAGCAGCGTGACAATCGTGTCCTTGAACTCGATGTCGCGCTCAACCTTGTAGCTCAGCGAATGGCCGGGCGAGATCACCACGCGCGCCAGCCGCGCAGCATCGATCAGGCCTTCTTCCTGGTCGAAATCCCAGGAGCGGTTCTGCTGTGCCATCAGGCGGCGCTGGAGCCGGTTGGCGAGCTTGGTAACGATCCCCTGCAGGCCCTTCAATTGCGCGTCGAGATAGGCGCGAAGGCGCGTCAGCTCTTCCTCGTCGCACAAGTCGTTGGCCGCGACCACTTCGTCGAAGCTTTCGGTATAGGCCTTGTAGTCGAACTTCAGCGGCAGTTCGGTCCAGGGGCGGTTGGGCCGGGTCGGCAGCATGCCCTCCTCGCCCTCGTCGCCTTCTTCGGCGTCGGACTGATCGTCGTCCATCTGCCGCTCGCTCTCGTCTTCGCCGTCTTCCTCGCCTTCGCTGGGTTCGGAGGCGACTTCGCTGGGGCTCTGGTCTTCGCTCGATTCGCCGTCGTCGGGCTGGTCTTCCTGATCGTCGCTGTCCTGATCCTCGCCCTCTTCGCTCTCCGGCTCCATCGGCTGGGCCTGGGTGAGCTCAAGATGCTGGAGCATCGACAAAGTCAGCGCCTGGAACGCGGCCTGATCGTCGAGCATCGCCGCCAATGCATCGAAATCGGTCCCGGCGCGCTCCCCGATCCAGCCGCGCAGCATGTCCACGCCTTCGCGCGCAGGCTCAGGAACCGGCTGGCCGGTCAGATGTTCGCGCAGCAACAAGGCGAGCGCTGCCTGCATCGGCACTTCGTCCGGACGGGTGGCGCGGGTGATCGGATCGCCCAGCGTGCGGACCTGTTGTGCCGCGTCAAGGTTATGCCGCATCCCGGCATAGCCCTTGGCCCCCAAGGCCTCATACCGGACCTGCTCAACCGCATCGAAACAGGCCCGCGCCGTCGGCTCAGCCGGGGCATGGCGGGCGTGGAGTGCCTCGTTATGGTGGCGCAGCCGCAGCGCGAAACTGTCCGCAAAGCCGCGCGCTTCCATCGCCTGACCCAGCGGCAGCGAACGCCCCGGCATCGGCACGCGCAGGTTGGCCCCGTTGGCGACCGGGGCGTCCGCAGTCCAGGCGATCTCCAGCTCGGGCTCCTGCGCAATTGCGCGGCTGGCGCCGGTCAGGACGCCTTTGAAGCGGTCGAGGGGAGATTCGTCGGACATCGAACTACAATACCAAACAAACAATTTCCGTCATGCTGAACTTGTTTCAGCATCTATCGTGCAGCCATGACCGAACAGAGGGTTCGAACGATCAACCTCGCGGCCTGGTGCGCCAACGCGCTTCGGTCTGTGCCTCACGATGGACCCTGAAACAAGTTCAGGGTGACGATTTTGGTTTTGGCTATATGGACTGCCCGGTCTTGGCCCAATCGGCCAGGAAGCCTTCGATGCCCTTGTCGGTCAGCACGTGCTTGACCAGCCCCTTGATCACCGAAGGCGGCGCGGTCATCACGTCGGCGCCGATCTTGGCTGCTTCGAGCACGTGGATACCGTGGCGGACCGAGGCGACCAGGATTTCGGTGCCGAAGTTGTAGTTGTCATAGATCATGCGGATGTCGCTGATCAGCTGCATCCCGTCAAAGCCGTTGTCGTCATGGCGGCCGACGAAGGGCGAAACGAATGTGGCCCCGGCCTTGGCCGCGAGCAGCGCCTGGTTGGCTGAGAAGCACAATGTGACGTTGACCATCGTGCCGTCGCTGGTCAGCGCCTTGCAGGTCTTGAGGCCATCGAGCGTCAGCGGCACCTTGATGCAGACGTTGTCGGCAATCTTGCGCAGCTTTTCCGCCTCGACCATCATCCCGGCATGGTCGAGCGCGACCACTTCGGCGCTGACCGGGCCCGAGACGATCCCGCAGATTTCCTTCGTCACCTCGATAAAATCGCGGCCCGACTTCATGATCAGGCTGGGATTGGTGGTGACGCCATCGATCAGGCCGGTAGCGGCCAGGTCCTTGATGTCTTCGATTTCGGCGGTGTCGGCGAAGAATTTCACTGGGGTGTGCTCCTGAATGCGATTCGTTGTAGGCTATATGCCCCAGCCAAAGAGCAGGCCAGAGTTCCTTCCCATTTTGCGCAGCCAAATGGGGAGGTGGCATTTGCGCAGCAAATGACGGAGGGGTCTTGGAGGGTGCGCCATTGCCCC
>JAGXTB010000057.1 GCA_018334165.1 Sphingomonadales bacterium | reverse complement strand
CGTTTGAGTCCTTCCGACACGATTGGAATTGGTCTTTGGCGAAACCGAGGGTCATTCGTAACGGTAGGCGTTGTGTCTGGCATGAAATACAAAGTGAGATCGTTTGGATCACTTGTTGCTGCTGCATTCCAGCCAAATTTCGCCATATAGCGCTGGGCCATCTTGAAATCACCGGCTTGATTGGCATCCAAGATCAGTTGCTCTGGCCAGCCTTGGTTTGCCCCATATCTCTCACGAAAAGGCTCAAGTCTTACTTCCCACTGGGCTTGGCATTTTTCAGGGTTATCTACGTAGCCAGAGCTGGCGCTGGCGTTGGCGCAGGCACTTGCAGCAAGTGCTGCGACTGACATGATGAGATTCTTCATGCCACTCACCCCAACATCCCCACAAACCGCTCAAACAGATAGAAACTATCCATCGGCCCCGGCGACGCCTCAGGGTGATACTGCACCCCGAACGCCTTCTTGCCCTTCACCGCGATCCCGCAGTTGCTCCCATCAAACAGCGAGACATGCGTCTCCACCACACCGTCCGGCAGGCTCGCCCCGTCCACCGCAAACCCGTGGTTCATCGAGGTGATCTCAACCACCCCGTCCTCCAGCCGCTTGACCGGATGGTTCGCGCCGCGGTGGCCCTGGTGCATCTTGATGGTCTTGGCACCCGCCGCCAAGGCCAGCATCTGGTGGCCAAGGCAGATCCCGAAGACCGGAACGTCGCGCTCCAGCAGGCCCTGGATCACGGGCACCGCGTACACTCCAGTGGCCGCCGGATCGCCGGGGCCGTTGGAGAGAAACACGCCAGCGGGGTTCAGCGCCAGCACATCGTCCAGCGAAGTGTTCCCCGGCACCACGGTGACATGCGCCCCGGCATGGTCGAGGCTGCGGAAGATGTTGTCCTTGGCGCCGAAGTCCATCGCCACCACATGCGGGCGCTCGGTGCGGGGGGAGCGAGCATAGCCCTTGCCCAGCGTCCAGGTGCCGCCCTCCCACTCTTCACTGGCCGAGCGGCTGACCACCCGGGCAAGGTCCATGCCTTCCAGCCCCGGCCATTCCTGCGCGCGCTTGAGCAGGTCGGGCAGGTTGAACTTGCCGTCCTTGGCATGCGCGATCACCGCGTTGGGCGCGCCGGAGAGGCGGATGCGGCGGGTCAGCGCGCGGGTGTCGAGGCCCGCCAGGCCGATTTTGTTCTTGCTTGCCAGCCAGTCGCCAAAAGTTCCGGCCGAGCGGAAATTGCTCGGCGCGGTCACATCTTCGCGCACCACGCAGCCAACCGCGCCTTCGACATGGCTTTCCAGGTCTTCCTCGTTCACGCCGACATTGCCGATATGCGGGAAAGTGAAAGTCACCACCTGCCCGGCGTAGGAGGGATCGGTCATGATTTCCTGGTAGCCGGTAATCGACGTGTTGAAGCACACTTCGCCCACTGCTGCGCCTTCTGCGCCAAATCCTTTGCCCCAGGCCAGGTGGCCATCGGCGAGCACAAGGACTCCGGTTGCGCCCGCGGGTTGCGGCGCAAACGAAGGGGCGGGGTCGGCCATGGGTGGCGCTCCGTGTAACTGGGTTCTGGCGATGTTGCTAAGGGTCGGCGGCTAGACCCCTGCCCCCCTTGCGTCAACCTTTGAAAAGACAAAATACCCGGCTAGAGGGGCCACTATCCCCAATGCATAGCTTTTCAGCAAAGAAAGTACCCAAAATGCTCCGCGATACGATCAAGGCCGCTCAGGTTACCGCGATGAAAGCTGGCGACAAGCAGCGCCTTGCCGCCATCCGCCTGATCCTGGCCAAGCTCAAGGACAAGGACATCGAACTGCGCACCGCCGCTGCGGTGCCCGATGACGATGTGCTGGTGGTCGACGTCCTGCAAAAGATGGCCAAGCAGCGCCGCGAATCGATTGCGATGTTCGAACAGGGCGGCCGCCAGGAACTGGCCGAGATCGAAAAGGGCGAACTTGGGGTGATCGAAGACTTCCTGCCCGCAATGATGGGCGAGGACGAGGTCAAGGCCGCGATCGCAAGCATCATCGCCGAAGTGGGCGCCGAGGGGATGAAGGACATGGGCAAGGTCGTTGGCGCGCTCAAGGCCCGCCACGGCACGCAGCTTGATATGGGCAAGGCCAGCGCCCTGGTGAAGGCGGCCTTGGGGTGAGGTTTCGCTGCGGTGTCTCGACTACGGCCTGCGGCCTCCGCTCGACACGAACGGAGGTCGGTTTACGGCTGCACCCCCCAACAAGAAGGCCCGCCAGTTTCCCGGCGGGCCTCCCTGTTCGGCGTTAGCCCGGCTTACTTGCCGAGGCCGCCGATATCTTCCTTGACCCGGCCAAACAGGGTCATCGCAATCGCACTGGCGAGTGCGCCGGCGGCGAGCAGGGCGATCCCGCCCAGCACCGCACCAAGCTGAGCACCAACAGCCGGAACCATCGCCAGCCCCGCGGCCACTGCCGGGACGACCAGCACGGTCGCAGCCACCGGAACAAAGCGTTCGGCGGCCATGGTGACCCCCGAAACCAGCCCCAGAACGACCAGGATCAATCCGACATTAAAGCCCAAATCGGGCATGAAACCGGCTACCACTGCCAGGGCAATACCGGCGAGACGCGCAACTGCGCTTACCTTGTTCAGCATCTACTTCCCTCCTGTTATTCAGGGACGGTCCGGCAAAGCATTGTTTGGTCGTGTATTATTCCCCCAGGCCGCCCCCACGACCCGAGGCGCAACCTAACCGGTTTCAGGTGAAAGGAAAGGTTTAATTTACCATACGGAATCTGGGATTTAGCGACAATTGCCAGCAACGTGGACAAGGCTGTGGGGCGATTTTTCGCGCAGTTGAGGCGCAGCGCCGCAGCGGCTAGACAGGCCCAATGTCGCTCTCCCCGCAATGGCTTGATGAACTGCGCGCACGCGTGACGCTGTCCGGCGTCATTTCGCGGACCACGCGGCTGACCAAGGCGGGGCATGAGTTCAAGGCCTGCTGCCCGTTCCACAACGAGAAGAGCCCCAGCTTTACCGTCAACGACAGCAAGGGCTTCTATCACTGCTTCGGCTGCGGCGCGCATGGCGATGTGATCCGCTGGATGACTGACCAGCGCGGCCTTTCTTTCATGGACGCGGTCAAGGAACTGGCCAGCGAAGCCGGGATGGAACTGCCCGCGATGGACCCGCGCGCGGCCAAGGAGGCGGAGAAACGCGATTCGCTCCACGATGTGATGGCCGCCGCCCAGGCCTGGTTCGTCGAGCGGCTGGCCTCACCGGAAGGCGAGAAGGCCCGCGCCTATCTCGCCACGCGGGGGTTCAACGAACGCACGGTCGAACGCTTCGGCTTCGGATACGCGCCCGAGGGCCGCCAGGCGCTGAAGGCCGCGCTCGCCCGTTTCCCTGAGGAAATGCTGATCGAGGCGGGCCTGCGGATCGCGGTGGACGAGAAGGAACCCTACGACCGGTTCCGCGGCCGCCTGATGCTGCCGATCGAGGATGCGCGCGGGCGGGTGATCGCATTCGGCGGCCGGATCCTCGACGCGGCCAAGACCGACGCGCCCAAGTACCTCAATTCGCCCGACACGCCTTTGTTCGACAAGGGCCGCACGCTCTACAACCTCCACCGCGCCGGGCCGGCCAGCCGCAAGACCGGGCGGCTGGTGGTGGTCGAAGGCTATATGGACACAATCGCCCTGGCGGCAGCCGGGATCGAGGATGCCGTCGCGCCGCTGGGCACCGCGCTGACTGAACGCCAGCTCGAAATGCTCTGGCGGCTGGTTGAAAACCCGGTGCTGTGCTTCGATGGCGACGCCGCCGGCCGGCGCGCGGCAATGCGTGCTGTCACCCGCGCCCTGCCCCTGCTGCGCCCGGCGCACAGCCTCAAGATCGTGCGCCTGCCTGCGGGCATGGACCCCGACGACCTGATCAAGCGCGACGGTGCCAAGGCGATGGAAGCCGCGCTCGAGGCGCACACCTCGCTGCTCGACGTGCTGTGGGAGCACGAGCGCGGCGCCCAACCGCTGGCCACGCCGGAGGACAAGGCCGGGCTCAAGGCGCGGCTGATGGCGCATGTCGAAACGATTGCCGATCGCGACATCCAGGCGCTTTATCGCCGCGAACTGTCCGAACGGTTTTCCGCCTTTGCTTTCCCGCGCCGGGAACAGCGCGAATGGCGGCCCGGCGGAAAGGGTGCGCCCGTGCCCCAACGCAGCGACCCCAAAATGCTCGCGCGGATGCGCAAGCATTCGGGATCGCGCGATGCCTTGTCGGCCGCGGTGTTGGCCGGACTGCTGCGCTATCCCGGCGAACTGGCTCGCCACGCTGACACATTGGCCCACGCCGATCTGCCCGACCCGCGCTTTTTGGTGCTGGTCGATGCAGTTGATGCGGGCGAGGCGCTTGAAACTGGCCATTTGAGCACCATATTGGCCGCCCGGGGACTGGCAGCCCCGGCTTCAGAAGAATATGCCGCGCTGCGCTTTGGCTTTCTGGTCGATGGCGTGGAGGCCGATCTGGCCCGGGCCGACCTGGCCCAGGCAGTGGGTCTGCTGGTCGAGAGGCCCGCGCTCGAAGCGGCGCTGGCCGAGGCGACCCGGCGGTTTGAGAACGACCTTTCGGAAGGGGCCTATGCCGAACAGCAGCGGCTCTTGAAGAGAAAGCTGGAATTTGATGCGCGGCTCAGGCAAATGGCCAGCGCGCGAGCGGGGGCTTTGGAAGAAGCCGCTGCCAAACCAATGGCGGAATGATGGACGAAGACGATATCTCGGTTGGCGAAAAGGAAGGCGGCGATGCGCCCCTGATCGACCTCAACGAAGCCTCGATCAAGAAGCTGATCGCCCGTGCCAAGCGGCGCGGCGTGATCACCATGGACGAGTTGAACGAGGCGCTGCCGCAGGACCAGATGTCCACTGACCAGATCGAGGACATCATGTCCGCGATCTCGGAAATGGGCGTCAACATCGTCGAAAGCGACGAAGACGCGGTCGATCCTGACGAGAAGGAAGTCGATGAGCTCGACGAGCAGACCGACGGCATGGCCGATCGGCCTGACCTGGTCAAAAAGAAAGAAATCATCGAACGCACCGACGATCCGGTGCGGATGTACCTGCGCGAAATGGGCGCGGTCGAACTGCTCAGCCGCGAGGGCGAAATTGCCATCGCCAAGCGGATCGAGGCCGGGCGCGACACGATGATCCTGGGGCTGTGCGAAAGCCCGATCACGTTCCACGCGATCATTCAGTGGTCCGAAGCGCTGAACGCGGGCGAAATGCAGCTGCGCGAGATCCTCGACCTTGACGCCATGCTGTCAAAGGAACCCGCGCCCGAAAACCTGACCGAAGACGGTGAGGAAGAAGGCGAAGCCGAAATCAGCGAAGCCACCGCCGGTCCCTCGTTCAAGGAAGACGAGGAAGAGGAAGAAGAGGCCAAGTCCGACGAGGACGACGACGATCAGATCGAACGCCGGATGCCGCGCCAGAGCGACGAGGAGGAGGAGGACAACACCCTCTCGCTCGCGCAGATGGAAGCCCAGCTCAAGCCTGAGGCGCTGGAAAAGTTCGCCGCGATCACCGCGCTGTTCAAGAAGTTTGAGAAGATTCAGAACGAACGCCTTGATATCATGGGCGCTGGCGGCGCTTTCACTCCGACCAAGGAAAAGAACTATCAGCAGCTGCGCGAAGACCTGACCGCGCACGTTGAAAGCGTTCAGTTCCACGCGACCAAGATCGAATACCTGGTCGACAACCTCTATGCCTTCAACCGCCGCCTGACTGCCCTGGGCGGGCAAATGCTGCGCCTGGCCGAACGCCACAAGGTCAACCGCAAGGACTTCCTCGACAGCTATGTCGGGCGCGAGCTCGACGATGGCTGGCTCCAGGCGCAGGCCGGCAAGGACAAGAAGTGGGCCGCATTCGCCGACCAGGAAATCGACGCGGTTGAACGGATTCGCGCGGAAATCTCAGACATCGCCAGCCAGACCGGCATGTCGCTCACCGAATTCCGCCGGATCGTCAACATGGTCCAGAAGGGCGAACGCGAAGCCCGGATCGCCAAGAAGGAAATGGTCGAGGCGAACCTGCGGCTGGTGATCTCGATCGCCAAGAAGTACACCAACCGCGGCCTGCAATTCCTTGATCTTATTCAGGAAGGCAACATTGGCCTCATGAAGGCGGTCGACAAGTTCGAGTACCGCCGCGGCTACAAGTTCAGCACCTATGCCACCTGGTGGATCCGCCAGGCGATCACCCGTTCGATCGCCGACCAGGCCCGCACGATCCGCATCCCGGTCCACATGATCGAAACGATCAACAAGCTGGTCCGCACCAGCCGCCAGTTCCTGCACGAGCAAGGCCGCGAGCCCACGCCCGAGGAAATGGCCGAGCGCCTCTCGATGCCGCTCGAAAAGGTCCGCAAGGTGATGAAGATCGCCAAGGAGCCGATCTCCCTCGAAACGCCGATCGGCGACGAGGAAGACAGCCACTTGGGCGATTTCATTGAGGACAAGAATGCGGTCATTCCCGTGGATGCCGCGATTCAGGCCAACCTCAAGGAAACCGTCACCCGCGTGCTGGCCAGCCTCACCCCGCGCGAAGAACGCGTGCTGCGCATGCGCTTCGGCATCGGGATGAACACCGACCACACGCTGGAAGAAGTCGGCCAGCAGTTCAGCGTGACCCGCGAACGGATCCGCCAGATTGAGGCCAAGGCGCTGAGGAAGCTCAAGCACCCGTCAAGGTCGCGGAAGATGCGGAGTTTCTTGGATCAATAGTGATCCATACGCACTTCGACTTGGCACTGGACTTTCGATAGTATGCGATGCACCTTGAGTTCATTGGAACAAGGGGTGTCAATATGCATTGCATCAAGTGCGGGACTGAAATTCCAGAAGGCGGATCGTTCTGTCCGAAATGCGGCACAGCTTCGCCCCAGTCGGCTAGTCCGGCGACACAAGAAGGTCCAGCACCAGCTACCGACACATCAACAATCCCCGATGCCAAGACGAAATCGGGCCCTGGATGTCTGAAGATCGGCCTTTGGATTGTCGCTGGCTTGATTGTGCTGGGGGTAATCGGCAACCTCTTGCCCAAACCACCCGAGGACAAGACAAAGCCAGCAGCAAGCGACTCCGCCTCCCCAACTCCAACGGAGGAACCGGGCGAAGCACCTGTTGCTGTGACGGTCAGCGAATTGTTCAACGCATACCAGTCCAACGAGGCAAGCGCCCAAGGCTATTTCGGCAATCGCAAGCTGCTTGTCACGGGAACGGTCGACAAAGTGGCGCTGGACTTGTTCGACAATCCTGAAATCCTACTGCGGACTTCGAACCAATTCATGTCCGCGCATGCCGACCTGGCAGACGAAGCTAAGGACATTGCAGGAGACTATGGCCCGGGCGACAAGGTCCGCCTGCTCTGCGATGGCGTAAGCGAAGTAGCCAGCATTCCCATGCTTAAAGACTGCCGCAAGGCACCGGACGGGCTCAAAGGTGAGCCCGTTCAATGGAAGAAGTAGTACCTAGAGTCTGATTTCACGGCAATGAACCACAAAGCCCCTCCCCGGCGGGGAGGGGTTGGGGTGGGGGTCCCACGCTATCGGCGACGCGAGACCTTGCGGCCTCGCTCCCCCATCCCCGACCCTTCCCCACCGGGGAAGGGAGAGACCGGTCTGCATCATTTCAAACTGTAAACCGCCACAGTCTCCGCCTTCGGATCGAACCGCACCAACAGCGCCACGCCGAGTGCCAGCACCAGCAACGCCAGACCCGCCTGCCGGGCGTGGCGGTGGCTGAGCGCAGGCCAGGTCGGGATCAGTGCCAGTGCGCCCAGCGCCAGCGGCAGTGCGGCGACTGAGGGCAGGTCGGGGCCGACGCCTTGCATCAGCTGGTGGCCCAGGGCGAGCATGTAGCCCAGCACCAGTGCGCCCAGCAGCACGGCCAAGGCCTTGGCCGGGTTGGCGGGCAGTAGGGCTTTTGCGGCCAGCACTAGTGCGGTCAGCATGACTGGCACGATCACCACATAGGCCGCCGTGGGGGCATTGACTTGCATTGCGAGGCCGATCAGCGCCAGCGGCAGGACCGCACCGACCTTTTGCGCTGCACCAGCCAGTCCTTTGCCCAACACCAGCAGGAAGCAGGCGGCGGCGGCCAGCAGGGCCATCACTTCGAGCAAAGGGATCGCCGCCAGTCGGTCATAGTAGTTGGCCCCTGCCCCCGCGCCTGAAACGCGGTTGAGCGCGTAGATCACTACTGCGGCGAGCAGCATCAGTCCGGCAGAGCGCCCTGCCCCCTGCCCTAGCGCCCGCAGGCTAAGATCCCACCTCGCGGCCACTCCCAATGCGATTCCCGCGATTGCCAGCATCACCCAGCCCAGCCCGGCCGGATACTTGACCAGCGAGAGCCCGAACAGGTCGAAGAACACCACGTCGGGCGCCCGGCCTGGCAGCTTGGGCGCGGCGAGCAGGGCCTGGGTCAGCTCGGACACCTGCCAGCCCATGTCCATCAGCGCGCCGCGATCCAGCGCCTCAGGCGTGGCCATTGGCGAGTGGTAGAGCCCCGGACGGCCGATGAAGGCAAAGTTGTAGGCCGCCCAGTCACCCGCCATCGCATGGGTCAGGTCGGTATCGTTGGGCAGCACCGAATAGATGAACACCGCCAAAGAGCTCGCGCCCGGTTTGGTCACGGCCGCCTGGTAAAGCGCAATCGCCTCACCGTTGTCCGGCGTGGTTTCGAACAAGGTGGTGCGCCCGCCCCCGCCGCGCGCCTCCATGTTGATCACCGCACCGATCCGGGGAAGCAGCGGGTCGCCTGCGAAGAACTGCTTCGCGCCTTGCAGCCCCAATTCCTCGCCATCGGTCAGCAATACGATCAGGTCGCGCGAAGGCGGGCCTTTGCCGGCGACCTGGCGCGCGACTTCGAGTGCGGTCACGACCCCTGCACTATCGTCAGGCGCACCGGGCGAGCCCCAGACCGAATCGTGGTGCGACATCAGCAGCACTGCGGGCGCATTGCGGTCACGACCGGGCAGCACGCCAATCAGGTTGACGGTCTTGGCGGGAGGATCTGCGCGCCCGCTCCACTTGTTAAGCCGTTTGGCCGCCCTTTCTTCAAGCACGCCCTCGCGAGTGCTGACTTCCATTCCGATCCCGCGCATTTGTGTCATCAGGTACTCGCGCACGCGCGCATTCTCGGCAGAGCCGGTCGGATGCGGCGCGCGGGCGATCTCGCGCAAGTCCGCTTCGGCGGCCTGGATATTGAATAATCCCACTGTCGACTTGGGATCGCGCGGCGCAGGAGGGGTTGTCGCCAGCACGGCCAGCAAGGCGGCAAGCGCCAAGGTCACCAAAGTTCCCAGCCAGACGCGCATCTTCCGTTCCCCCATTTCCCCGAATCACAAAGCCCCTCCCTGTTGGGGAGGGGTTGGGGTGGGGGTTCCACGCCGATGTCGAACCCCCACCCCC
>JAGXTB010000056.1 GCA_018334165.1 Sphingomonadales bacterium | reverse complement strand
GGGGAAGGGTTGGGATGGGGGTTCCACGCCAGCGCCGAGCCCCCACCCCCAACCCCTCCCCCACGGGGAGGGGAGTTCCGATGCTCTAAGGCCAAACCATGACCCACACAGTTTTCATCGACGGCGCCGTCGGCACCACCGGGCTCGAAATTGTCGAACGCCTCGCCCCGCGCGCCGAGTTCGAATTGCTCACCTTGGGCGACGACCAGCGCAAAAGCGCCGAAGCGCGGCGCGAAGCCTACCATGCGGCCGATTTCGCGGTGCTGTGCCTGCCCGACGAAGCCGCGATCGAGGCGGTTGCGCTGGCCGAGGGCAGCAAGGTGCGGATCATTGACGCTTCCAGCGCGCACCGCGTGGCGCCCGGCTGGACCTATGGTTTTCCCGAATTGACCGGGCGCGACAAGGTGGCCGACGCCAGCCGCCTTTCGAACCCCGGGTGCTACCCCACCGGCTTCCTTGCCCTGCTGGCCCCGCTTATCCGGCACGGCCTGCTGCCATCGGACTGGCCCTACACCTGCCACGCGGTCTCGGGCTATTCGGGCGGCGGCAAGGCGTTGATCGAGCGCTTCGAGGCGGACCGCGACATCGCCTTCCGCGATTACGGGCTGGCGCTGGGCCACAAGCATGTCCCCGAAATGCAGAAATACGCGGGCCTCGCCCATGCCCCGCTGTTCGCGCCCGCGGTGGTTCCGGCGCACCGCGGCATGGTGGTCGAAGTGCCGCTGCACCTCAGCCAAATGGACCGCGCCGCGCCCACCGACGGCCTGCGCGATTGCCTGCGCCATTTCTATGCCGGCAGCCCGGTGGTGCGGCTGAACGAAGAAACCCCCGACGAGCTGCTGTTGCGCAGCTCGGCCCGGCCCAGCGACCGGCTGGAGCTCTACGTCTTCGGCAGCAAGGACGGCAGCCAGGCCCGCCTCGTCGCCATGCTCGACAACCTCGGCAAAGGGGCGAGCGGCGCGGCGGTGCAGAGCCTGAACCTGATGGCTGGGTTGGAAGTGACTGCTGGGCTCGTGCTTTAAGAAGGGGGTTCACGCAGGGAGCGCAGAGAAGCAGGAAGAACGCAAAGGAGTTGCTCTGAGCCGCAGGCTCAACTTACTCAACCGGCATTCCGGTTTGCGCGGCCTCTGAAATGAAAAGCGGCTACGCCGCAAGAGCTACATCTTTGCGCCCTTCCTGCTTCTCTGCGCTCTCTGCGCGAACCCCCTCTGCCCTTTTTTTTAGCACCACCTGCCGAAAATTCAGGCAAGCCCATCCCCTCCCCCGCATTGCGATAATTTCGCAAGCCCAGCATCAGCGATTCCAATCTTGCGAATCCGCCCTTTTCGCGAGGCTACGCTTGGCCTAGGGCCTTACCCTGACCACTGGCACGATTCTTGATAAGGATTGCACCGTGGCAATTCAAAACTCCGGACCGCATCAGCGGAACCGGCTTGCTGCGCAGGAGAATACGACGTGAAAAAGATCGAAGCGATCATCAAGCCGTTCAAGCTCGACGAAGTGAAGGAAGCGCTGCACGAAGTCGGCGTTTCGGGCATCACCGTGACCGAGGCCAAGGGCTTTGGCCGCCAGAAGGGCCATACCGAGCTTTATCGCGGCGCCGAATATGTCGTCGATTTCCTGCCCAAGGTGAAGCTTGAAGTCGTGGTCCCTGACGATCTGGCCGAACGCGTGGTCGAAGCGATCGCCGCGGCGGCGCAGACCGGCCGGATCGGCGACGGCAAGATTTTTGTTTTCCCAGTCGAAAGCGCGCTGCGCATTCGCACCGGCGAGCGCGACAACGACGCGATTTGATTTCCCCCCTCCCGCATGCGGGAGGGGTTGGGGGTGGGCCAGTCCGGCGGACAAACCTGATCTCCGAAACTTGACACACCCACCCCTAGCCCCTCCCGCAAGCGGGAGGGGGACTGAAAAAGGACAACGACATGGCCAAGGCAAAGGACATCATCAAGCGGATCAAGGACGAAGAGATCGAATGGGTCGATCTGCGTTTCACCGATCCCAAGGGCAAGTGGCAGCACCTGACCATGGTCGCCTCGGTGATGGGCGAGGACGAGCTGGAAGATGGCCTGATGTTCGACGGTTCGTCGATCGAAGGCTGGAAGGCGATCAACGAAAGCGACATGATCCTCAAGCCCGATCTGACCTCGGTCTATATCGATCCGTTCAGCGCCACTCCGATGATGATCATCTGCTGCGACATCGTCGAGCCTTCGACCGGCGATCTCTATGGCCGCGACCCGCGCTCGACCGCCAAGCGCGCCGAAGCCTTCGTCAAGACCAGCGGCGTGGGCGACACCGTCTATGTCGGCCCCGAAGCCGAATTCTTCATGTTCGACGACGTGCGCTTCTATGATGGCTACGATGGCAACGGCTTCAGGATCGACGATATCGAGCTGCCGACCAATTCGGACACCAAGTACGATGGCGGCAACCTGGCCCACCGGCCGCGCGCCAAGGGCGGCTACTTCCCGGTCGCTCCGGTCGATAGCTGCGTCGATATTCGCGGCGAAATGGTGTCGACCATGCTCGAAATGGGCCTGCCCTGCGACAAGCACCACCACGAAGTGGCCAGCGCGCAGCACGAACTGGGGCTGACTTTCGGTACCCTGGTCCAGACCGCCGACCGCATGCAGGTTTACAAGTACGTGGTCCAGCAGGTCGCCCAGGCTTACGGCAAGACCGCGACTTTCATGCCCAAGCCGATCAAGGCCGACAACGGCAGCGGCATGCACACCCACATCTCGATCTGGGACGGCGGCAAGCCGCTGTTCGCGGGGAACGGCTATGCCGGCCTGTCGGACATGTGCCTCTACTTCATCGGCGGCGTGATCAAGCACGCCAAGGCGCTCAACGCCTTCACCAACCCCACCACCAACAGCTACAAGCGGCTGGTGCCGGGCTTCGAAGCCCCGGTGCTGCTGGCCTATTCGGCCCGCAACCGCTCGGCCTCGTGCCGCATTCCTTACGGTGCGGGTGACAAGGCCAAGCGCGTCGAATTCCGCTTCCCCGATGCGATGGCCAATCCGTACCTGTGCTATTCGGCGCTGCTGATGGCCGGGCTCGACGGGATCAAGAACAAGATCCACCCCGGCGAGGCGATGGACAAGAACCTCTATGATCTGCCGCCGGCGGAACTGGCCGAAGTGCCGACCGTTTGCGGGTCTTTGCGCGAAGCGCTCGACAGCCTCGAAGCCGATCACGACTTCCTGCTTCAGGGCGGGGTCTTCACCAAGGATCAGATCGAAGCCTATATCGAGCTCAAGTGGCCCGAAGTGATGCGCTGGGAAACCACGCCGTCGGCAGTAGAGTTCGACATGTACTACAGCCTCTGATAGCAGGCACTCATCACCGAGAAGGGCGTCCGGAGCGATTCGGGCGCCCTTTTTCGTGCCAAAATGGGCGGGCCTGTTCGAAACGATTTTCCTACATTGCCGACTTGTGCCTAATCCCTGCGCCTCTCCAATCGCCAAGGGGCAGTACCCATGGAATTTTCGCTCGACTTTTTCGAAGCCCTGCGCCGGATGAAGGCGCGCAAGGATGCGCCCCTGCCTTCCGCGCCTGAACCGGCTGGACCTGCCATCGGCCCCAAGGGCCTTGCGCTGATCAAGCAGTTCGAAGGCTGCGCGCGGCGGCGCAGCGACGGACGGTTCGAGGCCTATCCCGATCCGGGCACAGGCGGCGATCCCTGGACGATCGGCTGGGGCGCCACGGGCCCAGATGGCCTTGGCGGCACCATCGCCCCTGGCACGATCTGGACCCAGGCCGAATGCGATGCCCGGCTGGAGCGCGATCTGGTCCGCTATGCCCGAGATGTCTCCCGCGCGCTGGGCGGCGCGCCAACCAGCCAGAACCAGTTCGATGCGCTGGTCAGCTTTCACTACAACACCGGGGCGATCGCCAAAGCGACGCTGACCAAGCTGCACAAGAAAGGTGATTTCAAGGGCGCTGCTACTGAATTTGGCAAATGGGTTAACGCGGGCGGAAAGCGGATGAACGGCCTGATCCGCCGCCGCGAAGCCGAAGCGGCGCTCTATCGCGGCAACTGACCGATTGCATCTTGCAATCCGTCCCATGCGCTCCGACATAGGGCCTCGTTAATCGTCCAGTTAAGAGGAGATTCGAGGATGCGCGAGCTGCTGCAACATTACATCGACGGCAAGTGGGTGGACAGCGAAGGCGGCGCGCGCCGCGAAGTGATCAACCCGGCCACTGAAGAGCCCTGCGCGGTCATCTCGGTCGGCACCAAGGCCGATGTCGACAAGGCCGTGGCCGCCGCCCGCCGCGCCTTCAAGAGCTATAGCCAGACCACCCGCGAAGAGCGCCTGGCGCTGCTCGGCCGGATTGTCGAGGAATACAAGAAGCGCGCTGGCGACCTCGCCCAGTCGATGGCCGAAGAAATGGGCGCGCCGGTGTCCTTCGCGATCACTGCCCAGGTCGGCGCCGGGATCGGCGGCTTCATGAGCACGATTGCCGCGCTCAAGGACTTCAACTTCATGGAAGACGGTCCGGGCTTCAAGGTCGCCTATGAGCCGATCGGCGTGGTCGGCATGATCACGCCGTGGAACTGGCCGCTCAACCAGATCGCGCTCAAGGTTGCCCCGGCGCTGGCTGGCGGTAACACCATGGTGCTCAAGCCGTCGGAAGAATGCCCGACCAACGCCAAGATCTTTGCCGAGATCCTGGATGCGGCGGGCGTACCGCCGGGCGTGTTCAACCTGGTCCAGGGCGATGGCCCGACCACCGGCAACGCGATCTCCAGCCACCCCGACGTCGAAATGGTCAGCTTCACCGGCTCGACCCGTGCGGGCATCCAGGTGGCGATCGCCGCCGCGCCGACGGTCAAGCGGGTCCACCAGGAACTGGGCGGCAAGAGCCCCAACCTGGTCCTGCCCGATGCTGACCTCGCCGCGCACCTGCCCGCCGTGGCGATGGGCCCGCTGGTCAACACCGGCCAGAGCTGCATCAGCCCGACCAAGGTGCTGGTCGCCAAGGACCGCGAGGCCGAAGTGGTCGCCTTCTACAAGAACATGTATTCGGCCACCCCCGTGGGCGATCCGATGGCCGAAGGGCATCACCTGGGCCCGCTGGTCAACAAGGCGCAGTATGAGAAGGTCAAAGGCCTGATCCAGTCTGCGATCGACCAGGGCGCCAAGCTCGAAACCGGCGGCACCGACCTGCCTGCGAACGTCAACCGCGGCTATTACATCCAGCCGACGGTGTTCTCGGGCGTGACTCCTGACATGACCATCGCCCAGGAGGAAATCTTCGGCCCGGTCGCGACGATCCTGACCTATGACAGCCTCGAGGACGGGATCGAAATGGCCAACGCCACCGAATACGGCCTCTCCGCCGCGATCACCGGCGATCCGGCCAAGGCGGCTGGCGTCGCCGGCCAGCTGCGTGCCGGCATGGTCGCGATCAACAACTGGGGCCCCACCCCGGGCGCGCCCTTCGGCGGCTACAAGCAGTCCGGCAACGGCCGCGAAGGCGGCCTCGCGGGCCTCAAGGACTTCATGGAAATGAAGGCGATCTCGGGCCTGCCGGCTTGATCGCTTTCATCTGAAGCAAGGCACAGCCCCCTTCCCGCCCGCACGGGGAGGGGGTTTGCTTATTCGTCTTCGATCGCCGCCAGTTCGGCCAGGGCCTTGCGGCGCTGGTCGGCCTTGATCTGGCGGAAGGAAGGCTGGCCATCGAGCTCGCGGGCGCGGGTCAGGGCGGTTTCAACCAGAATGTCGGGCGCGGCCAGTTCGTCAGCGAGGCCGGCCGTGATGGCTTCCTGCGGGCCCAGCAGCATCGAGGACAGTGCCAGCCGCCGCCGCCAGACCGGGCCGAGCTGGTGATCCATGATCAGCGTCGGCACGGCGGGGAACGGCAGCCCGGCCTTGGCCTCGGGCAGGCCGATCTTGAGCGGCGCATCGGCGATGACGGTCCAGTCCGACGCCAGGCACATGATCCCGCCCGCGCCGATCGCATGGCCATTGACCGCCGAAACCACCGCGCAAGGCAGGCGATAGAGCGCGGCGGCAAAGCTGTTGACCGCCCGCAAGAGGCGCGCGCGCTCGGGCGGCAGCAGGCTTGCCGCGGCTTTGGTATCGACCCCGGCGGTGTAGGCAGTGCCGTGCCCGGTGATCACCACCCCGGCGGCGGGCGGCGCCTGGGCCAGCTCTTCCAGCAACGCCGCGCCTTCCTCCAGCAGCTGAAACGTCAGGGCGTTGAGCGGCGGACGGTCAATCGCGATTCGCAGGCTCTCGCCGTGCTGCTCAATCTGGAAGAATTCGGCCATAGTGCAAAGTGCTCCGGCCGGCTGGCCTAAACTTCGACCCGGTACTGTTCCTGCACGCCGGGCACGCCGTCCTTGGTGCTGCCATCAAGCGGCTGAGCGTGCTTGCGGCGCATGCTGGCGGCCTTGGCGATCAGCGCATCCTGGGCTTCGGGATCGAAGCGAACCCAGCCCGCGCGGGTCAGGCGTTCGAGCGGGCGGTAGCGGATCTTGTACTGCATCCGCACCGATCCTTCGACCCAGTAGCCGAGATAGACATAGGGCAGGCCCTCGCTGGCGGCGCGGCGGATGTGATCGAGGATGATGAAGTTGCCGAGGCCACTGCGTTCCGCATGGTCGGGCTCGTAGAAGCTGTAGATCATCGACAGGCCGTCGCCCTGGCGGTCGGTCAGGCAGGCGCCGACCAGCCGGCCGGGGGTGCCGTCGAGCGTCGGTTCGCGGTATTCGACCAGCCAGCTATCGACCGGCGTGTGTTCGACCATGTCGGCGAAATCGACTTCGTCCATGCTGGTCATCCCGCCGCCGGGGTGACGTTCCCCCAGGTAGCGTTGCAGCAGTTCGAACTGTTCGACGGTTGACCAGGGGCGGCAGATGCTGGCCACCAGATCGCCGTTGCGCTTCAGCTCGCGCCGCTGGGTGGTCGAAGGGCGGAATTCGTCCGCCAGCACCCGCACCGAAATGCAGGCCGAACAATCGACGCAGCTTGGGCGATAGGCCACGGTCTGGCTGCGGCGAAACCCGATCCGGCTCAGCGCATCGTTGAGCTCAGCCGCGTGCGGGCCCTTGAGTTCGGTGAAGACCTTGCGCTCGCTGCGGCCCGGCAGATAGGGGCACGGGCTTGGGCTCGTGACGAAGAACCGGGGAAATCGAACGGGTGCCGTCACGACGCGCCATTAATCCTATGCTGGAGTTGCCTGCGCTTTATGCATGGGCAGGGGCGGCGTTGAAAGAACTTTAACCACGAAACACGGTGAACAAGGTGTAAATATGCACAGCTCGGAGGGTTCACCCCCTGTAAGGATCGCAAAACGGGACAGGCTGCGCCTCAGCGGTTAACCTGGCGCGAAGCCATTAATGGTCTTGCCCGCCGCGCAGCATGGCCCATAGTGCCAATCGGGTCGGGCACGCCAAAACGGCGGCGCAGGCGGCAACACAGCCGCCGCGCGGGGGAGTAAACCGGTTGAACGCAAGTCCCGACATCTTCCTCTCCTACAACCGCGAGGATCAGGCCACGGCCAAGCGCTATGCCGATGCCTTCACGGCGCAGGGGCTGAACGTCTGGTGGGACACCGCGCTGCGGTCGGGCGAGGCTTATGACGAAGTGACCGAAGCAGCGCTGCGCGCCGCCAAGGCGGTGGTGGTGCTGTGGTCGCCGCGCTCGGTTGTCAGCCGCTGGGTGCGGGCCGAAGCGACGATCGCGGATCGCTGCAAGACGCTGGTGCCGGTGACGATCGAGCCGTGCGAACGCCCGATCATGTTCGAGCTGACCCAGACGGCGGATTTGTCGCACTGGACGGGGGAACCGTCTGACAAGGCGTGGCAGGCGTTCCTGAGCGATGTGCGGCGGTTCGTAGGCCGAGAGCAGCGCGAAGAAGCTCCTGCGTCCTCGCCCATTTCTGAGCGCGCACCAACCCCGCAAGCAGAACCGATGCTCGCCGTCCTGCCGTTCGACAATCTCTCGAACGATGCCGAGATGGACTTCTTTTCCGACGGGGTGAGCGAGGAGATCATCGGCCTGCTGACGCGCGGATCGCGGATCAAGGTGATCGGCCGGACCTCGAGCTTTCGCTATCGCGGCGAGGACAAGCAGCGCGCGGCGCGCGAACTCAGCGCCAGCCATGTACTTGACGGTTCGATCCGCCGCAGCGGCGACAAGGTGCGGGTCAGCGCGCATCTGACCGAAAGCTCGGGCCAGGCGAGCCTGTGGTCGGAGCGCTTCGATCGCGAGCTGACCGACATCTTTGCGATCCAGGATGAGATCGCCGAAGCCATCGCCGAGGCCCTGCACAGCGCATTCGCCCGCAATAACGAATATGTACCCGATCCGGCGATTTACGATCTCTACCTCAAGTCGAGTCCGCGCACCTTTGCCCCCGACGAGATGCGCGCGCTGGTCGCACTGCTGGAGACCGCAACGCTGGCCGAGCCCAGGTTCGCCGCGGCCTGGGGGCGACTCGCCTTTCTGCGCGCCTGGGTGCTGGTCTACCAGCCATTTGCCGATCGGCCAGCGCTGGCTGCCCAGATCGAGAGTGATGCGCGTAAAGCACTCGAATTGGATCCGGAAAACGTCGATGCCCTGGTCGGCCTGACGCTGCGACTGCCGACCTTCGGAGCCTTTGCCGAAGCCGACCGCATGGTCGAACGGCTCCGCGCACAGCCCTCGGTTGACAGCAAGGTCTACACGGGGCGCAGTTTGCGGATGATGGGCCGGGTCCGCGAGGGCAGCGCCGAGACCGAACTCGCCTATTTGCAAGACCCGCAGAATCCGATGCTCGCCAATCTGGTCGCGCTTGGCCGGATGGCCCAAGGCCGCGAGGCGGAGGCGGTCCCGGTGCTCGAAGGACTGGTCGTCAATTTCCCGGGCCTGGTCTATCCGGTCGCCAACCTGATGCGCGCCCATGCCTTTCTCGGCGACTGGGACGCGATCAACCAGCTGCTCGATCCTGCTTTAGGGCGCTCGCTCGGTGAGTTCGCGGCCGGACTGCCGTTCATCGATGCCAAGCGCGATCCAACTCTGGAAAACCGGATCAGGCTGCGCGACGACTGTCTGGACTACTTCAGGCGCACCGGCGTGATCGACGTTTCCCGGCTGGTCTATGCCGCGCACATGGGCTTTGCCGGCGAGTTCTACGACCTGCTCGACGGCGCCAGGCTCGGGCCGCAGGGCACCGCCGATGATATCACGGGGCCCGACGCTTACGCCACCGGCATGCTGTTCTGGACCTCAATGCCCGAAGTCCGCACCGACCCGCGCTTCGTCCGGCTCTGCGCGCGACTCGGGCTGGTCGAGTTCTGGCTCGAGAGCGGCAAATGGCCGGATTGCGCGACCGCCGTTCCGTATGATTTTCGGGCGGAATGCGAGAAGTATCGCGATCATCCCAAGGACGCGTTTTTCGGATGACTGCCGCTCCCGACATCTTCCTGTCCTACAACCGCGAGGATCAGGCGGTGGCCAAGCGCTATGCCGATGCCTTCACGGCGCAGGGGCTGAACGTCTGGTGGGACACCGCGCTGCGGTCGGGCGAGGCTTATGACGAAGTGACCGA
>JAGXTB010000055.1 GCA_018334165.1 Sphingomonadales bacterium | reverse complement strand
CCGCTACCGCGGCTTTTCTGGCTAGCCCCCCTCCGTCTCGCTGCGCGAGCCACCTCCCCCGGTGGGGGAGATTCTAGGCGATGTTCGATCATGCTGAAGGCACTGTCCAACGCGCCCGCGAGTTGCGCCGGAAAATGTCTTTGCCGGAAGCCTTGTTGTGGCGCTTGCTGAAGCCCAAGCCAATGGGTCTGAAATTTCGCAACCAGCACCCGCTGGGGGATTTCGTCGTCGATTTCTATTGCCACGCCGCGAAGACGATCTTCGAAATCGATGGAATCGTGCACGAAATGGGCGATCAGGCCGAATTCGATGTCGCACGTGATGAAAAGCTTGCGGCACTTGGTTTTCACGTGATCCGGATTCCCGCCAAAGACGTCTTGCGTGATCCCAAAACGGTGGCCGACAGCATGATCCGGCACTGCCTTTCTATTTCCACTCCGTCAGGAGCTACCCACTAAAATGGACTTCATCTCAATCCTCTCGATCTTCGTGATGGCCTGCTTCGTGGGCTATTACGTGGTGTGGAGCGTCACCCCGGCGCTGCATACGCCCTTGATGGCGGTGACCAATGCGATCTCCTCGGTGATCATTGTCGGGGCGCTGATTGCTTCGGCGGCGGCGGGTAGTGCCTCTTCGAAGTGGCTGGGGCTGCTGGCGGTGGTGCTGGCCAGCGTCAATATCTTCGGCGGCTTCGCAGTGACCGCGCGGATGCTGGCGATGTACAAAAAGAAGGATCGCCCTGCATCCAAGACTGAGGGGCAAGCCTGATGGAACATGTCGCCGTACCCGCCTGGGTCGCACTCGCTTACCTGTTCGCGGGGGTGTGCTTCATCCTTGCGCTGCGCGGGCTGTCTTCGCCGGCGACTTCGCAGCGCGGCAACAGGATGGGCATGCTGGGCATGGCACTGGCGGTTGGGACAACCCTATTGCTGCGCGCGCCGGTTCCCGAAGGCAGTTTTCTGCCCCAGCCGACGCCCGATGATCTGGTCATCCTGCTGCAGATCCTCGCCGCGATCGGCATAGGCGCGGTGATCGGCTTGGTCACCGCGCGGCGGATCGCGATGACCGACATGCCGCAGCTGGTCGCGGCGTTCCACTCGCTGGTTGGCCTGGCCGCAGTGCTGGTCGGCTGGGCGGCTTACCTCAATCCCGAGGCCTTCGGGATCCTTGGCACAGATGGACAGATCAACCCGGTTTCGCGGCTGGAGGCGGGGCTTGGCATCGCGATCGGTGCGATCACATTCAGCGGCTCGGTCATCGCCTTCCTCAAACTGGCCGGCAAGATGTCCGGTGCGCCGATCCTGTTGCCGGGCCGCCATGTTATCAACCTGGGCACCTTGATCGCGATCATCGGCCTGACCGGCTATTTCATGACCGACCAGTCGCTGTGGGTGATCGCCACCGTCACCGCGCTGTCGTTCCTGATCGGCTTCCTGCTGATCATCCCGATCGGCGGGGCGGACATGCCGGTCGTCGTGTCGATGCTCAACTCGTACTCGGGCTGGGCGGCGGCGGCGATGGGGTTCACGCTGCACAACACCGCGATGATCATCACCGGGGCCCTGGTCGGCTCGTCGGGTGCGATCCTGTCCTACATCATGTGCAGGGCGATGAACCGCGGATTCTTCTCGGTGATCGCCGGTGGGTTCGGCGCGGAAGCCGGCGCGATCGGCGAGGCCAAGGAACAGCGCCCGTGGAAGCGCGGCAGCGCCGAAGACGCGGCCTATATGCTGGGCGAGGCCGAGAAGGTGATCATCATCCCTGGCTATGGCATGGCGGTATCACAGGCCCAGCACGCGCTGCGCGAAATGGCCGACTTGCTGAAAGCCAAGGGCGTCGAGGTGAAATACGCGATCCACCCCGTGGCGGGCCGCATGCCGGGGCACATGAACGTGCTGCTGGCCGAAGCCAATGTCCCCTATGACGAAGTGTTCGAACTGGAAGACATCAATTCGGAATTCGCCACTGCCGACGTCGCCTTCATCATCGGCGCCAACGACGTGGTGAACCCGGCCGCCAAGACCGACAAGTCATCGCCGATCTATGGCATGCCGGTGTTCGACGTGGACAAGGCCAAGCAGGTGTTCTTCATCAAGCGTTCGATGGGCGGGGTTGGCTATGCCGGGGTCGATAACGACGTGTTCTACATGGACCAGACGCTGATGTTGCTGGCCGATGCCAAGAAGATGGTCGAGGATATCAACAAGGGGCTGGCTCACTAATCCTCCCCGAAACGGGGAGGGGGAGGATAGCGCCGCTCTGGACTCTCGCCCCGCCGTGCGCTCAACTCTCCCCCGACGACCGTGAGTCGCGGGGGAGAACCAGCATGACCGATAGCACACAGCCAACCGCCAGCCGCCGCGCCGTTCTGGGGGGCGGGATCACCGGGTTGGGCCTGCTTGCCGCGCCGGGGCTGGCCTTGGCCGCCAAAGGTGACGAAGCCAAGCTCGCCAAGGCGATTGCCGAGGGCCACGCGGCGACAGTGAAGCGGCTGCAAGACTGGATCGCACTTCCTTCGATTGCGGCGGAGAACCGCAACTACCCGCAAGGCCCCGAATACATGGCGCAGCTGGCCCGCGATGCCGGGTTCCAGCAGGTCGAGATAATCCCGACCAGCGGCAAGCCCGGGGTGTTCGGGGTGCTCGATTCCGGGGCCAAGCGCACGGTCGGACTCTACTTCATGTACGACGTCAAACAGTACGTCGATGCCGAGTGGGACCATCCGCCGCTGGCCGGGCACATCATCGACAAGCCGGACTTCGGCAAAGTCATCACCGGGCGCGGCGCGGTCAACCAGAAGGGCCCGGAAACCGCGATGCTGGCGGCGCTCCACGCCTTCAAGGCGGCGGGGATCAAGCTGCCGGTCAACCTGGTGCTGGTGGCCGAGGGCGAGGAAGAGATCGGCTCGCCCAATTTCAAGGAACTGGTCACCCATCCCAAGGTGATGGCCGCGGTCAAACGCTGCGAGGGGATGATCATTCCCAGCGCCGACCAGAACGAAACCGGTGGGGTCGATTTCACGCTGGGGGCCAAAGGGATCATCGAACTGGAACTGGTGGCGAGCGGCGCGAAATGGGGCCGCGGCCCGGCCAAGGACGTTCATTCCAGCCTCAAGGCGATGCTCGATGCCCCGGTCTGGCGGCTGGTCCAGGCCTTGCAAAGCCTGGTGAGTGCCGATGCCAATACGGTCATGATCGAAGGCTGGTATGAGAATGTCCGCCCGCTCACTCCGCGCGAAAAGGCACTGATCGCCGATGGCGCGAAGAACTCGAGCGAGAAAGAGATGATGGCGGCGCTGGGGGTCAAGCACTGGATCGACGACCTGCCGTTCGACAAGGCGCTGGAGCGGCTGGTCTCGCAGCCGACAGTCAATATCGAAGGACTGGTCGCGGGCTATACCGGGCCGGGTGGCAAGACCGTGCTGCCGGGCAAGGGCGTGGCCAAGATCGATTGCCGGCTGGTCCCCAACCAAACCCGCAAGGAAGCCGAAACCAAGCTGCGCGCGCACCTCGACAAGCATGGCTTCAGCGATGTCGAAGCCAATGTCACCGGCGGCTATGACCCGACCGAAGTCGCCGAAGACAGCCGCCTGGTCCGCGCCGCAATCGCCACCTACCAGCGCGGCGGCGCGCGCGTCAGCCTCAGCCCGCGCGCCGCCGGATCCTGGCCGGGCGCAACCTTTACCGCCCCGCCAGTGTCGATCCCGGCCTGCGGGTTTGGCCTGGGCTATGGTACCGGCGCGCATGCCCCGAACGAATTCTTCGTGATCGAATCGAGCAATCCCAAGATTTCCGGGCTCGACGACGTGACCAAGGGCTTTGCCGATTTCCTCTACCAGATGGCCTCGCTGAAGTGAGCGGATCCGGGTGTTCATCCAGCGTGAAGCGAGTCTGCGCTAGCGCAGGCCTGGTTTCCCGCTGAAAGGTTGCAAAGTTGAAGATTGATCACCTGTTCCTGCTCCCGGTGATCGCGCTCGCCGCCTGCACGCCCAGCAAGATCGCCTATGGCTCGGTCAAGAGCGCCATGACCGAGGCCGGCCTGTCCGAACCCAACGCTGCTTGCATGGCGGAACGGATGACCGACCGGCTGAGCCTGATTCAGCTCAACAAGCTGCGCAAGCTCAAGGGCGATAAGCGCAGTCTTGCGGACTATGTCGAGGCAGTGCGGCGGGTTGGCGATGCGGAGGCTTTGTCGGTCACCGCCACTTCGGCGGCGCTGTGTTCGACGGGGTTGGCGAAAGAGAAGAAGTAGGGGTTCTCGCAAAGAGCGCAAAGAAGCAGGAAGGGCGCAAAGAGCTATCTCTTGCGGCGCAGCCGCCTTCTCCTTCATCCGCTGCATTTGATCGAACCTTCGAATTGAAGGGCGGCTTCGCCGCAGGCGCTACACCTTTGCGCTCTTCCTGCTTCTTTGCGTTCTCTGCGTGAACCCAATTCAAAGCTGAGCCCAGTTGACTTACACAGCTGTCAGCCCAACAACGCCCCCATGAGGATGTCCGCAACGCTTATCGCCGCGGCCTCGGCGCTTGCCCTGGCTGCCCCACTTCACGCCAAGACGATTGCCGTCGCCGCCGGAGAGGGCGCGCAGACGCGCCTGCAAGAGGCGCTGATCCTGGCCGCGCCGGGGGATGTGGTCGAACTGGGCGCGGGGCGGTTCGTGCTGACCGACGGGCTCAGCCTCGACGTCAAGGGCGTGACCTTGCGGGGCAAAGGTATGGATGCCACCGTGCTCGATTTCACCGGCCAGAAGGGCGCGGGCGAGGGGCTGCTGGTGACTTCGGACGAGGTCACCCTGCGCGACTTCGCGGTTGAGAACACCAAGGGCGACGGGATCAAGAGCAAGGGTGCGGACAACGTGGTCTACTACCGCGTCCGCGTAACCTGGACCGGTGGGCCCAATGAGACCAACGGGGCCTACGGAATCTACCCGGTCGAAAGCACCGGGGTGCTGATCGATGGCTGCAAGGTTTCGGGCGCGAGTGACGCGGGGATCTATGTCGGACAAAGTGCCGGGATCACGGTCCGCCATTCGGTAGCCGAAGGCAACGTCGCCGGGATCGAGATAGAGAACAGTCGCAACGCTTTGGTCACGCGGAATTACGTGACCCGCAACACCGGGGGAATTCTGATATTCGATCTGCCCAACCTGCCCCGAATGGGCGGCGGCAACGTCCGGGTCGAGGACAATCTCGTGATTGCCAACGATACACCGAATTTTGCGCCGAAGGGCAACATCGTGGCAAGCGTTCCAAGCGGCACCGGCATCATGATCATGGCGAATGATGACGTCAGGATTCGCGGCAACACGCTGAGCGGGCATTACACTGCCCAGATCATGGTGGTGACCTATCCGAACGCCTTCAAGGATCCGCGCTACAACCCCTATCCGCGGCATGTTCAGGTAGGTTACAACACGTTTAGCACCGGAAACCAGAACCGCGATACGCTGGGGCGCTTGCAAGCGGACCCTTACCCTGCAGGGGCATTTCCGAAGGTTTTGTGGGACGGCCTTGGCGGAACGCAAGTGTTTGCGCCCGGCGCAGGCTTGACCGCGATCAACCTCAATTTTCCCAAGCAGGGGGCGGGACTCGATCAGGCCAAGCCGCAGCCGTTCGACTTGCCAGCCTTCACTGGAGTTCCGCCAATGACCGCCTATGTCGGGGCTCCGGCTGCTTTGGATAACCGGATCACGCCATGAGGCTGCTGGCCGCCGCACTGCTGCTTTCGGCTGCCGCACTGGCGGCCAAGCCCTTGGCCGCTCCGCGTCCGCCGGTGCTGTCGGGGGCGGGGCCGGTGATCAACACAACCTTGGTCAACGATGCGGTGGTTGGCAGCAGCGAGTTTCCCGCCCGGCTGAGCGACTATAACTTCTTCACCGATGCGGCGGCGACGCGGCCCGGGATCGGGGTGATTGAATATCGGCTCAACACGCCGTTGTGGTCGGACGGGGCGGACAAGTCGCGGTTTCTGTATCTGCCGCCCAAAGGGCAGGCGACGGCCAATGGCGACGGCCTGCTGGGCCTGCCGGTCGGGGCGGCACTGATCAAGCACTTTGCCTTTGGCGGCAAGCTGGTCGAAACCCGCGTGTTGCTGCACCGCGCCGATGGCTGGGTGGCGCTGCCCTATGTCTGGAACGCCGAGCAGACCGAGGCACGGCTGGCACTGGCGGGCAAACGGATCGAACTGACGACGCCTGGGGGCCAGGCGATCTCCTATGCGGTGCCCAACAAGAACCAGTGCAAAGACTGCCACAGCCAGGATGGGGCCGTGATCCCGGTAGGCCCCAAGGCTTACAACCTTTCGCCGGAGTGGCTGGCCGGTCTGAAAAGCCGCGGCTGGATCGACCAGATGCCCAAAGTCTCGCGCCGCATTCCGCTGTGGGAAGACCGGGCAAAGGTCAAAGTGGCCGATGCCGCGCGCGGCTATCTCGACGCCAATTGCGCACACTGCCACAGCCCGCAGGGGGCGGCGTCCAATTCGGGGCTCTACCTTGGCTGGACGGTCAAGGACCGCACGGCGCTGGGCGTGAAGAAGCGCCCGGTCGCCGCCGGTCGCGGGGCCGGGCCGCATGAGTTTGCCATTGTCCCAGGCAAGCCAGACCAATCGATCCTGCTCTACCGCATGGCCAGCACCGAGGGCGGCGTGGCCATGCCCGAGCTGGGCCGTGAGACCCGCGATCCTGATGGTGAGGCGGTGGTCCGGGCGTGGATTGCGGGGATGCGTTAGGGCGCGGGGGTGGACCTCAGGCGCGCGCTCCCTTAAACGCCCCTCCAAACAGGGGTTTCCAGCCCGGGGAGTTTGAACTTGCGCAAAATCGGCCTGATCGGCGGCATGAGCTGGCTGTCGACCCGCACCTACTACGAACACATCAACAAGCTGGTCCAGGCCCGTGCCGGCCAGCGCGCCAGCGCGCCGCTGCTGATCGAGAGCCTCGATTTCTCGAACCTGTCGCGGCTGTCCAGCGCCGATGAGTGGAAGCGCGCCGCCGATGTGCTGGCCGCCAGTGCCAAGCGGCTGGAGAAGGCCGGAGCCTCTGCGATCCTGATCGGGGCCAATTCGATGCACAAGGTCTATGATCAGGTGGCGGGCGCGGTGAATGTGCCGGTGATCCACATCGCCGAATGCGTCGCCGCGCGGATGGAGGCCGATGGGGTCAAGAAAGCCGCGCTGATCGGCACCCGCAATGTCATGCTCGAAAGCTTCTATCGCCAGAAGCTGATCCAGCGCGATATCGAACTGCTGCCGCCTGAGATGCAGTTCGTCGAGGTACTCGACCGGATCATTTACGACGAGCTGCTGCTGGGCAAGGCCAGCCGCCAGGCCGAACGCGAATTGAAGACGATCCTCACCAACCTCGAACAGGACGGTGCCGAGGCGGTGGTGCTGGGCTGCACCGAGCTTGAGATGATCGTCGATGTCGATGCCAACGTGCTGCCGATCTACGATTGCACGCGCATCCATGCCGAAGCTGCGGTGGACTGGATCCTGGGGGCGGATTGAAACATCCTCCCCCTTTGGGGGAGGTGGCCGGCCGCAGGCCGGACGGAGGGGGAAAGGACTGAGCCGAGTGGAGGACCATTCGCCTGAGGCACTGCAAAAGGCACGACGTCTTCGCAAGGAGATGTCCCTGCCTGAAGTGAAGCTTTGGCAGTATTTGCGTTCCAAGCCACAAGGCCTGAAGTTCCGCAGACAGCATCCGATCGGCAACCTGATTCTGGATTTCTACTGCTCGGCCAGCCGGACAGCGATTGAGATCGATGGCATCGCGCATGACATGGGGGACCGCCCAATGCGTGATCAGCAAAGGGATCGCTGGCTCGAAGGGCAGGGTATCTCGGTTTTACGAATTCCAGCGGGGAATGTTTTGAGAGATTGCGACGAAGTTGCAGGGGCAATTGTGCGGTATTGCCAGGCCAACATGCCCCCACCGTCAGGCCTTCGGCCTGCCACCTCCCCCAATGGGGGAGGATGATGGCCTTGATCGCGCCCTACGCCTCCGATCCCGCCCGCAGCCGTGGGCGTGAATTTGCCATCGAAGGCTCGCTGGCGCGCGGCCCGCGCAGTGCATTCCAGCGCGACCGTGACCGGATTGTCCATTCGATCGCCTTTCGCCGCCTGCGCCACAAGACCCAGGTGTTCATCGCGCCCGATGGCGATCACTACCGCGTCCGCCTGACCCACAGCCTCGAAGTGGCGCAGATTGGCCGGGTTATCGCGCGCGCTTTGGGGCTCGACGAGGACCTGACCGAGGCTTTGTGCCTGGCCCACGATATCGGCCACCCGCCGTTCGGCCATGCCGGGGAAGAAGCGCTCGACAATGCGCTGGGCAAGTGGGGCGGGTTCGATCACAACGCCCAGTGTCTTCGCGTGCTGATGCGGCTGGAGAGCCCCTATTGCGAGCATGAAGGGCTGAACCTCAGCTGGGAAGTGCTCGAAGGGCTGGCCAAGCACAACGGCCCCCCGGGGATGATCCCCTGGGCGCTGGAAGAGCTCGACGCGGTCTATCCGCTGGACCTCACCACATGGCCCAGCCTTGAGGCGCAAGTCGCCGCGCTGGCCGACGACATCGCCTATGACAACCACGACATCGACGATGGCCTGCGCGCCGGTTTCCTCGAACTCGACGAGCTGCTCACGCTCGATTCCGTCGCCCACCAGTGGCGCGCGATCGAGGCCAAGTTCCCCGGCGCGCCGCAGGACCGGCGGCTGCGCGAACTGGTCCGCAGCCAGATCGGGCTGATGGTCAACGACCTGATCACCGAGACTACGGCGCGCGTGGAAGGCATGGACAGCGTCGATGCCGTGCGTGCGGCGGGCCGTCCGCTGGCGGCGTTCAGCCCGGCGATGGCGGCGCATGAACGCAGCCTCAAGGCCTTCATGTACGACAAGCTCTACCACCACCCGCAGCAGCTCCAGACCGCCGAACGCGCCCGCGCGGTGACCGCCGAGCTCTATGCCGCATTGGTGCAGGATCCCAGGCTGATGGAAGAAGGCTGGCAGGCCCGCCTCCCCGCCGAGGAACCCGCGCGCAGCCGCCACATTGCTGACTATATCGCCGGGATGACTGACAAGTTTGCCATTTCCGCCCACGCCCGGATCTATGGCCGCACCCCGGAGGGTTTGAGGAATGTCTAAACCCACTCGCATTGCCCTGGTCGGCGCAACCGGCCTGATCGGGATGAGCCTGATCCGCCTGGGCGTCGGCCGCAGTGACTTCCGGATTATCGGGATCGCCCGGCGCGAGGCCCAGTTGCCCGTCGGCGCGCGGATGGAAATGCTGGTGGCCCCGCCCGAAGGCTGGCCCGATGCGATCGCCGCGGCCAATGCCGATGTGCTGGTCTGTGCGCTGGGCACCACCTGGAACAAGGCCGGCAAGGACGAGGCGGCGTTCCGCGCCGTCGATCAGGACCTGGTGCTGACCTGCGCCAAGGCCGCCAAGGCGCTGGGCCTGCGCCAGATGATTGCAGTGTCTTCGGTCGGTGCCGATCCTTCAGCCAAGAACTTCTACCTGCGCGTCAAAGGCGAGGTTGAACAGCAGTTGGGGCGCGTCGGCATTCCGCGCCTCGACATCCTGCGCCCAGGCCTGCTGCGCGGGCCCCGCGCGGAGCTGCGCCCGGCGGAGAAAGTAGGAATGATCGCCAGCCCCTTGGTCGACCTGTTCCTACACGGCCAGTACAGCAAGTACCGCTCGATCCAGGCCGATCTGGTTGCCAAGGCGATCGTCGGGCTGACCCGTGAGAAGATGGCCGGGCGGTTCGTGTTCGAACACGACGCGATTATGCGAGCAGCGAGCCGGGCTTAATCCTCCCCGGAACGGGGAGGATCGCCACCCCGGCATTGACACCATTAAGTCATACCGTCATGACCATAAGCGTCGCTGATCGCGCGGGAGAGGGCTGGTGATTCTTCACCGGCCGCCGAAGGAGCAACCGCCCCGGAATCTCTCAGGCAAAAGGACCGCGTGGGTCGATAGTGGCGCTCTGGAAAGTGTCTGCCGAAAGGTGGGCCGCCGAAGGGGTAACCCGGCATGTGCCGGGGAAAGCTCTCAGGTTTCCGTGACAGAGGGGGCACAGAAAACGCGTCTATAGCGGAGCTGTGCCTGTGTCCGAAGTCGAAGATCACGAAGAAATCGAAGTCCTGACCTTGCCGCTCGACCATTGGCACCGCGCGCGTGGCGGCCGGATGGTCGAATTTGCGGGCTACTGGATGCCTGTCCAGTTCGAGGGCATTCTCGCTGAACACGAATGGACGCGAGCCAGTGCGGGGCTGTTCGATGTTTCCCATATGGGTCAGCTCTACATCTCGGGCGAGGGCGTCGAAGCCGCGCTGGAAGCCGTGCTGCCGATCGACCTTGCGACGCTGAAGCCCAACGGGCCGCGCTATTCGATGCTGCTCGACGAGGAGGGCGGGATCCTTGACGACCTGATGGTCACACGCTGGTCCACCGGCTTCTACCTGGTGGTCAACGGCGCGACCAAATGGGACGATATGGGCCACTTGCGTGAGCACCTGCCCGATGAAGTGACCATGATGTACATGGAGGACAATGCCCTCCTGGCGCTGCAAGGCCCCAAGGCGGCCGAGGCACTTGCGCGGATCGCCACGGGCGACCAGCCGCTCTCGGACCTCAAATTCATGAAGGGCGGCTCGTTCAAGATTGGCGGCGTCGATGTCTGGATCAGCCGTTCGGGCTATACCGGCGAGGACGGGTTCGAACTGGCATTGCCTGCGGAAGAAGCGGCCAAGGTCGCCGACCTGATCTGTGCTCAGCCCGAAGTGAAACCGATCGGGCTGGGTGCGCGTGACAGCTTGCGGTTGGAAGCCGGGCTGCCGCTCTATGGGCATGACCTTTCGCCTGATCATTCACCGGTCGATGCCGACCTGCTGTTCGCAGTCAACAAACGCCGCCGGACCGAAGGCGGGTTCCTGGGGGCCGAACGCGTGCTGCGCGAACTGGCCGAAGGCACGAAGCAAAAGCGCGTCGGCCTTGCGCTCGAGGGCCGTCAGGCGGCGCGCGAAGGCGCAGAAGTTTACAACGGCGATCAAAAGGTTGGCGTGCTGACTTCGGGCGGTTTCTCGCCCACGCTCGGCCACCCGATCGCCATGGCCTATCTTGATATGGCGCACACCGCTGAAGGCACCGCACTCGAAGTGGACGTGCGCGGCAAGCGCCTGCCCGCCCGGGTGGTGCCCATGCCTTTCGTTCCCCATCGCTATTACCGCTAAGGAGTCCTCCTCACATGACCCGTTACTTTACCCAGGACCACGAATGGATCGAAGTCGATGGCAGCAATGCCACGGTCGGTATCACCGACTATGCGCAAGGCCAGCTGGGCGACATCACGTTCGTTGACCTGCCCGCTGCCGGAACGCCTGTGAAAAAGGGCGACGCGCCCTGCGTGGTCGATAGCGTCAAGGCCGCCAGCGACGTCTATTCGCCCGCCAGCGGCGAAGTGACCGAAGCCAACGGCGCACTCGATGGCGAGCCCGAACTGGTCAACACCGATCCCGAAGGCGCGGGCTGGCTGTTCAAGCTGACGCTGAGCGATGCCGGCGAGCTGGGCGGGCTGATGGACAAGGCCGCCTACGACGAGTTCGTGGCGGGGCTGTA
>JAGXTB010000054.1 GCA_018334165.1 Sphingomonadales bacterium | reverse complement strand
ATGACCGGCGGGACCTTCACCATCTCCAACGGCGGCGTGTTCGGCAGTCTGATGAGCACCCCGATCATCAACCCGCCGCAGTCGGCAGTGCTGGGCCTCCACCGGATCGAAGACCGCCCGGTCGTCCGCGACGGCCAGATCGTGATCCGCCCGATGATGTACCTGGCGCTCAGCTACGACCACCGCCTGATCGACGGGCGCGAGGCGGTGACCGCTTTGAAGATCATCAAGGAAGCGATAGAGGATCCTACTCGCCTGTTGATCGACCTCTGAGGACTGGACCATGGCTGAATACGACTACGACCTTATCGTCATCGGTGCCGGACCCGGCGGCTATGTCGGCGCGATCCGTGCGGCGCAGCTGGGACTGAAGACGGCCTGCGTTGAGGGCCGCGATACGCTCGGCGGGACTTGCCTCAACGTCGGTTGCATTCCTTCGAAGGCGCTGCTGCATGGCTCGGAGAAGTTCGAGGAAGCTGCCAACGGCGCGCTAGCGCGCTACGGGGTCAAGCTCGGCAAGGTCGAGCTCGATCTGGCCGCATTGCAGGCGGACAAGGCCGATGCCGTGAAGGGCCTGACCGGCGGGATCGAGTTCCTGTTCAAGAAGAACAAGGTCGATTGGCTCAAGGGCTACGGCAAGTTCAAGGACGCCCATACCGTTGAAGTCGCGGGTAAGGCTTACACCGCCAGGAACGTGGTGATCGCCACCGGATCGAGCGTTACGCCGCTGCCCGGCGTCGAGGTCGACAACGACAAGGGGATCATTGTCGATAGCACCGGCGCGCTGGCGCTGGGCAAAGTGCCCGCGCACATGGTGGTGATCGGCGGCGGGGTGATCGGGCTGGAGCTGGGCTCGGTCTGGCGGCGCTTGGGCGCCAAGGTCACCGTGGTCGAATTCCTTGACGCGTTGCTGCCGGGCATGGACGGCGATGTCCGCAAGGAAGCCGCGAAGATCTTCAAGAAGCAGGGCATGGAGCTGAAGCTGGGCACCAAAGTGACCGGCGCGAGCGTCAAGGGCAAGAAGGCCACGCTGACGCTGGAACCCGCAAAGGGCGGCGCTTCGGAGGTGCTGGAAGCCGACTGCGTGCTGGTTTCGATTGGCCGCCGCCCGAACGTCGATGGCCTTGGCCTCGATGCGATTGGGCTGGAACTCAACGCGCGCGGGCAGATCGAAACCGAACACGATTTCCGCACCAAAGTGGACGGCGTTTGGGCGATCGGCGATTGCATCCCGGGGCCGATGCTCGCCCACAAGGCCTCGGACGAGGGCATTGCGGTCGCCGAAAACATCGCCGGGCAGACCGGGATTGTGAACCACGACGTGATCCCCGGCGTGGTCTATACGAGCCCCGAATTCGCCGGTGTCGGACTGACCGAAGAGCAGGCCAAGGAACGCGGCGAGATCAAGGTCGGCAAGTTCCCGATGATGGCCAACAGCCGCGCCAAGACCAACCATGAGCCCGACGGCTTCGTGAAGGTCATCGCCGATGCCAAGACCGACAAGGTCCTGGGCGTCTGGGCGATCGCCTCGGTCGCCGGCACGATGATCGCCGAAGCCGCGCTGGCGATGGAATTCGGCGCTACATCCGAGGACATTGCCTACACCTGCCATGCTCACCCGACCCATTCGGAAGCGATGAAGGAAGCGGCGATGGGGGTCATGGGCAAACCGATCCATATCTGATCGCCCTTCCCCCTTGATGGGGGAAGGATAGTGTAGCTTGCTCCTGAAAGGAGCTAGCGAAACTTGGATGGGGGTGAGCTCGCGGCCTCACGCAATGTCGCACTATACGGCACCATCACCCCCACCCAACCTGCGCTAGGCGACAAGTCGCCAAGCTACGGTATCCCTCCCCCATCAAGGGGGAGGTAGGGGGAGCGAGTTTTGGCCAACCGCACGATCAACCAGCTCCGCGCTCCATCGGCTGCTCTGGTCCTGCCGGTACTGGCCGGGATTGCCTGGATGGCCTGGGTCGGAGCGCCGACAGCTTGGCCAGCGATCAACGCGGCGGCGCTGCTTGTCGCGCTGGCTTGTGCCCGATGGGTGCCATTGCCGCGCAAGCAATCCGGCCAGCTCTTCCTCGCCGGCGCGCTCGTAGCCCTGATGGCGCTGACCGCATTGGCAGGCGTCGAGCTTGACGGGGTCCGGCGCTGGATCGCCTTGGGTCCGGTGCGCCTGCATACCGGCTATCTGGTGCTGCCATTGCTAGTGGTGCTGACGAGCCGGTTGCCTTCACGCCCGGCGGGACTACTTCTGGGTGCAGCCCTGTTGGCAACGCTGGCCCAACCCGATCGCGCCGCTTGTTATGCCCTGGCCGCTGCGGTCTGCATCCATGCGCTGCACCGCCGCGACTGGCCTGCGATTGGCGCGCTGGTGGTCGCTATCGCCTCCTGCATCGCCGTGTTGACCCGCGCCGACCCCTTGCAGCCGGTGCGGTTTGTCGAGGGGCTTCAGGCCGATGCCCTGGCCGCCAATCCGCTGTTCGGAGCCCTGCTGACGCTCGCAACGCTGGCCCCGCTCGCCTTGCTGCGCGGAGGTGATCGCCCGGCCCAGCCGCTGGCCGCCTTCCTGCTGATTGCCGGGCTGTGCGCTTTTGCCGGGCCCTACCCTTCAATCCTGATCGGCTATGGCGCGGCACCAATCCTGGGCTTTGGTTTGGCCTTGGCGGCATTGCGCGCTAGGTAGCCGGTTATGGCCAAACGCACCCTCATGCAACGCTTTGCCCGCTGGCACATCTGGCTGGGCTGGGTGATTGCCGTGCCGATGCTGCTCTGGATGATTTCCGGGCTGTTCATGGTCTCGCGGCCGATCGAGCAGGTCCGCGGCAACCATCTTCGGATCGAAGCCGCCGAGCTGCCGCTTCCGGCAGAGCTGCCCGAACTGCCCCAGCTATCCCAACCGGCCAAGAGCCTGTCGATCGCGATGGACGGGGATCAGCCGGTCATCCAGGCTGAGATGCTCGATGGAACCGTGGCGCGCTATGACAGGGATGGCCGGCAGTTGCCGCTGCTGGACGAAAATGCCGCCCGCGCGCTGGTGGCCCGGCAGATCGTCGGCGGCACAGCGGTTGAAAGCGCAACCTTCTTTGCCGCAGACAAAGTGCCGTTCGATTTCCGCCGCGAAACGCCGGTGTGGCGGATTGCCCTGAAGGATGGCACCCGGGTCTATGTCGGCCAGCAGACCGGCCGGATCGAGGCGGTGCGGACGCGCTGGTGGCAGGTGTTTGATTTCATGTGGGGCCTGCATATCCTCGATCCGCAGACCCGCGAGGACACTTCGCATCCCCTGCTGATCCTGGCCGCAGTGCTGGGCCTTGTCGGAACCATGCTGGGCTGCATGCTGCTGTTCCGCCGCCGCAAGGCGAAACGGTGACGGACGCCCTGCCCCAGATTCCCGCCGTGCTGGACCTGGCCGGCACGGCGG
>JAGXTB010000053.1 GCA_018334165.1 Sphingomonadales bacterium | reverse complement strand
CGCTTCTACCAGCAGGACCGACCCTTCGTTGGGCTGCGGCGGCGGGCGGATTCGGCGGTGATGTGGTTCACCATTTCCTCTGACACCCGCGACGAACCCACCCGGAGGCAGGAAATTCACACCGTGCTGCTCGGCGCGCTTGACCGGGCTGCGGCGGCCGGTTTTGAGATTGTCTCGGGCAACAGCCAGCTCCAGACCGTCACGCGCGAGAACTACAAGAGCCTGCCGATCGAATGGGCCGGGCGGGTCGATACCGGCAAGGTCCAGGTCATGGCCCGCGCCAAGCTGACCGGCAGCGCCCAGGAGACGCAGGGCCGCCTGCAGGCTTTCGTCTGGTCGCTCAAGAAGACCGGCCGGGCAACCGTCGAAACGGGCGGCGGAATCTCGCTGACCGTGATCAACCCCGACCAGTACCGCGAAGCGATCATCGGCCTGGTCGCACAGGACGCCCGCCGCACCGCCGCGCTGTTTGGCCCCGAATTCACTTTCAACCTGTCCGGGATCGACGGCCAGGTTGCCTGGTCGCAGGTCTCCAGCACCGATGTGTTCCTCTACATCCCCTACCGCTACTCGATCGTCCCCAAGTAACCCCGCGCGGAGAAGGACCATGAACCGCTACGCCGCATCAGCCCTCACCGCACTGGCTCTCCTCGCTGCCCCGGTGTGGGCGCAGGATGACGATGCTCCGGTCGAGAACATCGTTGTCACCGCCCAGCGGATCTCCGGACCAATACGCGGCGCAGCAGTGGCCGACCGCCGCCCGGTGATCGGCCTCAAACGAAAGGCGGATTCGGTGGTTCGAACGATCACCATCAAGTCGGACTCGCGCGAGGAGGACATGCGCAAGCGCGAGGTTGAAACCATGCTGCTCGCCGCGCTCGACATGGCCGACCGTGAGGGGCTGAGCCTGGTCACCGGGGTCTACGAAGTCACCGTGGTGACCAAGGCCAACTGGCGCGACCTGTTCCCCGGCCTGGTCGGCAAGGGCGCCGACGAAGACGACGAGGACGACGAGGACGACGAAGACGACGACGACAGCAGCACGGTCGCCCCCGGCTTCGTTGACAACGGCAACGAGGCGACGCTGACGCTCAAGGTCAAGACCACGCTGACCGGGTCGATCGCCGACGCCCAGGGCCGGATCACCCGCTTCGTCAAGAAAGTCCCGCAAAACGGCCGCGCGCAGATGGCGCAGCAAGGGCAATTGGCGCTGACCATCATCAATCCCGAGCAATACCGCGACGAAATCTACCGCCGGATCGCCGCCGGCACCAAGCACGCGATCGGGTTCTACGGCAGCGATTACGGCGCCGAAATCACCGGGCTCGACCGCGAGATCAAGTGGGAACAGGCCAACTCCTCCGAGGTCTTCCTGTTCATCCCCTACAGCTTCACCGTACGCAAGTAGCACCCTGCCGCAGCGGGCCCGCCCCAGCCCCTTGTGGCGGGCCTGTTTCGGCACTATTTTAGGCACATGGCCAGTGCCAGAACCCGCGATCACCTGATCGAATCGATCGGCACCAGCCCGATCCCGATGGTCGCCAGCAATCCGCTGCATCCCGACAACCCGCTGGAGATCGTCAACCCCGCGTTCTGCCAGCTGACCGGCTATACCGAGCGCGAGATCCTGGGCCGCAATTGCCGCTTTCTGACCGGCGAGGGCACCGAACCCTGGCTGACCGAGCAGATCCGCGAGGCCGTGCGCCAGCGCCGCTCGACCCTGGTCGATATCCTCAACTACCGCTCCGATGGCTCGCCCTTCCGCAACGGGGTGCTGGTCGCCCCGCTGTTCGATGACGAGGGCCAGGTGCAGTGGTTCCTCGGCTCGCAGGTTGAGCTTGGCGCGCCTGACACGCCAGACCTCGCCGCGCGGCGGCACCGCGCCAACCAGGTCATCGCCACCCTGCCCCCGCGCCAGCTCCAGGTGCTGGCGCTGATGGCCAAGGGCCTGCTCAACAAGCAGATCGCCTGGCAGCTCAAGATCGCCGAAAAGACCGTCAAGATGCACCGCGGCCTGCTGCTGCAAAAGCTGGGCGTGGCGACTTCGGCCGAGGCGATCCGGCTGGCGGCCGAAGCCGGGATCTGAACCCGATACAGACCTTTGGCCGTATGGCGAGCAGGTCCCCGCACCCCTAAATCCCTCACCATGGAGCAGCCCCCGCTCCGGGTAAGAGGAAATCACCATGTCCAAGCTCTTTGCAGCAAGCCTGATCTCGATCGCGATGACCACCGCAGCGATCCCGCTGTCGGGTGCCCTGGCCGGCAACCACGGCCATGCCAAGCACCAGTCCACCGTCGTCAGCGCAGCGGCCGCCTCGGCCGATCACACCACGCTGGTCGCCGCCGTCAAGGCTGCGGGCCTGGTCGATACCCTGGCCAGCAAGGGCCCCTTCACGGTCTTCGCCCCGACCAACGCCGCTTTCGCCAAGCTGCCCGCCGGCACGGTCGAGAGCCTGCTGCAGCCCGCCAACGTGGGCATGCTGCGCACCGTGCTGACCTACCACGTCGTCCCCGGCAGCTATGACGCCGCGACGATTATCGGCGCGATCAAGGCTGGCGGCGGCAAGGCCACGCTCAAGACCGTCCAGGGCGAAGAAATCACCGCCTCGATCGAAGGCGGCAAGGTCGTGGTCACCGACAAGCGCGGCGGCAAAGCCACCGTCACCGCGGCCGACCTGCGCCAGTCCAACGGCATCATCCACGTCACCGACGCGGTGTCGCTGCCGGGCTAACCCCGAAGGGCCGGCCGGCGGTTCATCCCCCCCTCCACGCCGGCCGGCCCGAACGTTTTGAAGAACCCTCCCTCGCGGGGACATGCCACGGTATGTCCCCGCATTTTTTTGTGGGCCCGGTACCCCGGCCTGAACCACTCCGAACTGCACGGAGATGCGCTGGTCGATAGAGCGGGCGGCTTGCAGATGGTTCACCCGAAGAACCGAAGATGCCGCGAAGAGCCGAGGCGCCGCAGGCTGTTCCTCTCGTCGCGCCAAGGGCAACCTGTGGATGGGAAAACGGCGTTGCCGACAAGCCCGCCCTCTTGGGTGCTTGGGGTGAACCCAATCCAGCGGCCTGGTTCCGGTTCACCCGAAGAACCCAAGCACCGAAGGTGCCGCGCAAGGCCCAGGCGCCGCAGGCTGTTCCTCTCGTCGCGCCGAGCGCAACCTGTGGATGCGAAAACCTATTTGCCGACAAGCGAGCCCTCTTGGGTGCTTGGGGTGAACCCAATTCAGTCCTCCTCCAGAAAGTGCCAGACCCCCGGATCGGCCCCTTCGGGCGCGGGGACCACACGCCACCACTGCTCCACGCCCTCCTCGAAGGCGGCGAGCTGCTCGTCAAAGATCGCGCCGTCATTGTCACCGCCGGGAAACTCGTGGGGAAGCGGCACGCCGCGGGGCCGCGCCTCCTCCATCCGCTCGATCCGGTTGCCCGGCCACTGGCAGTCCCGCTTCGTCAGCTTCTTCACCGGACCCAGGCAGCGCCCGCCGCAGTCCGGACAGGGATTTTCGATCGCCGGCGCTGCGCGGCTGGACCGCTTGGACCACTGTCCAGGGGAAATTTTTCCCTCCCCCCGCTCGGCCGCTTTCGCCAGCCGCTCAGGCTTGCGCGCCGGCCGGTCCTCACCCGCGGCATAGCGCTCCAGCGCCAGCTCGAAACTGTCGGCAAACCCGGCCACCTCGGCATCGCCGCACAGCTTGTCGAGCCGCGCCAGGTGCGCCAGCAGCAGCCGGTCCGAAAAGCGCCGCCGCGTCGCCACCACCTCGCCGTGATAGAGCACGTCCTCCTCCCACCCCTCAAGCGCGCGGCCCGCCAACACCTCCTCCGCCTGC
>JAGXTB010000052.1 GCA_018334165.1 Sphingomonadales bacterium | reverse complement strand
CGAGCCCCCACCCCAACCCCTCCCCGGCGGGGAGGGGCTTTTCGGTCGATAGCCAATTCTATCCAGAAAAAGGGGGCCGCGAGGCCCCCTTTGTTGGTCAGTTCACCCGCACCCGCTTGTCGGGTGCGCGCCGCGGCGGGATGTAGCGGATGTGGGGCTTGCCGGGGACCGTCACCCATTCCTCGGTCACGATCGTTTCCTTGCACTCGCCCTGCGGCTGGACCGGGGCGGCAACCTGGACCATTGCCACCGGCATCATCATCGTCACCGGAGCATAGCCCCAGGAGACTTGCTGGCCGTGGCCGTAATAGCCCTGCGGTGCATGGCTGGTGTAGCGATCGAGATAGGCTTCGCAGTAATCGCGAGTCTCGCGGCGATCGGCGGCATTGCCGATCGCTCCGCCCGCAGCCGCACCGGCGGCCGCGCCGACCACAGTGCCGACCGTGCGATTGCCGCGCCCGGCCACCCGGTTGCCAATCACGCCGCCAACCAGTCCGCCCAGCACCACGCCGCCGACGGTCTTGCCCGAGCTGCTGCGATTGGCGCGGCATTCCGCCAGCCAGTCGGCGCGAGCCCGCTCGTAAGCGACGCGGTCATAGCCATGATGCGGTGCCGCGCCATGAGCGCCGGGCCATTCGGGCCGCGGATCGGGCATCGGGGCCTGATCCGATTGGGCCAGTGCCGGCGCGGCAAAGGCGAGCGACAGCGCGGCCAGCAGCGGCACTTTGAGACGTCGAGACTTCATGGCAATCCCCTGAGTGGCCGGGCGATTCCGGCGTTAACTCGGAATTTAGCATCAGGGACCGCACAGTTCCAAGCGCAGTAACCGCATTGCAGCAGCGCTGTCCCGAAACGGTGCGGATTGACAGTGATGTGTTGGCGTCAGAGCAGCGGTGCGATCAGCGCGGCGAGGCGTTCGATCCCGGCGGCGTCTTCACCGTCGAAACGGGCCGGTTCCGGGCTGTCGAGATCGATCACGGCCAAGACCTGCCCATCGCGGATCACCGGCACCACCAGTTCGCTGCGGCTGGCGGCATCGCAGGCGATATGGCCGGGAAAGGCATGGACATCTTCGACCAGCTGGGTTGTACCGCTCGCCGCCGCCGCGCCGCAGACGCCGCGGTCCAGCGGGATACGGATGCAGGCGGGCTTGCCCTGGAACGGGCCCAGCACGAGTTCGCCATCGACCATGCGGTAGAAACCGGCCCAGTTGAGCTGCGGCACGAATTGCCAGAGCAGCGCCGAAAGGTTGGCCATATTGGCCACCGGATCGCGCTCTCCGGCGACCAGCGTGGCGGCTGCCTTAGCCAGATCTTCGTAAAGCTCGGCCTTGGGCTGGCCGGGATCGGGGGCAAATTGATACATAGTCTCGCCTAATCGGTTGCCGCCCGCGCGGCTTGGCCCTATCTCTGACGCCATGTCGACCAAACGCAAGCTGCTTGTCGCCCTCGCCGTCGTCCTCCTGGTCCTTGGCGCGTTCTCCTATTGGGTCTGGCGCGGCACCCCCGCCCAGCACACGCTTGACGAGCTGTCGGGCAAGGATCCGGTGCTGGTTGAGCCCAAACCAGAGAATATCCCCTCGGTGGCGATCGCCAAGCCGGTCGGCTGGAAGGCCGGAGAAGCCCCGACCCCCGCCAAAGGCCTGCAGGTCGTCCGCTTCGCCGAAGGGCTCAACCATCCGCGGGTGATCTACACTCTGCCCAACGGCGATGTCATCGCCGCTGAGGCCGATGCGCCGGGCGACAATATGGGTTCGGGGATCACCGGCCGGATCGCCAAGGGCTTGATGAAGCGCGCTGGCGCGCGCGGCGTTTCGCCTGATCGGCTGGTCCTGCTGCGCGACGGCGACGGTGACGGCACGGCCGAGGCGAAGTTCACTCTGCTCGAAGACAAGCACCTGGCCTCGCCCTCGGGCCTCGCCTGGGCCGATGACCGGCTTTATGTTGCCAACCACGATGCGGTGATCGTGTTCGATTACAAACTGGGCGAAACCGCGCTGGCCGGCGATCCGCGCAAAGTGATGGACCTGCCCGCCGCCGGCAATCACTGGATGCGCAATATCCTGCTCAGCCAGGACACCAACCGGCTCTATGTCGCGGTCGGCTCGGCCTCGAACATTGGTGAGAATGGCATGGAGATCGAGAAGGGCCGCGCCGCGATCTGGGAAAAAGATCTGACCAAGGACGACTATGGCCGCCAGTATGCGCAAGGGCTGCGCAATCCCAACGGGCTCGACTGGAACCCGCACAGCGGCGAGTTGTGGACCGTGGTCAACGAGCGCGACATGCTCGGCCCCGATCTGGTGCCGGACTATCTGACCAACGTGCCGGTCGGCGCGCACTATGGCTGGCCGTGGGTCTGGTTCAAGAAGCACGACGATGACCGGGTGAAGGCTGCCCCGCCGGAATTTCTCGATGATTTCGTACGCAAGCCTGAATATGCGCTGGGCGCGCATGTCGCGCCCCTCGGCCTGGTCTTCGTCAAGGGCGGCGAGCGGCTGGGGCCTGACTTCACCAATGGCGCGGTGATCGCGCGGCACGGATCGTGGAACCGCACTCCGCTGTCAGGCTATGACGTGGTCTTCGTGAAGTTCGATGCCAACGGCAATCCCACCGGGCTGCCGGTGCCGCTGTTGACCGGCTTCCTGACCGGCGAAGGCACCACCCGCGGCCGCCCGACCTGGGTGGCCTGGGCCAAGGACGGCGCTTTGCTGATCAGCGACGATACCGCCGGGATCATCTGGCGGGTGATCGCCCCGGGCGCCGCCCCCGCACCCGCGCTCAAGGAAGTCGTCACCGGCCGCATGCCCCCGCAGCGCAGCATCAGCAGCGACCCCAATGCCCAGTACAAGGCAACTTTGGGCCAGGACTCGACGGTGCGGCAGCAATAGGGGCTTAGATCAGCAGCCCAGCCCGCCCGGCCAGTTCGGTGACGAATTGCCAGGCCACTCGGCCTGAGCGGGCGCCGCGGCGTTTGGACCATTCGAGGGCTTCGTGCTCGTCCCAGGCGAGGGCGTGCGCAGCGCAATAGCCGCCGACGATCGACAGATAATCGTCCTGGCTGCAATTGTGGAAGCCTACTGACAGGCCAAAGCGGTCGGCCAAGGCCAACTTGTCATCGACCGCGTCGCGCGGATTGATCGGATCGTCCTGCTCGCTGAGGTGCCGGGGAACGATTGCGCGGCGGTTCGAGGTGACAGCCAGGCGGACATTGCCAGGCCGCGCTTCGACTCCGCCTTCCAGCCACGATCGCAGCGCGCGCGGTCCGGCGCTGTCGCCGTCTTCGAAGCCCAGATCGTCGATAAAGACCAGAAAGCGGCGCGGCTGTCCCGCCAGGGCGGCAAACAGTGCGGGCAGGGTGGCAAGCGCTTCGGGCGCAACCTGGACCAGCGCGATGGTGCCTGCATCGTTCTCCTGTGCGGCCAGGACAGCAGCGCGCAGCAGTGCCGACTTGCCCATCCCGCGCGCGCCCCACAGCAGCATGTCGTGCGCAGCGTGACCTGCGGCTAGCCGCGCGACATTGTCGCTGACCGTGTCTTTCTGCGCGTCGATCCCTTTGAGCAGGTCGAGCGGCGGAGCGCTGATCGCGGCAACCGCACGCGCTGTGCCGTCCCAGACATAGGCCGGAGCGCCGATCCAGTCGGTTTCGGTCGTAGTCGGCGGTGCCAGCCGCTCGAGCGCCGCGGCGATCCGGGGGAGTTCGTCGCTCATCCCGCCAAGGCCTCGGTGTCGAGGGCATAGAGCAGGCCCGCCCCGGCTGTGGCCGCGGCCTTGAGCCCCAAGGCTTCGGTGGCGATCTGCGTCGCAAAGAACCGCGCCACCACGCGCTTGGCCTCGCCGCCCGCGCCGTCGCGGGCCTGGCGCTGCAATTGCCACCCGGCCACCGCCACCGCGCTCATCGTGCACAGCGGCACCGAACCGGCGAGCTTGTCGTCAAGGCTGGCCTCGTTGCTCATCCAATCCGCGATCCCGGCGCAGGCTTTGGCCAGCTCGGCAATCTCTGGCGCATCGCCGCAATCGCTCGCGATATCAGCAAAAAGTGACGCCAGGACGCCGCCGCCTTCGTAACCCAGCTTGCGGGTGACGAGATCGGCGGCCTGAATTCCATTGGTGCCTTCATAGATCGGCGCAATCCGGGCATCGCGGTAGTGCTGGGCTGCGCCGGTTTCCTCGATGAAGCCCATGCCGCCGTGGATTTGCACGCCAAGGCTCGCGACTTCGCAGCCAATATCAGTGCCCCAAGCCTTGAGCAAAGGCACCAGACAATCGGCACGGGCCTGTGCCCCTTCGATGCCAAGCGCACCGCGATCGACCATGCCGGCGGTGTAATAGAGCAGCGCCCGTGCGCCTTCGGTCAAGGCCCGCATCCGCAGCAGCATGCGCCGCACATCGGGATGCTCAACAATCGCGACCGATTCCCGGCTGGGCGAACCAGCCCGCGCCGACTGAACCCGATCGCGGGCATAGGCCTTGGCCTGTTGCAACGCGCGCTCGGCGATCTGCACCCCTTGGTTGCCGACATTGATCCGTGCCGAATTCATCATCGTGAACATGGCCTTCAGGCCCTCGTTTTCCGCGCCGATCATTTCGCCCAGGCATGCATCGTTGTCGCCAAAACTCATTACGCAGGTCGGGCTGGCCATGATCCCCAGCTTGTGCTCCAGGCTGACGCAGCGCAGGTCATTGCGCGGCCCCAGGCTGCCGTCGGCTTTCACGTGGTACTTGGGGACGATGAACAGGCTGATCCCGCGGCTACCGGCCGGCGCGCCCGGGGTGCGCGCCAGCACCAGGTGGACCACGTTGCCCGCCAGGTCGTGCTCACCCCAAGTGATGAAGATTTTGGTGCCCTTGATGTGCCACTTGCCGTCCTCTGCGGGTACGGCTGTGGTACGCAGTGCCCCCACGTCACTACCGGCTTGCGGTTCGGTCAGGTTCATCGTGCCCGACCATTCGCCGCTGATCAGTTTGGCAAGATAGGCTGCCTTCTGGCTCTTGCTGCCATGGTGCGCAATCGCCTCGATCGCCCCCACGGTCAGTAGCGGCAGCAGGGTGAAGGCCATGTTGGCGCTGCCCAGGTTCTCGATCACATTGCTGGCCAGCGTGAAGGGCAGGCCCTGCCCGCCGAACTGCTCATCGCCCGAGATCGCGTTCCAGCCCTGTTCGACATAGGCCCGGTAGGCCTCGGCAAAACCTGCCGGCAGGCTGACCGTGCCATTGGCCAGCTTCGCGCCCTCCAGGTCACCCAGGCGGTTGAGCGGCGCGAACTCCCCGGCGGCAAACTGGCCGATCCCTTCGACGATTGCCTCGACCATATCCGCGCTGGCGGCGGCGAAGCGGTCGTGGCTGGCCAGTTCCTCGATCCCGGCATTGACCCGGATCGCCAGGACCTGGTCGGCGGTGGCAGGGCTGAACTCCATCATCGCGCTTTTCCTTGGCTTTGTCGTCAACCGCCTATAGCGGGAGCGCATGACGGGCAAGGTGCAGATAGTTCCGGCCGATCTGGCCGGAATCGCCGCTGCCGCAGCACTGCTGCGCGCTGGTGAGCTTGTCGCGGTGCCGACCGAGACGGTCTATGGCCTGGCTGCCCGCGCCGACAGCGAAGATGCCGTAGCGGCAATCTATCGTGCCAAGGGGCGGCCCAGCTTCAACCCGCTGATCGTCCACGTCGCTTCGAGCGAACAGGCCGAGCAGATAGCCCTTTTCGACGACCGTGCGCGCAAGCTGGCGCAAGCGTTCTGGCCAGGCGCTCTGACATTGGTCCTGCCGCTGCGCGCAGATGCGCGAATCGCCCCTGCAGTTACCGCAGGACTAGCGACAATTGCACTGCGCAGCCCGGCGCACCCGGCGATACGGGTCTTGCTGGAAGAGACCGGACTGCCGCTGGCCGCGCCTTCCGCCAATCGCTCGGGCGGGGTCAGCCCGACCACGGCCGAACATGTCGCCGCATCGCTCGCCGGGCGGATCCCGCTGGTGCTCGATGGCGGGGCCTGCAACGCCGGGCTGGAAAGCACGATTGTCGCCTTGCGCGACAATGGCAGCTGGCAGCTCTTGCGGCTGGGACCGATTGGCGAGGCGCAAATTTCCGCGATTCTGGGTTCAGCACCTGACGTCATGACCCGCCCCGAGATCGAGGCGCCGGGCCAATTGGCGAGCCACTATTCGCCCGGAAAGCCAGTGCGGCTGGGTGCCAGCACGGCCGCAGCGGATGAATTCCTGATCGGGTTTGGCTCGGTTCCGGGCGAGGTCAGCCTCAGCCCCGCAGGCGATCTCGCCGAAGCGGCAGCACGGCTCTATGCCTGCCTTCATCTGGCAGCCACGGCGCCGCAGCCCAAAGTGGCTGTGGCGCCGATACCGGATCAGGGGCTTGGCGCAGCCTTGAACGATCGGCTGCGCCGCGCCGCCAACTAGGTCTTGGGTGCCTCGGGCGCCTTGGGCGGCTCCGGAGCCTTGGGCGCATCGCCGTCCTTCTGCTGAACCGGGGTCTCGCAAACCAGCGTGCCCGATCCCATTGTGCTGACGGTGCAGCGGGCGCGGCCTTTCACGGTAACATTGCCCGAACCCGCGATGTTGGCATCGACATCGCCGTCAGAGGCGAAAGTGGTGCTGCCGGAACCGGCGATGGTAACGTCGGCCTTGTCGACCTTGAGCGCATCCATCTGCGCCGAGCCGCTGCCGGCGATGGTCATTTCGAGGCTTTTCACATTGCCGGCCGCGCGGAAGTTGCCCGATCCGGCGATCGTCACGCCCAGCAATTCGCCCGCGACGCCATTCGATTCGATCGTACCCGATCCGGCGACCGTCACTTCGGCCTTGCTGGCCAGCTGTGCGGCAGAAATCTTGCCTGATCCGGCCATCACCACTTCGCGCGGAGCGGGCATGGTCACGTTGACGATCGCAACTTTGTCGCCCGAACCAAACATCTTGTCCTTGCGGTGGATCGCCAGGCTGCCATCCTTCAGGCTGAAGCGGAGCTGGTCCGTGGCTTCGGGATCGCCCTCGACAGTAATCGCCAGCTTGTCACCGGTGGTGACGCGAACTTCGTCAGGCCCGGCCAGGACCAGCTCTTCGGGGGCCTTGCCCGAGAGGTCGAGTTCGGCGAGCGGTTTGCCCTGTTCTCCATTAAAGGTGACATTGCCATCGCAGCCAGCAACCGCGCCTGCCAGGGCAACCGCGATGATCGGGCCAAGCGCCTTGGCGAATTTGCCGAACTTCAGTTTCATCAGCCGAACTCCCTCTTGTGTGTTGGCGATATAATACAGCAATGCGGCCTGTGCAAGAGGCAACGAAAAAGGGCCGCCCCGGCGGGACGGCCCTTTAGCGATTCGCTATGGCGGAAGGTTCAGGCCGTGGCCGTTTCCGCATAGTACTTGGGCGCATGCTCGTTGAGGATCGCGAGAATCTTCTTGAGCGCCGAAGGCTCGTCGGTCTTCTCCATCGCGGCCAGTTCACGGGCCAGGCGCGAGCTGGCCGCTTCGAAGATCTGACGCTCCGAATAGCTCTGCTCGGGCTGGTCGTCGGCGCGGAACAGGTCGCGGGTCACTTCGGCGATCGAGACGAGGTCGCCCGAATTGATCTTGGCTTCGTATTCCTGGGCGCGGCGCGACCACATGGTGCGCTTGACCTTGGGCTTGCCCTTGAGCGTATCGAGTGCTTCACGCAGCGTCTTGTCACTGGAAAGCTTGCGCATTCCGATCGATTCGATCTTGCTGACCGGCACGCGCAGGGTCATGCGCTCTTTCTCGAAGCGCAGCACATAAAGCTCCAGCTGCATCCCGGCGATTTCCTGCTCAAGCAGTTCAACCACCCGGCCAACGCCGTGCTTGGGATAAACAACGTAGTCGCCAACATCGAAGGCCTGGGCCTTGGTCATTACAGGTACGTCCTTTCACTCGCGGGATCTGAACGGAACCGACAGGGATCGAGAGTCAATCCTGCCACCCTTCCGGACCAAGGTGTGCCCCGGTCCGATCAAGCCAATTTCCGCTGTTTCGTGTCCCGCCTTTCAAGATGCGTCTTCGCCGCAGGAGGAGGAATCCCGCGCCCGTTGGCCATTGTGTAGCATATCCGCAACAAAATTGCCAGAGGCGAGAATCTGTTGCTTGTTTGGTGCGCTATTCGCCTCCGCGAATAGCTTCGCCAGGCCGACCCGCTCCCCCGGCCCGACCTGGCAGGAAAGCCCGGACGGGCTTTCCGCACCGCCGTCAGGCGGCGAGAACTCCCTCAATCACCCTCGCCGGGCTCGGGCGAAAAGTACTTGTCGAACTTGCCCTCTTCGCCCTTGTGCTCGTCGGCATCGGCGGGGGATTCGCGCTTGGTGGTGATGTTGGGCCATTCGGCCGAATACTTGTTGTTGAGCTCCAGCCACTGCTCCAGCCCGCTTTCGGTATCGGGCAGGATCGCTTCGGCCGGGCACTCAGGTTCGCACACACCGCAATCGATGCATTCGCTGGGGTTGATGACGAGCATGTTCTCGCCCTCGTAGAAGCAATCAACGGGGCAGACCTCGACGCAGTCCATGTACTTGCACTTGATGCAGGCGTCGGTGACGACATAGGTCATGGTATCGGGTCCCCTGAGGATTGGCTTTGTGCTTCGCCTGCTATGGGATTTGCCAAGCGCTCGTCAAGCACGCGATAGCAGCTTTGTGCTTCTTCGGCCGGGCCGCGGCGAGCGGGAAGGGCCGCAACCTCGATCACCTTGACCCGCGAACGCATCGGCAAGGTCAACACATCGCCCGCTTTGATGCTGGTTCCGGGCTTTTCGATCCGCCGTCCGTTCAGCCGGATATGTCCATCTTGCACCCAGTGCTGCGCGAAGCTGCGGCTGGCCGCCAGCCGCAGGAACCACAGCAGCTTGTCG